>NZ_JASATG010000025.1:0-72838 GCF_038440195.1 Pseudoduganella sp. OTU4001 | reverse complement strand
GGGGGGGGGGGGGGGCGCCCCCCCCCCCCCCCCCCGAGGTGGTGTATCACGAAGACCGCTTCATGGGCGCGCTGGCGGTCAGCAGCTTCAAGCTCGGCTAGGTGCCGCGCTTGCCCTTCATGCGCTCGGCTTCCTTCTCGGCCGCCTTGCGCGCCGCCTCTTCCGCCTTGATGCGCTCTTCTTCGGCGTGCGCCGCCAGTGCCACGGCGCGGGTTTCAGGCGTCTCCAGCGAAATGCGGCCCAGCGCGCCGCTGCGGTAATCCAGCAGCAGCATGTGCGAGGCCTTTTCGAAGTCCCAGTCGCCGCCGCGCAAACGATAGCTGCGCAGCTGCGCCACGCGTTCGACCAGCGCCACGCCATCCATCTTCGACACGTCCGCCTTGTAGCGCGCCTTCAGCAGCTCCGGATAACGCTTCAGCAATTCCTCCGCCAGCCACACCGCCACTTCGTCCTCGATCAGCGCGTTCGAGCCGATCGCATGGGAAGCCGCCAGCGCCATGCCGTCGGACGGCATCTCGATCTTCGGCCACAGCAGGCCCGGGGTATCGATCAGCACCGTTTCCATATCCAGGTAAATCTTCTGCTGCTGCTTGGTCACCGCCGGCTCGTCGCCCACCTTCGCCACGCGACGCTTGAGCAGCGCGTTCATCAGGGTCGATTTGCCCACGTTCGGGATACCCATGATCATCATGCGCAGCGGCTTGGTCGGCTCGTTGCGGTGCGGCGCCAGCTTGCGCGCCTTGGCGATCACTTTCGCCACGTCGGACTGCTTCTTGGTGGTCATCGCGTACGCGGTGACGGTCTTGTCCTGCTCGAAATGACGGATCCAGGCTGCGGTGGCATCCGGGTCGGCCAGGTCGATCTTGTTCAGGATCTTCAGGCAAGGACGCTGGCGGAACTTGCGCAGCTCCTCCACCAGCGGGTTGCAGCTGGCCGCAGGCAGGCGTGCGTCGACCACCTCGATGACGACGTCGACGTCGGCCATCTGTTCCGCCGCTTTTTTCTTGGCGGCGTTCATATGCCCGGGGAACCATTGGATAGACATGCTCTTTGCCTTACAAATCGAATCAACAATCCGCTATTTTACATGGCGGAACCGCTTTGATACTATTTGCCATTATTGTAACTTTTAGTTTTCAGCATGAAGCTCCTGCCCCTGCTGCTGGCCCTTGCCCTGGCGCCTGCCGCCGCCGAAGATAACGCGCCGCAATCGGTCAACGTCTCCAACGTCCGCGATCCGGCCTTTAAATCCTACCGGCTTATGTTGCGCGGCTTCGAAGCATTTGAAAAGCACCAGGGGCTGGCGCCGAAAGCCGCACTGCGTTTCAAGCTGCTGCCGGGCCCCGAAGTCCAGCGCTCCGGCCTCGAACTGCGCCTGGCGGGCGACAGCACGTCGATTCCGGTGCCGCTCGACGATGAACTGTCGTTCAGCCTTCCGCGCGACGACGCTGCCGCCAAGGACGATGCCGACCTGCGCACCAACCGCAAGCGCGGCGCGGTGCGCTGGTCACCCGACATCCGCACGCCCGGCCTGGCGCCGGACACGCGCCGGCTGGGCGACATCCGCCTGGAGTGCCTGGTGTTCTGGACCATTGGCCGGGAAGACACCAACCTGCTGGTACGTACCATGTTCTCCGCCAACAGCAACCCGTGCGACTCCGCCAACGCCAGCTGGTACGACGAAACCGAGCGTCCACTGGCCAGCGCCCAGCTGCGCGAAGGCGGCCGCGTGCTGCCGCTCAAGCTTTGGAAGAAGAAGATGGGCTTCCAGGCCCCGCTGCGCGACAAGAGCTGGAGCGACGACGCGGTGATCGAACTGCGCTACTTGAGCAGCACCCAGCCATAAGAGGTATCGGTGCGCTCGCCGCTGGCGCCGGGCGCGATGCCGAAGCGGCAGCCCGCCACATAGTCGACCGCGTCGCGCACCACCTGCGGCGCAAAGCCGCCTGGTTCCGCCACGATGCCGCGCGCCTGGCCATCGGCGCCGACCAGGAAGCGCAGCTTGATGCCGGCTTGCGCGCTGCGGCGTTGGTCCAGGTTCACGTAGCCGGCGATGCGCCGCGCAGGCTTGCAGCTGCCCGCCAGCAGTACCGGCCGCAGCGGTGCAGGCCCGTCCAGCTTCCAGGCATACTGGATCGGGAACACGGTGCCATTGCGCGACTCTTCCAGGCCAGGCTTGAAGCGGCAGCGCGCCAGCCCTTCCAGCGCGGCCTGGTCGAGGATGGTCCAGCCGCTGCCGCCGCGCACCACGGGCTTGAGCACCGCGCCATCCGGGCCGATACGGAACTCCAGCGTTGTGACGCCTTCGATTTCATAGCGCAGCGCCTCGCGCGGCCAGGCGGGGACGGTGCAGCTGGCCGGCGTGGCCAGCGACTGATAGGGGAACGCGCTGGCACCGGCCAGCGCAAGCAACAAAGACAGCATCTCAGATTTCGGCCAGGGCTTTTACGTGCGCCACCACGCTGCGTCCCAGCGCGGACAGGTTGTAGCCACCCTCCAGGCAGCTGACAATGCGGCCCTGCGCATGCTCGCGCGCGACCGCCATGATCTGTTCCGTCATCCAGGCGTAATCCGCCTCCACCAGGCCCATGCCGCCCAGGTCGTCCTCGCGGTGCGCGTCGAAACCGGCCGAAATGAAGATCATCTGCGGCTTGAAGGCGTGCAGCGCCGGCAGCCATTTTTCCTGCACCAGCTGGCGCACCACGTCGCCCTTGGAGCCAGCCGGCACCGGCACGTTGACGCGGTTCGGCGTCTCCGGCAGCACATCGCAATACGGATAAAAAGGATGCTGGAAGTAGCTCACCATCAGCGCGCGCGGCTCGTTCAGCAGCGCTTCCTCGGTACCGTTGCCATGGTGGACGTCGAAGTCCACTACCGCCACCCGCTCCAGCCCGCGTACGTCCAGCGCATGCTTGACCGCGATGGCCACGTTGTTAAACAGGCAGAAGCCCATCGGCTCCGTCGGCCGCGCATGGTGGCCGGGCGGGCGCACGGAGCAGAAGGCGTTGTCGATCTCGCCGTCGATCACGGCATCGGTGGCGGCGACTGCGGCACCGGCGGCGCGCAGTGCGGCCTGCCAGCTATGGGCGTTAAGCGAGGTATCGCCATCGATCGGGTAATAGTCGCCGGCCGCAGGCAGGTTGTCGCGCACGATGGCGATCGCATTGGCACTGTGGTTGCGCGCGATCGAGGACACGTCAGCCAGCGGCGCATCGCGGTGTTCCAGCAGGTCGTCGATGTGGGAGTTGATCAGCTGGTCGGCGATGGCTTGCAGGCGCGCCGGACATTCTGGATGCCAGCCGCCCATTTCGTGGCGCTGGCAGTCGGGATGACTATAAATTGCTGTGCTCATGTATCGCGTTCTCGCATAGAATGCGACTAATCTACCACGCGGCGGGACGAGCCTCAAAACCATGTATACCAAATTGCACGCCGTAGCACGCCAGGTCGGACAGGTCATCGTCGGCAAGGAGCTGCAAGTACGCCAATCCCTGACCTGCCTGCTGGCTGGCGGCCACCTCTTGCTGGAAGACTTGCCGGGCGTCGGCAAGACCACCCTGTCGCACGCGCTGGCGCTGTCGCTGGGCCTGCAGTTCAACCGTATCCAGTTCACCAGCGACCTGCTGCCGGCCGACGTGGCCGGCGTATCGATTTACGAACGCGAACTGAACGCCTTCAGCTTCCATCCCGGCCCGATCTTCACCCAGGTATTGCTGGCAGACGAGATCAACCGCGCCACCCCGAAGACCCAGTCCGGCCTGCTGGAAGCGATGGAGGAACGCCAGGTCTCGGCCGATGGCGTAACGCGCCCGCTGCCCGAACCGTTCTTCGTCATCGCCACGCAGAACCCGACCCACCAGGTAGGCACTTTCCCGCTGCCGGAATCGCAGCTGGACCGCTTCCTGATGTGCATCTCGCTCGGCTACCCCGACGCCGCCGCCGAACGCGCGCTGCTGATGGGCGAAGACCGCCGCCAGATGCTCAAGCACCTCGGCCCGGCCATGACCCCGGCCGAACTGTCGGCTGCGCAGCAAGGCCTGCGCCAGATCCACGCCGCGCCGGCCCTGATCGATTACGTGCAAGCGCTGGCGCAAGCTTCGCGCCAGAACGGCTTCTTCGCCGAAGGCCTGAGCCCGCGCGCCGCGCTGGCCCTGCTGCAGGCCGCCCGTGCCTGGGCCGCATTGGAAGGCCGCGACCACGTGGTTCCGGAAGACGTGCAGGCCGTGCTGGTGCCGGTCTGCGCGCACCGCCTGCGCCCGGTCAAGTCCTCGCACGGCACCGCGCTGGCCAGCCGCGACCTGGTACTGCAGCTGCAAAAATCCGTCCCGGTTTAAAGCCATGCTTGCCCCAGCGCGGAGAATACTTGACCGCTGGCTGTTCCAGCTGAAGGAAAAAGAGCCCGGCGAAGTGGAGCTGGTGATGCGCCGCGTCTTCATCCTGCCCACCCGCCCCGGCATGGCCTTTGTCGGCCTGCTGCTGATCATGCTGGTTGGCTCGGTCAACTACAACCTGGGCCTGGGCTTCGTGCTGACCTTCTTCACCGGTTCCTGCGCCATCGTCGACATGTATATGACCGCCAAGAACCTGGCCTTCCTGCGCCTGGCGCCCGGCCGCGCGCAGCCGGTATTCGCCGGCGACGAGGCGCAGTTCGAATTCAATGTGCGCAACACCAGCAAGCGTGACCGGTACGCCGTCTGGCTCGGCTTCCAGGACGAAGGCGAGCCGCGCCAGGCCATCGATGTGGCGGCCGGCGGCAGCGCAGCCCTGGTGCTGTCGCGCCCGACGAAGGAACGCGGCTGGCTGCCGGCGCCGCGCGTGCGCCTGTTCACGCGCTTCCCGCTAGGCCTGTTCGGCGCCTGGGCCTACTGGCAGCCGGACCTGAAAGTACTGGCCTACCCGCAGCCGGAAGCGGCGCCGCCGCCGCTGCCCACCACCGGCGCCGCGCGCGAGGACGGCCACGGCACCGTGGGCCTGGACAATTTCGCCGGCATCCGCAACTACCAGCCGGGCGACCCGATGAAGCACCTGGCCTGGCGCCAGATCGCGCGCCTGCACCCGGCCGACGGCGGCAACCTGGTCAGCAAGCATTTCGAAGGCGGCGCCGTATCCGACCTGCACCTGGACCTGACCACGCTGCCGCCCTACCTGCATCTCGAAACACGCCTGTCGCGCCTGGCGGCCTGGGTGCTGGAAGCCGAACGCCGCGCCCTGCCCTACTCGCTCAGCGTGGGCCACCGCCATATCGCGCAAGGCCAGGGCGAAGCGCACTGCGCCGAATGCCTGCGCGCGCTGGCCCTGTACGGCAAGGAGGGCGCATGATCGCCCGCCTCGCCGGTCCGCTCACGCGCGACAAGGCCGACACCCTGCTGCTCCTGCTGGGAGCCCTGATGGTGCTGGCGCCGCACTTCGCCCACCTGCCGCTGTGGACCTCCGCCACGGTCTGCCTCACGCTGCTGTGGCGCGCCGCCATCACGCTGCGCGGCAGCCGCCTGCCGCCATTGTGGCTGCTGCTGCCGGTGTCGCTGCTGGCGATGGGCGGCGTCTACCTGAATTACCGCACCCTGCTTGGGCGCGAGCCGGGCGTGACGATGCTGACCCTGCTGCTCACCTTCAAGCTGCTGGAAATGCATGCGCGGCGCGACCTGTTTGTAGTGATCTTCCTCAGCTTCTTCCTGCTGCTGACGAATTTCTTCTACTCGCAATCGATACCCACCGCCGCCATGATGATCGCCACCATCATCGTCCTGCTGGCGACCCAGGTCACGTTCCAGTACACCGGCGCCGTGCCGCCGCTGGCCACGCGTCTCAAGCTGGCGAGCCGCGTGTTCCTGATCGCCGCCCCGCTGGGCGCCCTGCTGTTCATCGGCTTCCCGCGCATCCAGGGGCCGCTGTGGGGCTTGCCGGGCGATGCCGCCGGCGGCAAGACCGGCATGTCCGATACCATGGCGCCCGGCTCGATGAGCAACCTGGCGCTGTCCGAGGAAGTCGCCTTCCGCGCACGCTTCCAGGGCGCCGCGCCGCAGCAGCAACAGCTGTACTGGCGCGGCCCGGTCCTGAGCCGCTATGACGGCCGCACCTGGAGCCGCATCGGCCGCCCGCTCTATTCACTGGGCACGGCGCGTCTGATGGAACAGCTGGAATGGCGCGGCACGCCCATCCCATACGAGGTGACGCTGGAACCGGGCCGCCGCCAGTTCCTGTTCATGCTCGAAATGAGCGGGCCGGCCCGTAGCGCCAGCGAAGGCAGCGGCGCCTATTCCGACGAGCTGGAACAGCTGGTGCAGGCGCCGGCCGACAAGCGCATGCGCTACACCGGCGTCGCCCACCCCGACTACATCGCGCAAGCCGGCTTGTCGCCGCAGCAGCTGCAACGCTGGCTTGAGCTGCCGCAAGGCTTTAACCCGCGCACCCTGCGCTACGCCGCCCAGCTGCAAACCCTGCGCGCGGAGAAAGGCGACGATGCCGCGCTGGCCGCCGCGCTGGACTATTTCCGCCGCGAGTTCGAATACACGCTGCAGCCAAGCCTGCTGGGGCGCGATGCGGTCGACGAATTCCTGTTCGATACGCGCAAGGGCTTTTGCGAACACTTTGCCGGCGCCTTTGTCTACCTGATGCGCGCCACCGGCTTGCCGGCGCGCGTGGTGACCGGCTACCAGGGCGGCGAACTGAATCCGGTCGACGGCTATTACACCGTGCGCCAGTCCGACGCCCACGCCTGGAGCGAAGTCTGGCTCGGCCCGCAGCGCGGCTGGACGCGGGTCGACCCGACCGCCGCCGTGGCGCCCGAGCGCATCCGCAGCAGCCTGGCGCAGACCCTGCCCGAAGCAGCGCCTTTCGGATTGCAAGGCTTAGCCGGCCTGGCACGCAACCAGGACTCGTGGCTGGCAAAGATGCGTTTTGGCATCAGTGCGATGAATAATGCTTGGAATCAATGGATCCTCGATTACAATCCAAACAGGCAGCAACATTTCCTTAGGGAACTTGGCGCCGCCTTCGGCGACTGGCGCCTGCCGGCCGCGCTGGCCGCCATTGGCGGGCTGGTGCTGCTGTTGCGGCGCGGCCGTGCCGAACGCGCGCGCGATCCGGTCGACGCCGCCTATCTCGCCTTCTGCCGCCTGCTGGCGCGGCACGGGCTGGAAAAAGCGCCGGATGAAGGACCGCAGAGCCTTGCCCAACGCGTGCGGCAGCTGACCCTGCCGTCTGAGAAAATGGCTGCCATGACAGGATTCCTGGAGCTTTACGGCGCGCTCAAATACGGCCTGCCGCAAGCGCCCGCTAACCAAATCGCACGGCTGAACAGTTTGCTGAAGCAATCCCGATGACACTCTTTAAGAAATTCCCCACCACCGTGCTGGCCCTGGCCTGCCTGGGTTTCATTGCGCCGCCGCAGGCCGATGCCGCGCCGCGCAAGCCGGTCAAGAAAGCCGTCAAGAAAGCCGCACCGAAAAAGCCCGCGATCGATTACAGCGGCGAGTTCGTCAACTTCGGCCAATGGAAAGAAGTGCAGCAATTCATGGGCGATATGGAGCAGAAACATGGCTTCCCTATCGCCGAGCAGGAGAAGCTGTTCCTCGAACTGCGCTATATCGATTCCGCGGTACAGCTGGTAAAGCCGGCGCCGCCCGGCAAGCCCAAAAACTGGCAAGCCTATAGCGCGCGCTTCATCGAACCGAAGCGCATCAACGCCGGCGTCGAATTCTGGAACGCCAACCGCGACACGCTGGCGCGCGCCGAAGCGCTGTATGGCGTACCGGCCGAAATCATCGTCGGCATTATCGGCGTGGAAACCATCTACGGTCGCGACATGGGCAAGTTCCGCGTGCTGGACGTGCTAGCCACCCTGGCTTTCGCCTATCCGCTGGCGCCCAACCGCGAAGCGCGCATGGCCTTCTTCCGCGGCGAGCTGGAAGCGACCATGGTGTCGGCGCGCCAGACCGGCGTCGACCCGCTGGCACTGACCGGCTCTTACGCCGGCGCCGTGGGCATGCCACAATTCATGCCGGGCAATATCTACAAGCTGGGCGTGGATTTCGACGGCGACGGCAAGGTCGATTTGCGCAATTCAGCCGCCGACGCGATTGGCAGCGTCGCCAACTTCCTGATCGCCCACGGCTGGAAGCGCGACGATCCGTCGCCCCTGGTCTACCCTGCCGCCGTGTCGCCCGAGCGCGCCTGGGAAAAGTACATCGACCATGGCCTGGACGCCAAATTCCGCGCCGAAGAATTGCTGGCGGCGGGGGTCAGCACCAACGCAGCGCTGGCCGCCGACAAGCTATATGGCCTGGTGGATTTGCAGAACGGCGCCGAGCCGACCGAATACTGGGTGGGAAGCAATAACTTTTTCTCTATCACCAAGTACAACAGAAGTTATTTTTATGCAATGTCGGTGGTGGAACTGGGGCGGGCAGTGAAGCTTTCTTTAAAAGAAACACTGTAACAAGTTGTAACTTGTGTGATTTACAAGGTGGCAAAATTACCCTAACACAAAAAATAGGTTAGAATTCTCTCAGAATGTTGCGATAGGACAACGCGTTTCGAGAGCAATATACTATTTTTTGTTGCACGCAAGTACTGCTGACCGCACTGTTGTACAATTGTGTATATATTATGAAACTTGTTAAACAGGAATCCGTTTAAGGATTAGGGTCGTTAGCAGGACAACTTTTGAGAAGGAACAGAAGACATGACCAACCAAGTCGGTACTGATATGAACAACGAGTCGGAAGGCGATGATCTGCTGCAGTACAATCCGAACCGCCTGCTCGACACCCTGATCGAAAACCTGCGCCTGAAGAACGATGCGGCCCTGTCGCGCGCTCTGGAAGTGGCGCCGCCTGTGATCTCCAAGATCCGCCACCACCGCCTGCCGGTTGGCGCATCGCTGCTGATCCGCATGCACGAGGTTTCCGACCTGAGCATCCGTGACCTGCGTTACCTGATGGGTGACCGTCGCAACAAGTTCCGCATTAGCGACAAGCAGTTCAAGCCGAAGGAAGGTTCCGGCGGCTCGTCCGAAAACAAAGGCTGATCTTAGCCTTGGTTTTTCCCTCCCCACCTGGGGAGGGAAAGCGGTGTCACGCTTACGCCGGGAACACCCCGGTCGACAGGTAGCGGTCGCCGCGATCGCAGACGATGAACACGATCGTCGCGTTCTCCACTTGCTGCGAAATACGCAGCGCAATCTCACAGGCGCCTGCCGCCGAAATCCCGCAGAAAATGCCTTCTTCCGCCGCCAGCCGGCGCGCCATGCGTTCCGCTGCAGCCTGCGACACATACTCCACCTGGTCCACGCGCGCCTTGTCGTAAATCTTCGGCAGGTAGGCTTCCGGCCATTTGCGGATGCCAGGGATCGACGAGCCCTCTTCCGGCTGCGCACCGATGATGCGGATATTCTCGTTCTGCTCCTTCAGGTACTGCGACACCCCCATGATGGTGCCGGTGGTGCCCATGGCGGAAACGAAGTGGGTGACGCGCCCTTCGGTATCGCGCCAGATTTCAGGACCGGTGCCCTCGTAGTGCGCGCGCGGATTGTCGCCGTTGGCAAACTGGTCGAGGATCAGGCCCTTGCCTTCCTTCTGCATTGCTTCGGCCAGGTCGCGCGCGTATTCCATGCCGCCAGTTTTCGGCGTGAGGATGATCTGCGCGCCGTAGGCCGCCATGCTCTGGCGCCGTTCTTCGCTCAGGTTTTCCGGCATCAGCAGCACCATTTTGTAACCGCGGATCGCCGCCGCCATCGCCAGCGCGATGCCGGTGTTGCCGCTGGTGGCTTCGATCAAGGTGTCGCCCGGCTTGATCTGGCCGCGCTCTTCGGCGCGGCGCAGCATGGACATGGCGGCGCGGTCCTTGACCGAACCGGCCGGGTTGTCGCCTTCCAGCTTGCCGAGGATGATGTTGCCACGGGCTGCGGCTTCCGCCCCCGGGATCCGCACCAGCTGCACCAGCGGCGTGTTACCGATCGTGTCGGCGATTGTCTTGTATCCCATGATTCCTGCAGTATTTTGTTTTATTAAACGTCCATTCTATCCGCTCCGGCGGCGAGCTGCAGGGACATGAATACATAGCCCAGGCTCTCGCCGTCGATGCGGAACAGGTCCTCGATTTCGCCGGTCTGCTGGAAGCCCATCTTGCGGTAAAGCCCGCGCGCCGGCGCGTTGCCCGCCAAAACCTCCAGGTCCACCCATTCCAGCCCCTGCCCGCGCGCCCATTCCACGGCGGTGGCCACCAGCGCCGTCCCCAGCCCGCCGCGCCGCGCGTTGCGGTGCACGCCCATGCCAAGCAGGCAACGGTGGCGCGCCGCCGGCTCGGGGCGTGAACGCAGGTCGATATGGCCGATGATGTCTTCGCCCTCCAGCGCGACCCACACCCGGCGCCAGCCTGGCTGGCCGAAATGCGCCTGCAGGCCGGTACTGAAGCCGCTCGCCTTTTCGGGCGGGAAGCCGGAGCTGCTGCGCGACATGGGCTGGAACAGCGGTGCGCCATCGCGTCCGTTATCCAGCAAGTGGTCATTCAGGTAATGGAAGAAGACGGCCAGTTCTTCGGAATGCAGCGGCCGGATGGTGAAGGTCATGACAAATCATAGCAGGCCCGGGCGATTGCATTAAACTACATGAATTACGACAGGAGTTTGAGCCCATGAGCGACAACGAAGTTATCTCCATCCCATCCACCATGGAAGGCCGCCGGCACCAATTCAATCCGGTGCTGACCGAGCAGGAAATCAAGCGCCTGCACCGTTTTGGCACCATCCGCCAGTACGCGCGCGGGGTGCGCATTCTGGAAGCGGGCCATACCTGCTTTGGCATGCTGGTCACGCTGAAGGGCTCGATCACCATCTGCAAATACGATGGCCTGGGCAATTCGGAATTCCTGACCGAGCATGGTCCCGGCGAATTCACGGCCGAGGTATCGCAGCTGTCCGGCCGCCCTTCCCTGGTCAATGCGACCGCCAAGGACGATGTGGAAGTGCTGGAAGTGTCGCCGGAAAACCTGCGCGCGCTGGTGATCGCGGAAGCGGAGCTGGGCGAGCGCATTGTGCGCGCGCTGATCCTGCGCCGCGTCGGCCTGCTGGAGAGCGAAGGCGGCGGCCTGGTGCTGGTTTCACCACAGGGCAATGCGGCCTTGTTCCATTTGCAGTCTTTCCTGCGCAGCAACGGCTACCCTTACCGCATCCTCGACCCGAAGGACGACGAGCAGGCGCGCGCCCTGTGCGAGTACTACCAGCCCGGCCCGGACGACTGGCCGCTGGTGGTGTGCCCGGACGGCGCGGTGAAGAAGAACCCCAGCAACGCGGAAGTGGGCTTCTGCATTGGCCTGCTGCCAGTGATTGAAGACAAGTTATGGGACGTGGTGGTGGTTGGCGCCGGCCCGGCGGGCCTGGCGACGTCGGTCTATGCGGGCTCGGAAGGCTTGTCCGTACTGGCGCTCGAACAGCGCGCCTTCGGCGGCCAGGCAGCTGCCAGCGCGCGCATTGAGAACTATCTCGGCTTCCCGACCGGTATCTCGGGTGGTGCGCTGGCGGGCCGCGCCTTCGTGCAGGCGCAAAAGTTCGGCGTGGAAGTGGCGATCCCGGCGCCGGCCACGCGGCTGCTGTGCGACAGCTGGCCGCTGCGGGTGGAGATCGACGGCGGCCAGATCGTGCGCGCCAAGACGGTAGTGCTGGCCAGTGGCGCGCGCTACAAGCGCCCCGCCCTCGACAACATCGGTGAATTCGAAGGACGCGGCATCTATTTCTGGGCCTCGCCGATCGAGGCCAAGCTGTGCAAGTCGGAAGAAGTGGTGCTGGTGGGCGGCGGCAATTCCGCCGGCCAGGCCGCCGTGTTCCTGTCCGGCTATGCGCAGAAAGTGCACATGGTGATTCGCGGCGATGGCCTGAAAGCCACCATGTCCACTTACCTGATCGACCGCATCAAGGCCACGCCGAACATCGAACTGCATACCCACACCGAAATCGTGGCGCTGGAAGGCAACGACGATGGCCTGTCGCGCGTCACCTTCCGCTGCAAGGATACCGGCGAAGTCGATAGCTGCGATGTATGCCGCATGTTCCTGTTCATCGGCGCCGACCCGAACACCGCCTGGCTCGCGGACTGCGGCGTGGAGGTTGACGCGCAAGGCTTCATCCGCACCGGCTTCGACGCCATCAAGGACCAGTGCCGCGCCAAGATGACGCTGGCCGACGCGCCGCAGCGCGCGCCGCTGGAGACCAGCGTGCCGGGCGTGTTCGCAATTGGCGACGTACGCTCGGGCTCCACCAAGCGCGTAGCGGCCGGCGTCGGCGAAGGCGCGGCCGTGGTGTCGCAGATCCACGCCTTCCTGGCCAACCTGCCTGTCACATCGTCTTGAAGCGGTGCTGGTAGCGCTGGCTGACCGGCAGCCGCGCTCCATGCCCGCGCAAGGTCAGCCACATCGCATTGTCGCCATCGCGCACGGCGGCGGCAATGCGTTTTACCGCCACCACATAGCTGCGGTGCACCTGCCAGAATCCCGCCCCTTCCAGCGTTTCCGCCAGCTCCTTGAGCGGCGTGCGGATGTGCGCTTCCATACCGTCCGCCACCACGCGCGTGTATTTATCTTCCGCTACGAAGTACAGGATGTCCACCAGGTCGATGAAGTGCACGGCCTGTCCCACCGAGGCCTGGATCCAGGATGGCGCCCCCGACGGCGGCGCCGCGGCCGCACCGCGCATGCTGTCCGCAAGATGCCTCAGGTCCGGCGGCGGCAGCAAGATGCGCTGGCGCAGGCGTTCCACGGTGCGGGCCAGCCGCGCTGCATCCACTGGCTTGAGCAGGTAGTCGTGTGCCCCCTGCTCAAACGCAGCCAGGGCGTGGTCGTTGTAAGCCGTGACGAACACCACGTGCGTTTGCGAACCGAAGGTCGCGGCAACCTGGAGCCCGTCGAGGCCCGGCATGCGGATATCAAGGAATGCGATATCCGGCGCCAATTCGCGTGCCCGGCGTAGCGCATCGAATCCATCCGCCGCATCCGGCAGCAGTTCGGCTTCCGGCCACAGCGCCGCCAGCAGTTCACGCAATTCCGCGCGCAGCAATGGCTCGTCGTCCGCGATCAGGATGCGTGGCTTCATGCGCGCGCCTCCACCGGCAGCAATAGTTCCGCTTCCGTCGCACCGTCGGCAGCCTGGCGCAGGGCGAAGGCGGCCTTTTCACCGTACAGCGCATGCAGCCGATCACGCACATTGCGCAGCCCAACGCCGCTGCCCAGCACCGGCGCGTCCTGCTGCAAGCCGGCGCCGTCATCGCGCACTGTGACACTCAGACGGTCGCCGCACATCGCGGCAACCACGCTGACGGACACTGCGCCCGGCTTGGGCTCCACGCCATGCTGCACCGCATTTTCCACCAGCGACATCAGCATCATCGGCGGTACCGATATCTCGCGCAGCGCATCGGGACAATCGATGCGCGTGCGCAGCCGGCTGCCGAAACGGATCTCCATCAAGCCCAGGTAGTGCCCCGCCAGTTCGCACTCGCGGCCCAGCGTGGACGCCGGCGTGCGCATGTCCGGCAAGGCCGTGCGCAAGTAAGCGATCAGATGGTCCAGCATGACCACCGCCTTATCGGGAGCGTGGCGCACGAGGTAGCGCGTATTGGCCAGGGTGTTGTACAGGAAGTGGGGCTCGACCTGGGCCTGCAGCGACTTCAATTCCGCCTGAACGGCCGCGCGCTGCAGCTCCGAGATTTCCAGGGCGCGCGCCTGGCGGCGCGCGAACAGCAGCGGAATGGTCAGAATGGCCGCGCCAAAAGCCAGCGCGCTACCCAGCATCTGTACCGGCGACAGCGCCATCAGCAGGTAAGCCTCGGTCAACCGTCCATACGCCAGCACGGCCGGCACGGCGCCCGTCAGCAGCAGGAGCGGCTGCGCCGCCCAGCACCAGGTCCAGCTTGCGCCGCGTGGCAGCATCATGCGCAGCAATTGCGCGCCAGCCAGCACAAGCGCCGCATCGAGCAGCAAGGCGCCAAACAGAGCCAGGTGCGAGTATGAGCCGCTAAGCAGCGGCAACGCCACCGAACCGCCGAACATAGCGGCGCTGACGCGGCCTTCCGTCCGGTTCATCGACAGGATTTGCCGCAATGCGGCTTCGGGGCCGGTGTGCATCTTACAGGCTCGGCTTCGTGCTCAGGGAGCGCCAGTACTCGCGTGGCGGCATTTTGTCGACCGGCACACTATTGTCGACAATCTCCATTTTCAGCTCGTCGATCCAGACGGTACCACCGCCCCCGCCATTCACGCCGAAATTCAGCGTGCGGGCATCGTCGGCGACATCCAGCGTCACGCTGCGCAGGTGCCAGCCGTGGCTGCCTTTAATCGGCTTATCCTGGCTGTTATAGAAGCCGCCCATGCTACCGTCTTCCCGGTCCACGCGCATCCATAGACCGGACCAGTTGCCGATATTCTCGGTGCGGACCTGGGCCGAGAAGCGCACGCGCTTGCCGCGATAGTCATCGGCGGCAACCGACTGCATCAGGGTGGCCCAAGCCTCATGCTTGTCCGTCCTGGCGCGCAAGAACTTGGCAACGCTACCGCGCCGCACACCGTCCGGGTCGGCGCCAATCTGGTAATGCTCAGGATTCTCGCCGGCGAGGAACCAGCTCTGATCAAGTTTGGCAGTAGGTTCTGCCAGCGCCAGCAGGGAATACGCGGCGATGGAGGCAAGGAACACAATGTGGGATTTCATGGGGCGTCAGTTTCTCATGGCACGACGGAATTGTCATGCCCATAACTTTGCCCCAGCGCGCGCGGCTGCGGGGCTGCATGCGATAAACGCTGCCCGGCGCCGATAAACGCTCCCGTCTAGCGACGATCGAAAATGCGGCCGCCATTGTCCTGCGCCAGCCAGGCGAATCCGCTGGCGTCCAGGAAGCAGCGCGCATCTTCGCCCAGCAGCATGGCGATGGTGCTGGCACTGCCTGCCGCCACCGCCAGCGGCGCCAGCACGCTGACTGAGCGCCAATAGGTGACCGGCATGCCGGTGCGCGGGTTCAGGATATGGCAGTAGCGCTGTCCATCCAGCTCGAAGTAGCGTTCGTAGTCGCCCGACGTGGCCAGCGCACCGCTTGCGACCTCGATCGAGGCGATGGTGCGCTGCTCGTCGCGCGGGTCCTGGATACCGATGCTCCACGGCGTATCGTCGGCCTGCGGACCGAACACGCGCAGGTCGCCGCCCAGGTTCACATAGCCGTGGCGCAGGCCTTGCGCCTGCAGGATGGCGGCCGCGCGGTCCGCCGCATACTCCTTGCCGAAGCCGCCGAAGTCGAGCTCCATGCCCGCCAGCTGCAGGCGCACCTGCGCCGCGCCTGCAACAGCGCGGCGTTCGACGTGCTGCCAGCCGACCAGCGCCAGCAAGGGCTCGAGCTCGGATGCGGATGGCACGCGCGGCGTGCGGAAGTCCCATGCGCGGCGCAGCACGCCGGAGGTGATATCGAACAGCCCATCGCTCAGCACATGCAGCTGGGCGGCGTAATCGAGCAGGCCGGCCGCCTCCGCATCGAGCGCGATCCACTCCCCGCTGCCGGCGCTGGCGTTGATGCGGCCCACGATGCTGGCGGGCCGGTAGCGCGAAAAGGCGCGCTCAATGCGCAGCACCTCGTCGATGGCCGGCTGCGCCAGCGTGCGCGCCGCTCCCTCGCTGGGTGCGCACAGCATCACCTGGCAAGGCGACGCCATGGCGCTGAATTCGACCGCCCAGTTCACCACGTGCGCACCGCCCCCACCTGCCAGGAACGTGCGTCAAAGCGCGCCAGGCCTGGGCTGCCGCTGCCCGTCCAGCGCCAGGACGACATCTGCCGGTACTGCTCGGCCTTGATGTACGCCGTCCAGCCGCCGCCGATTTCGCGCGCCAGCTTCAGGCCGAAGGTCGCCGCACCGAAAGCCGCCATGCGCTGGTCGGCCGTGGAGGGCTTGGGGGACGCGAAGTTATAGCCCGGCGGGTAAGGCTCGCCGAATAGCGGGTCATACACCGGATCGAAATAGAAGTCCGCCGCCGACTGCGAATACAGGCGCAGCGAAGGCGTGACCATCCAGCCGCCCGCCAGCGGGCGCTCGTACTCGCCGCCCACGGCATGGGCGCGGATGCCGAAACTGTCGCGGAAATAGCGGTAATGGAGGCGCAGCGCCGCCGCATGGTCCAGCGCATGGTTCCAGCGCAGCAGCAAGGCATCGGTATCGCGTTCGCGCGGCCGGTTGTCGACCTGCTTGTACGGGTCGGAATAGTAGCCGCGGCCGCGCGTATGGGTGTAATCCGCCTTCACCACGTCACGCTTGCCCAGCACCTGCTCGATGCCGACCATGAATTCCGTGGTGTGGCGCCGTTCGCCCACCACGCGCTGGTTGACCGGCGAGATCGTATCGTTCGACACGCCAAAGCCCAGCGAGCCCACCGTATTGCGGTCCTCGCTCGAGAGCGAGGCCGAGGCCGAATAGGCGCGCGAACGGTAGTCGTTTTCGTTGGAGACCGCCGCGCCCAGCCCGAGCGTCGCGTGGCCGAAATAACGGGTGACGCGCACATCGCCCGCCTTGCGCTTTTCGTCCATGCGCGAGGCGCCGCTGACCGCCGTGTGGTAGCGCGGCGTAGCCCCGGACAAGTGGTCCAGCACCGCCCCGCCCTCCACCAGCCATGCTCCTGCCAGCGGCATGCTCAGGTAGACCGAAGGCGAATTGACCTTGACCCGCCTCAGCTCCGGCTGTTCATCCTGGTAGTGCAGCATGCCGATGCCCAGCGTGGAGGTCTCGGGCAGCGATTGCGCCGCCGCATCCAGGCCCGGCAGCGCCAGCGCCGCCAGCATCAGCGCCGATACCGGCGCCTTCTTCTCGTTCGGCCCCGCCATCAGTTGCACCCGCAGCCGCCGCCGCCCACGCTGCCCGCACCGAATGCCGCCTCGCGGCTGTCGTAGGTGTGGGCCGCGTAGCGCCCCTCCACCCGGTTGCCATCAAAACGCATATTCGGCTGCGCCAGCGCGCCCTTTTCCCAAGGCTGCACCGGCTGCACCGCGCAGCCACCGAGCATTGCCACCGCCAGCGCGGCAAGGACAAATCGCATGTTTGCTCCTAAGGTTGGAGAGCGGCACGGATGCGCTCTTCGAGCTTATCCTTGTCCGCCTCGTTGAATCCCGAATGCATCCACAGCAGCTGGCCATCGCGGCCGACCAGGGCACTGCTCGGCATGCCCTTGATGCCATAGGCTTTCGGCGTTACGCCGGCCGGGTCGTAAGCGATGGTGAAGCTGGCGGGCACTTTGGCCAGGAAGGCCGCCGCATCCTCGCGCTTTTCGTCGACATTGATGGCCACCACCTGCAAGCCGGCAGGGCCATGGCGCTGCTGCAAGGTGTTCATCCAGGGGAAGGACTTGCGGCACGGGCCGCACCAGGAGGCCCAGAAGTCCACATAAACCACCTTGCCGCGCAAGTCCGCCAGGCGTGCGCCGGGCAGGTCGAAGGACGGCGCCAGCGCAGGCGGCGCTGCCTGCGCCGCAAACGCGAACGCGGCCAGCGCGCCGGCCGCACTATACCTCAGGCGCGCGCTCACGGCGTACCCGCGTTGAACCACTGGCCAATATAGTCGCGCTCTTCCTGCGTCATGCCAGTCTGGTTCAGGTAAGGCATGAATTGTGACTGGACCGTCACCGCGTAGATCTGGCCGGCGCGGTTACGGATTTCCTGCTCGGTATCCAGGCGGATACCGTTCGGCGCCACAGGATAGCCCGGTATGGTTGGCTTCACCGAGTGGCACGGCACGCAGCGCTGGGTGATGATGGCTTTGACCTGCGAGAACTGCGGCCCAACCGGCACCGCGGCCTTGATCGCCACCACGACGCCACCGCCAGCGGCGCCAGCAAAGGTCCAGCTACCGGTCACATACCCGGTCGCCGCGTTCACCGAACCGGTCAGGTTGATGGTGCGGCCACCGCCGCTCATCTGGGCGGTAAGCTTGCCGCCGTTGGCCACCGTGCCGGTGCCGCTCATATCGGCGCCGGAGACGTTGTTATGCGCCGTCAGCGTAATGCCCCCGTTGGCGTTAAAGGTGAAGGAGACCGGGCCGCCTTCGGTACCGCCGAAATTGCCGTCGTACTTGCCAACGTAGGTCGCCACCGGCGTTTCCGGCAGGGTCATCCCCCACGGCAGGTATTCGATACCATTCCTGGTACTCGGTTCAGTCAGCGACACGTTCTCGGCCGAATCGGCGAAGAAGCGCAGCATTTGCGCCCGCGTCACGGTGGTGCCTGTCGGGTTGGTGCCGTTCAGGTAGCTCAGGTTGAAGTCGTAGCCGCCCTGGTCCGGCGCACGGTGCAGCACATTGTTATACAGCACCGTCAGGAAGGCGGCGTTGTCCAGGCTGCCGTATTTCGAGGAGAATTCCTGGCTGTCGATAAAGGACTGCGAAATCACGTCCGGCACCACGCCGTTATCGTAGGCATTGATGTAGAAGCCTAGTCCCCAGACGTCGGGAGCGCGGTCAAAGGCGGCCTGGTACAGGCGGAACGACTGCCCGGCATTACCTGCAAGATCGAAGGCGACGCCCCCATCCAGCATGCGCAAGCGCTGGCCCGCTGTATAGGTGGCGGTCTGGCCGGTGGTGATATCGGTGACCAGGAAATTGCCGCCGGAAGCGACAATCGTGTATTGGCTGCGGTAGCCCGGCAGGTTTACTTCCGGCAGGGCCGCAGCCTGGATGGCGGCAGCGGCGGCAGTTCGCGTTGGCGATTTTGCTGCGATCGACGTATCGTTATTGCCGCCGCAAGCGGCCAGGCTGAGCATGATGCCACAGCAAGCTAGGCGGAACATCGGTTTCATGTAAAGGCGTCCCTCTTCAAGTAAAACCAAACCATCCGCCTTTATCTTACCTTATTTGCGCGTTTCCTTGCGTACAGCCCCATCGCGCGCCTTGCCGTTGACCATCAGCCCCGCCTCCGACAGTTTGATGGCGTTCTTCTCGCCGATGCCTTTGACACGCTGCTCGAAGTCCGACCAATCCTTGAACTCACCCTTGGCGCGCTCAGCCATGATGGCTTTGGACTTGGCCGGACCAATGCCTTTGATACTGTCGAGCGCGGCCTGGTCGGCTTTATTGACGTCAACCTGGGCGAACGCCATGCCCATGCAAGCCACCAGCGTGGCGGCGGCGAGTAGCAGTTTCCTGATCATGATTGCCTCCTAAGTGGGTCGCGAGAAGACCTCGCCCAGCCACAACGCAGCACGCGCCGGACGGCTGACGCAGTCCGCGCGGCGTTTGAGGCAGATCAATCAACGCACAACTAATTCCACACGACGGTTCTTTGCCCGGCCTTCATCGCTGGCATTGCTGGCCACTGGCGCCAGGTTGGCCACGCCGCGCGGCGTCATACGGTTGGCGGCGATGCCGTACTTGCCGGCCAGCGCCTCAGCCACCGCTTGCGCGCGCTTTTGCGACAGGCCCAGGTTGGACTCGAACTCGCCCTGGTCATCCGTATGGCCAACGATGAAGACCTTCATGGCCGGGCTGGCCTTGAGTGCCTTGGCCATTTGCTCCAGTTGCTCAGTCGACTGCTCGCGGATGACGGCCTTGTTGGTGTCGAAGGTCACGCCATACAGCGCCACCTTGCCGTCGCGCTGCAAGCCTTCCTGGATCGCCTTGGTATCAACAGTGACCTTGCCACCCTCCAGCGTGGCCGGCTCGATGATTTGCACGAACTGGCGCACGCGCTGGTATTCGTTGTGGTCGCTCAATGCAACCTGAACATAAGTATTGCCGCCCGGCCCAGGCTTGGCTGCGCTGATCAGGTGGAAGCGCGGCTGGTTGGCGCTATTGAAGATGCTGCTGACGTGGGCGTTGAACTCTTTCCAGCTCGCCTCACGCGGCAGTTCCTGAACCAGGTACTGCACCTTCGCCTTCTCGCACTGGTCGGTCTCGCAGGCGTACAGGACTTTGAAACCGGCGGCCGTCAGCGCCTGCTGGAAATTGCGGTGCACCTCCAGCGCGCTACGTCCCTTCGGCCCCCAGTAGAAGCGGTTGGCCACCTTGCCCTCTACCGCGCGCAGGGCAGGCTTAGAGCCTTCCAGATCGACTATGCGCGCCGGCCCCATGTTCTCCCCGCCGTACATGTACAGCATGGAGCCCTCATAGCGGCGCAGCAGCGGATGGTCGCTGCCGCCGGCGATATCTTTAGTGAAGTTGGGTTGCGCGCTGGCTTGCAGAGAAATAGCCACCAGCAGGATCGGGAGGTAGGCACGCATGGCAATCGCTCAGAGTTGGATGGATTGCCAATATAACAAAAAGCAAAACAGGGACGTAACACGTTTCCGCGCTGCGGAAACGTGTTACGTCCCTGTTTTGCCTTTGAGAAGGCTTAGGCGGGGAAGAGCTCGTCGCGGGTGACGGTGGCGGTGCCGAGCTTGCCGACCACGATGCCGCCGGCGCGGTTGGCGGTTTCGACGGCTTCTTGCCAGCCGGCGCCTGAGCCGAGCATGGCGGCCACGGTGGCGATCACGGTGTCCCCGGCGCCGGAGACGTCGAACACTTCACGGGCGCTGGCCTGGACGTTGAAGATGCCGTCGCCAGTGAACAGGGTCATGCCCTCTTCCGAACGGGTCAGCAGCAGTGCGTCGAGCTGGAGTTCGGTGCGCAGGTTCTGGGCCTTGGTGATCAGCTGCTCTTCGCTGTTCCAGGAGCCGACGATGCGCTTCAGCTCGGACTTGTTCGGGGTGAGCACGGTGGCGCCTTTGTATGGCGAGAAGTCGTCGCCTTTCGGGTCGACCATCACAATCTTGCCGGCGGCGCGCGCGGTGGCGATCATTTCGGCCACGTCAACCAGGCCGCCCTTGTTGTAGTCGGACAGCACGATCACGTCGTACTCCGGCAGCAGGGTCTTGAACTGCACCAGCTTGTTGCGCAGTACGGCGTCGCTTGGCGCTTCTTCGAAGTCGATACGCACCATCTGCTGCTGGCGGCCGATCACGCGCAGCTTGATGATGGTGGAGATGGCGTTGTCGTGCTTCAGGTAGCTGTGGATGCCGCCGCCTTGCAGCAGCTGCTCCACTTCGGCGCCAGCTTCGTCGGCGCCGATGATGCCGAGCAGGCCGGCATGCGCGCCCAGCGCGGCGGCGTTGCGCGCGACGTTGGCGGCGCCGCCCAGGCGGGCTTCGCGGCGCTCAATGCGCACCACCGGGACCGGGGCTTCCGGCGAGATGCGGCTTACATCGCCGAACCAGTAACGGTCCAGCATGACGTCACCGGCGACGAGGATGCGGACTTTGTCGAGGGCAGGAGCTTGGGTCATATCAGTTCATCACATTAAGTTCTTCGGTGCGGCGCGGCGGGTAGGAATCCCAGCGGCTGCAGCCCGGGCAGTGCCAGTAGAACTGGCGCGCTTTGAAGCCGCAATGGCTGCACTGGTAGCGGGCCAGCTTTTGGGTGTAGCCGTGCACCAGGTTCTTCACCATCGACAGCTCGGACAACACAGCGGCCGGCGCGTCCATCATGCGTGCTTCCAGCAGCTTGTCGAGGCCCAGCAGGGTCGGGGTGCGGCGCAGTTCGTCGATCACCACTTGCTTGGCGGCGTCCACGCCATCCAGTTCGATGACGGCCTTGAACACCACTTCCAGCAAGTCGATCGAGGAGGCTTGCTCCAGGTAGGACTTGAGCAGGCTGACACCTTCCTGCGGACGGCCCACTTTGCGGTAGCCATCCATCAGGCGCGTCGCCACCAGCGCGGTGTGCGGCACGGATTGCTGCTCGACGCGGCGCCAGGTCATCAGCGCGGCTTCGGTGTCGCCTTTGGCCAGTTGGGCGTCGCCGCACAGGATGGTGGCGCGTACGCTGGCGCGGTCGGCCTGCAGGGCCTTTTCCAGCAAGGCTTCCGCTTCCTCGGGCTTCATGTGCACCAGCGCGTCCTGCGCCAGTTCGCAGTAGAACTGCGAGATTTCCTTTTGGCGCGAGCCGGCGCCTGCTTCCTGCAATGCCAGGGCGGCTTCGATGGCGCGCTGCCATTCCTTCTCGCGCTGGAAAATCTCCAGCAGCGCGCGGCGCGCCTGCACCGCGTGCGAAGTATCGAGCAGGCGCTTATAGGTTTCTTCCGCGCGGTCCAGCAGGCCGGCTTTCAGGTAATCCTGGCCCAGCTCATATTCGGCGTGGGCGCGTTGTTCGGCCGGCAGGTCGGGACGCGACAGCAGGTTCTGGTGCACGCGGATCGCGCGCTCGGTCTCGCCGCGGCGGCGGAACAGGTTGCCCAGCGCGAAGTGCATGTCGGCGGTTTCGGGATCGAGCTTGACGATCTCGATGAAGGAATCAATGGCGCGATCCGGCTGGTCGTTCAGCAGGTGGTTCAGGCCTTTGTAATAGCCGCGCGGCAGGGTGCGCGATTCGGACACCACGGCGCGGATGTCGACGCGTGCGGCGATCCAGCCGAGGGCGAAGAAGGCTGGGATGCCCAGCAGCCACCAGAGTTCAAAATCCATATTTTTCTTAGTGCTGGGTGTTGACGCTATCCGGCTGCGGGCGCTCGTTCACTTGCATGGCAGCGGTCTGCAGGGACTGGATAGTGGATTTCTGCTTGTTCGATTCGCGGCGCTGGCGGAACAAGGTAGGGGTCAGCGCGAGGATGCTCAGGGCGGCGCCGGCCACGAAGAAGGCCAGCAGCATCAGCACCAGCGGGCCGCGCAGCTCGTAATTGAGGAAGAGATGCAGGTCTACTTCCTGCGTGTTTTTCAGGGCAAAACCAAAGAACAGGACAAACAGGACAACGCCGAAGGCGGTCGAAATTAATTTCATTGTCGGTTCCAAATTAAAAAAGGGGCAGGCAAATGCCCGCCCCCTTCATTCTACTAGCCAGAGACTCAATCCTCGATGATCGGTTGCCCGACCATCGCATCGACCCTTTCGCGCAACTGCTTGCCAGGCTTGAAGTGAGGAACCCGTTTTTCAGGAACCATCACCTTGTCGCCGGACTTCGGATTGCGTCCAATGCGTGGCGGCCGCGAATTCAGGGCAAAGCTGCCAAAACCACGGATCTCGATGCGCTGGCCGTCAGCCAAAGCGTTGGTCATCGCATCGAGGATGGTCTTGACGGCATACTCCGCATCTTTAGCCACCAGCTGAGAGTAACGCTCAGCCAGGCGGTTGATCAATTCGGACTTAGTCATCTAAGTGCTCGGTAGATTAGTTCTTGTTGTCGAACTTAGCCTTCAGCAGCGCGCCCAGGCTGGTGGTGCCGGATGCGGCGCTGGAATCAGCGGCCATCTTGGACATCACTTCAGCAGTTTCTGCGTTGTCTTTAGCTTTGATCGACAGCTGGATCGAACGTGCCTTGCGATCGATGTTGATCACCAGGGCTTCCACGGAATCACCAACCTTCAGGTGGGTGCCGGCATCTTCCACGCGGTCGCGGGAGATTTCGGAAGCGCGCAGGTAGCCTTCAACTTCTTCGGACAGGGCGATTACGGCGCCTTTTGGCTCAACCGACTTAACGGTACCGGTAACCAGGGAGCCCTTGTCGTTCATGGCTGCGAAGTTGTTGAATGGATCGCCTTCCAGTTGCTTAACGCCCAGGGAAACGCGCTCACGCTCAACGTCGATTGCCAGAACCACGGCTTCCAGTTCGTCACCTTTCTTGAACTTGCGTACGGCTTCTTCGCCGGACTCGGTCCAGGACAGGTCGGACAGGTGCACCAGGCCGTCGATGTTGCCTGGCAGGCCGATGAACACGCCGAAGTCGGTGATCGACTTGATTGCGCCCTTGACCTTATCGCCCTTCTTGTGGGTCATGCCGAAGTCGTCCCAAGGGTTTGCCTTGCACTGCTTCATGCCCAGGGAGATACGACGACGCTCTTCGTCGATTTCCAGAACCATCACTTCAACTTCGTCGCCCAGCTGGACAACCTTGTTCGGAGCTACGTTCTTGTTGGTCCAGTCCATTTCGGAAACGTGCACCAGGCCTTCGATGCCCTGTTCCACTTCAACGAACGCACCGTAGTCGGTCAGGTTGGTGACTTTACCGAACAGGCGGGTGCCTTGTGGGTAACGACGGGACAGACCGGTCCAAGGATCGTCGCCCAGTTGCTTCACGCCCAGGGACACACGGTTCTTCTCTTGATCGTACTTCAGGACCTTAGCGGTGATTTCTTGACCCACGGTCAGCACTTCCGATGGGTGACGTACACGACGCCATGCCAGGTCGGTGATGTGCAGCAGGCCGTCGATGCCGCCCAGGTCAACGAACGCACCGTAGTCGGTGATGTTCTTGACGACGCCGGTTACCACGGTGCCTTCTTTCAGGGTTTCCATCAGCTTCTGACGCTCTTCGCCCATCGAAGCTTCGATGACGGCGCGGCGGGACAGAACCACGTTGTTACGCTTGCGGTCCAGCTTGATAACCTTGAACTCGAGGGTCTTGCCTTCGAATGGGGTGGTGTCCTTAACTGGACGGGTGTCTACCAGCGAACCTGGCAGGAAAGCACGGATGCCGTTGGTCAGAACGGTCAGGCCGCCTTTGACCTTGCCATTCACGGTACCAACGACGATCTCGCCGGATTCCATTGCTTTTTCCAGTGCCAGCCACGATGCCAGGCGCTTAGCCTTGTCACGGGACAGGATGGTATCGCCGAAACCATTTTCCAGCGATTCGATGGCCACGGAAACGAAGTCGCCTACTTTGACTTCCAGTTCGCCTTGGTCATTCTTGAATTCTTCAACAGGAATGAAAGCTTCCGATTTCAGGCCGGCGTTAACGATCACAAAGTTGTGGTCCAGACGCACGACTTCAGCGGAGATCACTTCGCCAGA
The DNA here is from genome assembly GCF_038440195.1 of Pseudoduganella sp. OTU4001. Taxonomy (NCBI): domain Bacteria; kingdom Pseudomonadati; phylum Pseudomonadota; class Betaproteobacteria; order Burkholderiales; family Oxalobacteraceae; genus Pseudoduganella; species Pseudoduganella sp. OTU4001. The sequence goes on along the minus strand of NZ_JASATG010000025.1, from coordinate 48,073 downwards.
GCGCATGTCTTGACGCGACAGGGACTCTTCGAAGAGGGCTGCAAAACTTTCCATTATTTATTTCCAGGTTAGCCAGTAAGGCCCGCGATATGCGGCTTCAACTGGGAAGGGTTGAACAAATTATTTGTGGGTAGCTGCCCACCATTTCAACACCTGCTCGGTCGCTTCATCAGCGTTCATTTCAGATGTATCGAGGATGTGCGCTCCCTCTGCCGGGGCTAAAGGTGCGATGGCCCGGTTCATATCCCGGTCGTCGCGCGCCTTCAAATCCATCAGCAGGTCTTGCATACTAGCAGAAATTCCCTTTCCGATCAATTGCTTATAGCGGCGATCGGCGCGGGCTTCCACGGAGGCGGTCAAAAACACCTTCAACGGGGCGTGCGGGAAGATCACGGAGCCCATGTCGCGGCCGTCGGCGACCAGGCCTGGTGTCTTGCGGAAACTCAGTTGCAGCCCGTACAGCGCTTGGCGCACGGCTGGGAGGGCGGCGATTTTTGATGCAGTATTGCCAACTTCTTCGGCGCGGATGGCGTCGGTGACGTTTTCTTGCGACAAATAAATGGCGTCGCCGGCGAAGTGGATGTTCAGGTGCTCGGCCAGCTTGGCCAGGGCGTGCTCGTCGTTCAGGTTGGTTTCACGGCGCAGGGCTTGCAAAGCTGTCAAGCGGTACAGTGCGCCGGAGTCCAGCAGGTGGAAGCCAAGCTTGTCCGCAACCTTGTGGGCTACGGTGCCCTTGCCGCTAGCGGTCGGGCCGTCGATGGTGATGACTGGGATGTTCGATGTTGGCATATGGTTAATTTCTAAACCGGTACCCCAGTGCCTGACCCGCAGGGTCAGGTGGGGCGGCCATCCGACCGGTTTACCGGTTTTGGCTAAAAGTTAAACGCTACCACGCTTAGCGATAGACGCAAACGCAGCAAAGTAATCCGGGAAAGTCTTCGCGACACACTTAGGGTCATTAATCCGCACCTTGGCGCCCTTCCGGATAAACCCATCCAGCGAGGCCAACGAGAAGCACATCGCCATGCGGTGGTCGTCATAAGTATCAATAGTGGCCGGCATCAGCGTACGCGGGGCAGTAACGGACAGCCAATCAGCGCCCTCCTCCACCTTCGCACCCAGCTTGCGCAGCTCAGTCGCCATGGCTGTCAGGCGGTCGGTTTCCTTCACACGCCAGGAGGCGATATTGCGCAAGGTGGTGGTGCCTTCAGCGTACAACGCAGCTACTGCGATCGTCATGGCGGCGTCGGGGATGTGGTTGAAGTCCATATCCACCGCCTTCAGCGGGCCGTTAGCGCTGGCCTCAATCCAGTTATCGCCCATGGTGATGGTCGCGCCCATCTGCTCCAGCGCTTGCGCAAAGCGCACATCGCCCTGGATGGAGTCACGGCCCACACCCTGCACGCGCAGCGGGCCACGGCCAATCGCGCCGGCAGCCAGGAAGTAGGACGCGCTGGAAGCGTCGCCTTCCACGTGGATGGTGCCCGGGCTCTGGTAAACCTGCCCCGCCGGGATGGTGAACGACGCCCAGCCATCCTGCTCCACCACGGCGCCGAAGCGGCGCATCAGGTTCAGCGTAATCTCGATATACGGCTTGGAAATCAGCTCGCCCTCAACCGCGATAGTGATGGCCTGCTCGCGCGCCATCAGCGGCGCCACCATCAGCAGCGCAGTCAGGAACTGGCTCGACACATCGCCGCGCACCGACAGGCGCTGCGACTTGAACTCGCCAGTGCGGATGTGCAGCGGCGGATAGCCCTTGTTCATCGTGTATTCGATATCGGCGCCGGCCGCGTTCAGCGCGTCCACCAGGTCGCCGATCGGGCGTTCGTGCATGCGCGGCACGCCGTGCACCTTGTAGTCGCCGCCGATCACCGCCAGCGCGGCGGTCAGCGGACGGATGGCGGTGCCGGCATTGCCCATGAACAGGTCGGCAGTGCGCAGCGGCCAGTTGCCCTTCACGCCCTGCACTACGTGCACAGTGCTGTCGCCATCGCGTTCTTCGGTCCAGTCCACGCCCAGCGAGCGCAGCGCGGCCAGCATCACGGCGGTGTCGTCGGAGGCCAGCAGGTCGACCACGCGGGTCTCGCCCTCCGCCAGCGCGGCCAGCAGCAGGATGCGGTTGGAAATCGATTTGGAGCCAGGCAGTCGCACCACGCCTTCGACGTGGGCGACCGGCAGCAGGTCCAGGTAATGCGGATATTCAGTCATGCGTGTTCCTTATTCTGCCGCCGCGTCTTTCGGTTGCGGCGGCTCGGCCGCCTCGATGGTTTCGATCCACTGCCGGCGCGCGCGCTGGGCATTGGCGTAGACCGCTTCGAGCGCGGCGGCGTCGCCAGCGGCAAGGCTGGCGCGCAAACGGGTTAATTGTGCCAGATATGCATCCAGCTCGGTCAGGAGTGCGGCCTGGTTGGCGAGGCTGATATCGCGCCACATTTCAGGCGAGCTGCCGGCGATGCGGGTGAAGTCGCGGAATCCGCTGGCAGCATATTGGAACAGCAAATCCGAGTGGGACTTGCGTTCGATGTCGTCTACCAGCGCGTAGGCCAGCAGGTGGGGAAGATGGCTGACGGCGGCGAATACTTTGTCGTGTTCTTCCGGGGTCAGGGTGTGGATGATGGCGCCGCAATCGCGCCAGGCTTTGGCGACGCGCTCCACGGCTTCCGGGGCGTTCTCGGCCAGTGGCGTGATGACGGTCTTTTTGCCGCGGTACAGGTCGGCGATGGCGGCATCCGGGCCATTGGTCTCTCGGCCGGCGATCGGGTGGCCCGGCACGAACTGCGCTACACGGTCGCCCAGTGCGGCGCGCGCCGAAGCGACCACGTCGCACTTGGTGCTGCCGGCGTCGGTGACAACGGTGGCGGGATCGAGGTAAGGCTTGATTGCTGCCAGAATGCGGCCAGTCTGCGCCACCGGCGCAGCCAGCAGCACCAGGTCGGCGCCAGCCAGCGCGTCAGCCAGGCCGGCGGCGTTGGCGCCCGGCAGGCCGCTATCGATGATGCCCAGTTCCAGCGCGCGGGCCATGTAGGCCACCGAGCGCTCGACGCCGACGATGTGATGCACGGCGCCAGCCCGCTTCAGCGCCCGCGCAAACGAGCCGCCGATCAGGCCAACGCCGAAAATGACTACCTTGTTAAGCACGGTCCTCCGCCAGCGCCTTGCGCAGCGCAGTGATCAGCACCGCATTTTCTTGCGGCAGGCCGATGGAAATACGCAGCCACTGCGGCAGGCCGTAGTTGCCCACCGGGCGCACGATCACGCCCTGCTTCAGCAGCGCCAGGTTGATGCGCGCACCGGCGGCATCGTCGTTACCCACGCGCACCAGCACGAAGTTGCCGTAAGAAGGCACATACTCCAGGCCCAGTTCCTTGAACGCTTCCACGAACTGCTCGTAGCCGGCGGCGTTATTGGCGGCCGACTTCTCCAGGAACTCCTTGTCGTTCAGCGCAGCAATCGCGGCGGCTTGCGCCAGCGAGTTGACGTTGAACGGCTGGCGGATGCGGTTCATCAGGTCGGTCACTTCCGGCTGCGCCAGCGCGAAGCCGACGCGCAGGCCGGCCAGGCCGTAGGCCTTGGAGAAGGTGCGCGATACCAGCAGGTTCGGGTACTTCTTGACCCAGGCGGCGGATTCGTACTGGTCTTCCTTCTTCAGGAATTCGTTGTACGCCTCGTCCAGCACCACAACCACGTGCGCCGGCACTTTCTGCAGGAAGGCTTCGATCTCGGCGCCGGAAATGAAGGTACCGGTCGGGTTGTTCGGGTTGGCGATGAACACCAGCTTGGTGTCCGCCTCGATCGCGGCAGCCATGGCGTCCAGGTCGTGGCCGTGGTTCTTGGCCGGCACCACGATGTGGCGCGCGCCGATGCCCTGGGTCGCCAGCGCGTACACGGCGAAGGAATACTGCGAGTACACCACGGACTGGCCGCGCTCAACGAAAGCGTGGGCGGCGATTTCCAGGATGTCGTTGGAGCCGTTGCCCAGGGTGATCCAGTCCATCGGCACGTCGTAGCGCTTGGACAGCGCCATCTTCAGGTCGAAGGCGTTGGCATCCGGGTAGCGGCCCAGCTCCGCGGCGGCAGCGGCCATGGCCTTCTGCGCCGATTCAGGCACGCCGAACGGGTTTTCATTGGATGCCAGTTTGACGATGTTCTCTTCCTGCAGGCCGAATTCGCGCGCCACTTCGGAGATTGGCTTGCCTGCCTGGTAAGGGGCGATTGCGCGAACGTATTCAGGGCCGTAATTCTTGGACATGGATCTAATCTCTTAAAAAGTCAGGTGAGGCTGGTCGGGTAGGAGCCCAGCACTTTGAAGAAGGCAGCATTGTCCTTGAGTTCGGCCAACGCCTTTGCCACGGACGGGTCTTGTACGTGCCCTTCCACGTCTACATAAAAATAATATTCCCAGGTGCCCATGCGCGCCGGACGCGATTCGAAGCGCGTCATCGATACGCCGTGCTTGGACAGTGGCGCCAGCAGGTGGTACACCGCGCCGGCCTTGTTCGGTACCGCCAGCACCATCGAGGTGTGGTCCTTGCCGGACGGGTTGGTCTGCAGGCTGCCGATCACCACGAAGCGGGTCCGGTTGTGCGGGTCGTCCTGGATGTGGGCGTGGGTGACGCCCAGGCCGTACTGGGAGCCGGCGTGCTCGCTGGCGATGGCGGCGATGGTCGCGTCCTGGCCCGCCATGCGCGCGGCTTCGGCGTTCGAGGCCACGGCGCGGCGCTCGATATTCGGAAAATTCTGGTTCAGCCACACCTGGCACTGCGCCAGCGCCTGCGAATGGGCGCAGATCACCTTGACGCCTTCCATGGAGCCGGTCTTGGTCATCAGGCTATGGTGGACGGCAATCGCGATCTCGCCGCTGATCAGGCATGGGGTGGCCAGCATCAGGTCCAGCGTGCGGTTGACCGCGCCTTCGGACGAGTTCTCGACCGGCACCACGCCGAAATCGGCGGTACCCGCCTCGGTGGCGCGGAACACTTCGTCGATGGAGGCGCAAGGCAGCGCTTCAATCGCGGTGCCGAACTGCGCGTACACGGCCTGCTCGCTGAAAGTGCCGGCCGGGCCGAGGAAGGCCACGGTCACGCGGCGCTCCAGCGCGCGGCAAGCCGACATGATTTCGCGGAAGATGGTTTGCACTTCTCGCGCGCCCAGCGGGCCGGGGTTGCGCTCGGCCACGCCGCGCAGCACCTGGGCCTCGCGTTCGGGACGGAAGACGGGCGCGTTGGTCTCGGCCTTCACATGGCCAACCTGCTCCGCCACTTTGGCGCGCTCATTCAGCAGCGCCAGGATTTGCGCGTCGATCGAATCGATCTTCTCGCGCAAGGGTTTCAATTTGTCACTCATTTTCTGCCTGCAAATTCGTTGAGGTAGTCGACCAGCGCTTGCACGCCCTCGATCGGCATCGCGTTATAAATCGATGCCCGCATACCACCGACGGACTTGTGGCCCTTCAGCTGCAATAGCCCGCGCGCCTTCGCGCCGGCCAGGAATGCTTCGTTCTGCGATTCGTCGCGCAAATAGAACGGGATGTTCATGCGCGAGCGGTATTCTTTTGCGACGCGGTTCTGGTAGAAGTCGTCGGCGTCGAGCGCCTGGTACAGCAGCTCGGCTTTCTCAATATTACGCTTTTCCATGGCGGCCACGCCGCCCTGCTTTTTCAGCCACTGGAACACCAGGCCGGCGATATAGATGCCGTAGGTGGGTGGCGTGTTGTACATCGATTCATTCTCCGCCACGTTCTTGAAATCGAACGCGGACGGGCAGAATGGCAGCGCCTTGCCGATCAGGTCATCGCGCACGATGACCACGGTCACGCCGGCCGGGCCGATATTCTTTTGCGCGCCGCCGAAGATGACACCGTACTTGCTCACGTCCACAGGGCGCGACAAGATGTGCGAGGACATATCGGCCACCAGCGGGGTATCGCCCTGCACGGTCGGCACGAAGTTGAACTCAACGCCATCGATGGTTTCGTTGGTGCAGACGTGCAGGTAGGACGCGCCAGGGGTCAGCTTCCACTCCGCCTGGTCGGGCACGCGGTCGAATTTGGTCGCCTGCGACGATGCGGCCACGTTCACGCGAGCATAGCGTGCGGCCTCCTTGATCGACTTGGACGACCAGGAACCGGTCTGCACAAAGTCGATGGTGCTGTCGGCGCCGCCGCACAGGTTCATCGGCAGCACGGCGTTCTGCGACAGGCCGCCACCCTGCATGAACAGGATCTTGTAGTTGTCCGGCACCGCCAGCAGCTCGCGCAGGTCGCGCTCCGCGGCGCGGTAGATCGAAATGAACTCCGGCCCGCGGTGGCTCATCTCCATGACGGACATCCCGCTGCCCTGCCAGTCCAGCATTTCAGCGGCCGCCTGTTGCAGCACTTCCTTAGGCAGCACGGCCGGGCCGGCGGAGAAATTGTAGATGTTCGCCACGATACTATCCTTCTGTTACTTGAATTGTTCGACGATGCGCTTGGCGCGCTCCTGCGTCAGCTTCTGTGCGGCCTGGGCGCTCTCCATCATCAGCACCGGCATGACTTCCAGCGATTTCTTGCCGGCCGGGGTACGGTAGAAGGCGGTCAAGGCCTTGACGTCGTCGGCCGTGAAATGGCGCACGTACAGCGGCACCACTTCCGCAAACAGCTCATCAACCAATTTCGGGTCGCTCAGTTCCTTCTGGATTCCAGAAGCGATCAACGGCAAACGGCGTTCCACGTTTGCCATTTCCGCCTTGCGCTGCTCCTCATTGAGCTGGGGGTTGTTACGGACGGCGGCCTCCGCGCGTGCACGCAGGATTTGCGGCATTGCCTTGGACATGTTCTGCATCGCCGCAACCATATTGGCGCGGGCGTTGGTGGCATCCAGCAGCTCACGTACTGCCGCCTCGCTCGGCGGACCGGCATGGGCAATGGCTGCAACAGCAAAAATCGCGATGGCGAACGCCGTCTTCTTCATACCAGCTCCTTATTTGTCTTTGAACTGCTCCATGGCTTTCTGCAGACGTGGAGTAGTAATGCGCTGGCTGATCGCCATCGACTCCGCCATTACCTGCGGCATCATCTGCATGTTCTTCTGCCCGACCGGGGTGCGGTAGTAGGCAGCCATCTGCTTCAATTCTTCGGCGGTGAAATGGCGCGAATACAGCGACACCATTTCATTTTCCATATCCGCCATCATGCCCGGGTCCTGCAGCACGCCGACCAGTACCGCGACCACTTTCGGCATTTCGGCTTCCATCTTCGCCAGGCGATCCTTGCGCTCAGCTTCGGTCAGCTTCTTGACGGACACAGACGACTCAATCTGCTGGCGAATCAGGACCGGCAGGGACTTCCCCATCTGGTCCATGGACGCCTGCCAGGTGCGGCGGAAGTTCATGGCATCCAGCAGCTCATGCACGGCGGCGACATTGGCCGCGACCGGCGCCGGCGCAGCGTCAGCCGCAAATGCGCCTTGCGACAAGGCCAAGGAAGTCAGTAGCGCTACGACGATTTTCTTCATTGCTTATTTGTTTTTTGATTTTTTTGGGGGGTTAAAAAAACTAACGGGCCCGGCCTGAATGCTCAGACGGGGCCCGTTGCGGGTCAGCCTTATTCGGCTGCTGCGCCGCCTTCTGCGTCTGCCTCTGCCTCAACCTCCGGCTCGTCGGCGTCGGCTTCAACGATACGTTGCAAGCCCGAGAGCTTGGTGCCGTCCTCCACCGCGATCAGGGTCACGCCCTGGGTAGCACGGCCCATCTCACGGATCTCCGACACGCGGGTGCGGATCAGCACACCGCCGGTGGTGATCAGCATGATCTCGTCGGTCTTGGTGACCAGGGTCGCCGCCACCACCTTGCCATTACGCTCGGAGGTCTGGATCGCGATCATGCCCTTGGTGCCACGGCCGTGACGGGTGTACTCGGTGATCGGGGTACGCTTGCCGAAACCGTTCTCGGTCGCGGTCAGCACCGACTGCTCTTCGTTCTCCGCCACCAGCAGCGCGATCACGCTCTGGCCTTCTTCCAGGTTCATGCCGCGCACACCACGCGCGGTACGGCCCATTGGACGCACGTCGTTCTCGTCGAAGCGCACGGCCTTGCCGGCGTCGGAGAACAGCATCACGTCGTGCTGGCCATCGGTCAGCGCCGCACCGATCAGGAAGTCGCCCTCGTCCAGGTCGACAGCGATAATGCCGGCCTTACGCGGGTTGGAGAAGTCCTTCAGCGGGGTCTTCTTCACAGTACCCAGGCTGGTCGACATGAACACGTAGTGATCTTCCGGGAAGGTACGGTTTTCGCCCGACAGCGGCAGCACCACGGTGATCTTCTCGTTGTCCTGCAGTGGGAACATGTTCACGATCGGCTTGCCGCGCGAAGTACGCGAGCCTTGCGGCACTTCCCACACCTTCAGCCAGTACATGCGGCCGCGGTTGGAGAAGCACAGGATGTAGTCGTGCGTGTTGGCGATGAACAGCTGGTCGATCCAGTCTTCATCTTTGGTCGCTGCCGCCTGCTTGCCACGACCGCCGCGCTTCTGGGCGCGGTATTCGGACAGCGGCTGGGCCTTCATATAGCCCATGTGCGACAAGGTCACCACCATGTCCTGCGGCGTGATCAGGTCCTCGGTTTCCAGGTCTGTCGCGTTGTTCTCGATGTTCGAGCGGCGCGGATCCTTGTCGCCGAATTCCAGCTTGGAGGCGTTCAGTTCGTCGGTAATGATGGCGGTCACGCGGGCCGGCTTGGACAGGATGTCCAGCAGGTCGGCGATCAGGGCCATCACTTCCTTGTACTCGTTGACGATCTTGTCCTGCTCCAGACCGGTCAGGCGCTGCAGACGCATTTGCAGGATTTCGCCTGCCTGGTCGTCGGACAGCTTGTACAGGCCATCCTGCTGCATGCCGTAGTGCTTCGGCAGGTGCTCTGGACGGAAGGCTTCGATGCCAGCCTGGCCTTCGTCGCCGGTACGCTTCAGCATCTCGCGCACCAGGGACGAATCCCAGGCGCGGTTCATCAGTTCCTGCTTCGCGATCGGCGGAGTCGGAGCTGCCTTGATGATGGCGATGAATTCGTCGATGTTCGCCAGCGCCACTGCCAGGCCTTCCAGCACGTGGCCGCGCTCGCGCGCCTTGCGCAGTTCGAAGATGGTACGGCGGGTAACGACTTCGCGGCGGTGCGACAGGAAGGTCGCCAGCAGGTCCTTCAGGTTCATCAGCTTCGGCTGGCCGTCCACCAGGGCGACCATGTTCATGCCGAAGGTGTCCTGCAACTGGGTCTGCTTGTACAGGTTGTTCAGCACCACTTCCGGCACTTCACCGCGTTTCAGCTCGATCACCACGCGCATGCCCGACTTGTCGGACTCGTCGCGGATGTCGGAAATGCCTTCCAGCTTCTTGTCGCGCACGTTCTCGGCGATGCGCTCCAGCAGGGACTTCTTATTGACCTGGTACGGCAGCTCGTCCACGATGATCGCGGTGCGGCCGCCTTCCTTGCCGTATTCCTCGAAGTGGGTCTTGGCGCGCATCACCACGCGGCCACGGCCGGTGCGGTAGCCATCGCGCACGCCCGACACGCCGTAAATGGTGCCGCCGGTCGGGAAGTCCGGCGCCGGGATGATTTCGATCAGCTCATCGATCGAGCAATCCGGGTTGGACAGCACGTGCAGCGCGCCGTTGATCACTTCCGTCAGGTTATGCGGAGGGATGTTGGTCGCCATACCCACTGCAATACCGGACGAACCGTTGATCAGCAGGTTAGGAATCTTGGTCGGCAGGACGGTCGGCTCTTTCTCCTTGCCGTCGTAGTTCGGCGCGAAATCGACAGTTTCCTTGTCGATGTCGGCCAGCAGCTCGGTCGAGATCTTGTCCAGGCGGCACTCGGTGTAACGCATCGCCGCGGCGTTGTCGCCGTCGATGGAACCGAAGTTACCCTGGCCGTCCACCAGCATGTAGCGCAGGGAGAAGTCCTGCGCCATACGCACCAGCGTGTCGTAAATCGACGCGTCGCCGTGCGGGTGGTATTTACCCATGACTTCACCCACGACACGGGCGCATTTCACGTAAGGACGGTTCCACACGTTGTTCAGTTCGTGCATCCCGAACAGGACGCGGCGGTGCACAGGCTTCAGGCCATCGCGAGCGTCAGGCAGGGCTCGACCCACGATCACGCTCATGGCGTAATCGAGGTAGCTCTTGCGCATCTCTTCTTCGAGGGAAATTGGGATTGTTTCTTTAGCGAATTGATCCATTGGCGGGTCGATCTATATTGTCCAGACACACAAGCCTGCGATTTTAGCATGGCGCCCGGTGCGAGGGACGAAAGTCATTGGGTTGACACAAATGCCAACTATTATGGCCATCGCGTTGCAACAAAACAACATTTTGGTCGGATGCGTGAAACCTCCCTGTTCCTGCGCTTTTGATGAGGTTTTGCAAACTATGGCAAAATGGACTGGAAACTAATGGATTTCCCCCGGATAAGGACAAGATCAATATGAATAAACTGTTCGCCACCCTGATCGCCGCATCTTCCGTGCTGGCTGGCTCCGCACTGGCCCAGGAAAAACCGACCGCCCCGCCATTCGCGCCGGTTACCGTCGACATCAAAGCCCCAACCCCGAAGAGCGCCTACGTGCAGGATGCGCGCGGCATCATCGCCCGCAACCCGTTCGGCCTGTGCTGGCGCACCGGCTACTGGACCCCGGCCGATGCAGTGCCAGGCTGCGACCTGCCGATCTGCACCCCGCCGGAGAAGCTAGAAAACGGCAAATGCGTACTGCCACCGCCGCCACCGGCACCAGCCCAGCCGCCAGTACCAGTGCAGCCTGCCCCGGCGCCGGCCCCTGCCCCGGTCCCGACTGCGGAAAAAGTCTCCTTCGCCGCTGACGCCTTCTTCGACTTCGACAAAGCCGTGCTGAAGCCCGAAGGTAAAGCCAAGCTGGACGACGTGGTCAGCAAGCTCGGCACCATCAACCTCGAAGTGATCATTGGCGTGGGCCACACCGACTCCGTCGGCACCGACGCCTACAACGACAAACTGTCGCTGCGCCGCGCAGAAGCCGTCAAAGCCTACCTGCTGAGCAAAGGCGTGGAAGCCAACCGCGTCTACACCGAAGGCAAAGGCGAAAAGCAACCGGTCGCCGACAACAAGACCGCCGAAGGCCGCGCCAAGAACCGCCGCGTGGAAATCGAGGTCGTTGGCACCAAGAAGTAATTCCCGGCGCAATTGCGCTATTCCAGCCCCGCCCTAGAGCGGGGCTTTTTTTTGCCTGAAAGCAATTGAAAATTTAGTAACTTTCTTATAGGATACGCGTCACCACAAACCCCTATAAGGAAAAATATGAAGTTCGCTCCACTGGCAATCATCGCCGCATCCTTCCTCGTTACCGGCTGCGCATCGGTCAGCATGGCCAGCAAGGAAGAATCGGCCCAGGCCAAGCAATTCAACGCCCCAGCCGCCAAGAATGCCGGCCTGTACGTGTACCGCAACAGCTTCGTTGGCGGTGCGCTGAAGAAAGACATCTGGGTTGACGGCAAGTGCCTGGGCGAAAGCGCAGCCGACGTGTTCTTCTACACCCAGGTTGAAGGCGGCAAAATGATCAAGGTTTCCACCGAATCCGAATTCTCCCCGAACGACCTGGAACTGAAGGTCGATTCCGGCAAGAACTACTTCGTCCGCCAATACATCAAGATGGGCGTATTCGTCGGCGGCGCCGGCGTTGAGCAGATGACCGAAGAGCAAGGCAAGGCCGATATCGCCAAGCTCGAAATGGCAAAACCAGGCTCCTGCAGCGGCGCAAAGTCCTAAATAGCCCTGCGGTGCTTTGGCCCCGCCAAAAAGTCCAGTATCATCCCGCCTATGAACGCCGACCCATTAGAACTTCAAAAATTCAGTGAGCTGGCCCACCATTGGTGGGATCCCACTTCCGAATTCAAGCCCCTGCACGAAATCAATCCACTGCGCCTGGAATGGATCAACGCCCGCGCCCCACTGGCCGGGAAAAACGTAATCGATATCGGCTGCGGCGGGGGCATCCTGTCCGAGTCCATGGCCAAAAAAGGCGCCAAGGTGACCGGCATCGACCTGTCCGAAAAAGCGCTGAAGGTAGCCGACCTGCATAGCCTGGAATCCGGCGTGCCGGTGCGCTACAAGCTGATCGCCGCCGAAGACATGGCCGCCGCCGAGCCGGGCCAGTACGACGTGGTGACCTGTATGGAAATGCTGGAACACGTGCCCGATCCGGGCGCCATCGTGCGCGCCGCCGCCACCCTGGTCAAACCGGGCGGCCACGTATTCTTCTCGACCCTGAACCGTAACGCCAAGGCCTACCTGTTCGCCGTGATCGGCGCCGAGTACCTGCTGCGCATGCTCCCCAAGGGCACGCACGATTACGAAAAGTTCATCACCCCAGCGGAACTGTCGCAATATATCCGCACGGCAGGATTGCAAGTAGATGCCTTGAAAGGCATGGGCTACAATCCGCTCACCAAGGTCTATTCCTTGAATAACGACACCAGTGTTAACTACCTGGTAGCCTGCACCCGCCCGGAATAAAGCACCACCCCACCATGAGCCTGACCCAAGCCCCGCGCGCCATCCTGTTCGACCTGGATGGCACACTGGCCGATACCGCCCCCGACCTGGCGGCCGCCATCAACCTGCTGCGCACCGTGCGCGGGCTGGAACCGACGCCGTACGAGATCCTGCGCCCGCAGGCATCGCACGGCGCCCGCGGCATGATCGGCGTCTCCTTCGGCCTGATGCCGCAGGACGAAGGCTTTAACGAGCTGCGCGACGGCTTTTTCAGCAATTACGAAGCCGCCATGGCGGTGCACAGCACCCTGTTCGACGGCGTGCACGAACTGCTGGCCGGGATTGCCGACGCCGGCCTGCGCTGGGGCATCGTCACCAACAAGCCGGCCCGCTTCACCGACCCGCTGGTACCGCAGATCGGCCTGGGCCAGGCCAGCTGCGTGGTTTCCGGCGATACCACCCCGCACGCCAAGCCCCACCCTGCCCCGCTGCTGGAAGCCGCCGCCCGCCTGGGCCTGGCGCCGGAAGACTGCTGGTACGTGGGCGACGACCTGCGCGACATCCAGGCCGGCCACGCCGCCGGCATGCGCACCGTGGCATGCCAATGGGGCTACTGCGGCGCGATCGAACCAGCCACATGGGGCGCCGACCATTTGCTGGCAACGCCGGCAGATTTGCTCGCCCTGATCCGCGCAACTGTACCATCGCCGACACCATTAGCAGCTTAGCAATCGCAAGGAACTTGCTCAATAGCAATAAGTTTCTATACTATAGTAAGTAGCGATTACAGAATTACAGGATTGTGGAGACTATATGGACGGGCAAGACAACATTGAGGCAGCGCTACCGCCGCGTAGCAGCGCTCCACAGCGCTGGGATGCCTCTGTTGCCGAGAGCCGTTTCTACTGGTACGACCTGCTCGTCAACGACATGCAGGTGCCGGATTTCCGCGACCCGATCGGCCGCTACCAGCGCCGCATGCAGTTCGCGCTCGACGCGACCATGGAAAAGCAGCTGCTGTTCTTCGTCGTGGCCCGCCCGCGCATCCGCTTTGACAGCAAAAAAGGCGTCAGCTGGGGCTTCTTTGGCCTGAAACTGAATGTGCCCTTGCTGGTCGGTCCCGAAAACCGCAAGGAATCGATCACCATGGAGCTGGAGGTGCCGTTCGAGGCCACCTTCAAAAAGCCCGTGGTCGCCCTGCACGACAAGTACATCACCCTGAACTGGGGCGCGCTGACCGAGTGTTTCTCGATCCACGACCTGCTGCAGCGCTTCCCGCACGATATGAAGTTCGACAGCATCGTGCAGTACGTCGGCATTACGCGCGACCCGCAAGCCAAGCTGGCCAAGGGCCGCTACCCTGCGGTGAACCGCATCGTAGAGGAAAACGAGCACACTTTTGACACCTTCCTGCTGGTCAAGCGCATGGATGTCAAAGTGCAAACCAATGCCGCCGATGACATCCTGGGTGAAGCGTCCCCGCGCTCGCATGTGGAGATGATGGAAGCGGCGCTGATCCGCTACTTTGAAGGCGAAAAGCCGGCCCACCACGGCCTGATCGAGCAGAACAACCGCCGCGACCGCGTGGCGTTGCTGGTCGACACCTACCAGCTGGTTGGCATGAGAATTGACCTGGGCTTCAAGGAAGCCGACGGCTTCCACGACCTGAAGTCCTTCAATGTACCAGTATCGCGCCGCCATCTGATCGACGTCACCTTCGGCCCTGGCGGCGAGATCCGCTGCAGCCGCCTGCCCGACGACGCCCGCCCGCTCGTTTCCATCGAACCCTGACGTTCGCCAACAGATTCATGTAGAATAGAGATTCCTTCTGTGGGGACGACCTGGTTTCGACGTGGGTTGCAAAGCAGAACAGGGCATACCGAGGGCTGGTCACCTCGTAAATACATCCAGAAACAAACTAACTGCAAACGATAACTCGTACGCACTGGCAGCTTAATCGCTGACCTGCCCGACAACACCTCGCCCTTCGGGTGTGGCCGCAAGGCCGTGTTGGGTCATTTAGAAGGGATCGAACTACGAGGGTTCACTTCGAGTAGTTCTAAAATTAAGGTGAATCGTCCGTCCGCAGCGTGCACATCCGCGTCGTACGGGCTAAATTAAATGATAGTGCTAAGTATGTAGAACTGTCTGTAGAGTGCTTGCGGACGCGGGTTCGATTCCCGCCGTCTCCACCACCGTACAATGAAAAAGGCCACGCATTCGCGTGGCCTTTTTCATTGTACGGTGGTGGAGACGGCGGTGTCCGCATGACGGACATGCCAGCACCGATTCCAGTACAACATCTTCATCGCTACTCTCCCAGGCCTTGCTTTGCCCTCACCTTTTTTACCGTTTGCATGTCGGGAATTCCGACCTTTTCGCCGGCGCAACGTTGGCGGTACGAATCGACTTTTTTATGGAATTGGCTGATTTGCTGGTTGAACTGTAGGCCTTCCGCATTCAGGGCCTGTGTGCGGGCGTTCAACTCGCGCATACGGGCATTGAATTCATCGACGGCTTTGATGTTCCTGACGTCGAGATCAGACTTGCGGGCAGCGTGCGCTTATCGGCCGTGTCCCGTTGATCGGCCTCTTCCCGGCAGGCACTGTACTCTTCGCGGGTACTGATGTACCAAGACTCCTTCTTCTGATCCTGGGCCATTGCCGGAAGCATTGTGGTGAGCAGGCAAGGCAGCAACGCGTAGTTCGTCATTTTTTTCATCGCCCGAGAGTAACGTTTGTCGTTTTCCCTCTCATTTAGGCATTGGGCAACAATTGAGTAGAATGACGAGCCTCAACCGCTCCCCTCTTAAAGATGACCGCAGCAGACAACAGTTTCTCCCCTTCCGAACGTGATGGCCTCTATCGCGCGATCCGTGAACGCCGCGATGTTCGATCGCAATTCCTGCCAGATCCGGTGCCGGCCGATGTGCTGGCCCGTCTGCTGCAGGCGGCGCACCATGCGCCGTCGGTTGGTTTCATGCAGCCTTGGGATTTCATCGTGATTGAGAGCCGAGAAGTGCGAGAAGAGGTGCATGCCATCTACAAGCGCGAGAACGCGAAGGCGGCGGCGAATTATGAGGGTGACCAAGCGAGCCTTTACAAGCGCTTGAAGCTGGAAGGCATCCTTGAGAGCCCACTGAACCTGTGCATCACTTGCGACCGCACGCGCGGCGGTCCAAATGTGCTGGGCCGCAATTCGATTCTGGAGATGGATCTTTTCAGCACTTGCCTCGCAGTGCAGAACCTGTGGCTCGCCGCCCGCGCGGAAGGCATCGGCGTGGGTTGGGTCAGTATTTTGGACCAGCAACAGCTAGCTGCGGCGTTGAAACTGCCGGACCACGTCTACCCTGTCGCCTATCTGTGTATTGGTTACGTAAGCGAGTTCTTGCCGAGCCCGGAGCTGGAAACAAAAGGCTGGCGCTCGCGCCTGCCGCTTGAGGAGCTGGTGCATGGAAATACTTGGGGCGAACAGATCCAAAGCCGGGAGCTCGAAGCAGCTCTGACAGGTAAGACCTCAATCTAGGCCATCCCTAATTTGGAGCGCACGACTGCTTTGCAGTCGGCTCCCTCCCCGTCATAAACGACGGGGTTTCGCGGTGCAAAATCTGATGAAGGGTTATTGGTTACACCATGTGGACTGACGCACAGACCCAGCGCCCGCCCCGCCCTAGCATTAAGGCTTGCTCGGGGAGGAGTTGTGGACAAGAGAAGCCATAGGGAGCGACGACACGACACCGGTACAGCCGAACGGTTCGACATGGCGGTGCGTACGGCCCTGGCCTTCGACCAGGGGGCAGCCTACAGCTATCTAGCCATTTGCGGTGTAGACCATCCCCTCATCCGCTCCTTTGCCGAGCGCTTCCCCACGCAAATTCGCGCCATCGCCTCCCTGCCCTGGCACTTCAGCGACCGCCGCAGTGATTCCATGCAACGTGCCTATTGAGTGTGGCTTCGCATAAAATAGCGAAGTCATGAAATTGAAACTTCTCATTCCGAGCATTTTTCTACTGCTGTCCGCCGGCCAAGCCGCCGCATCCTGTGGCGCAATCCGCTTCGCCTATCCCGACCAGCATCGCCCGCCGTATTGGCTGGGAAATGGCGAGGCTGTGGGGACGCCGCCCGGCGCCAGCGTTGAATGGGTACGTGAATTTGCTGCCAGCGCGCGCTGCACGGTGGAATTCGTCCGCCTGCCGGTGCCGCGCCTGCGCAGCACACTGGTCAGCGGCGCTGCCGATTTCACGACGGTGGATATGACTGCCGATGGCCAGCCCGGCATCGTCCTGCCGCGCGATGCCAGCGGCAAGCCCGATCCCAAACGCGCCACCACGCTGAATGTGGTCGCCTTCGTGCGCGCCAAGGATGGTTACATGCGCAGCACCGATCCGCTGCAAATGATGCGCGGCCAGCGTGTCGGCGTTATGTATGGTTCGACCTATGCCGCCATGCTCCAGCAGGCTGGCGCCGTACTGGATCAGGGGGCGCCAACCGTGCCGAACAACCTGGAAAAGCTGCACCTGGGCCGGACCGACGCTTTCGTGGTGTCACTGGTCTCGGAAACGGATCTGGACAAGTTTGTCGCCACCCGCTTCAAGGGTGACATCATCCGACTCGACAAGCCGATCCTGAAATCCCACCTATGGCTGGCCGCCAGCCAGCAGTATTACGACAGCCATCGCAGCGAAGTCGAGTCCATGTGGAACTGGCTCGGCGGCGATGGCAACAAGCGCTATAACCTGCTCCTGCGCAAATACACGGAAAACTAGCCTTACAGCGAGAAGGAAATTGCTCCTTCCAGGGCCACTTTGTCCGTTACCCCAACCAGCGTCACACTGCCACCGGACAAAGTGATGACCGTATCGGCGCCCACGGTTTTGGCGTACTTGCCGACAAAGTCGTGTGCTGACATAGGGGTGTTAAAGAAGTCCAGGAAGAACAGCTTATCGCCTTCACCAAGATTAAGGCCGACAATGCGGTCGCTGCCCATCTGGGGTTCGAATACAAAGTAGTCGGCGCCACTGCCACCGTTCAGGATGTCATTCCCCTTGCCGCCAAACAGGAGGTCGCGTTCGTCGCCGCCTTCCAGGGTGTCGTTGCCGCTGTCGCCGTACAGGTAATCGATACCGCCGCCGCCAAGCAGCTTGTCATCGCCGCTGCCGCCGTACAGCGCGTCGGTCACGTTGCCGCCAGTGAGGTTGTCATTGCCGTTGGCGCCTTGCAGGACGTTTTCATTGTCCATCACACCGACCATGACGTCCGCGCCGTTGGTGCCGGTCAGGTTCTTACCCTTGTCCGATGTCGAGCCCCAGATTGCCAGGGTGGCGGTACCCTGCGTCACCAAACCTGCCTTGTCTTTGACGCTGTAGGTCACGGTTGCCAGCACCTTCTGCCCGGTTGTGGCCCAATCGAATTCGGCGGAAGGCGAAATTGAGATTGCCTTGCCGTCGCTGGAAATGGCTGCAGTCGCGTAGACCTGGCCCAGTGTCAGCTGCTGTTTGGTGACCGGGTTGGTGAAGGTGTTGACCGTGGTTTCCGGCGCCCATGTCAGGGTGACCGAGGAAACGCTGCTAACCACCAGCACATCATTGGCATCCACGTCGAAGGCGTAGTCTGGCACGATTGGAATCAGGATCGTGGCGTTTTCCACCGTGTTGAGGGAAATCGGGGTAGTGTCGGGGGCTTCATTTACGTCGGTAACGGGGAGCGTTACGGCCTTTTGCGAGGCATTGCCGGCCAAGTCCATGGCGACAACCGTGAACTTGTAGCTGGACTTGGTTTCGAAGTCCGCTGCGGCGGTCATGCGTACGATGCCGTCGCTGCCGATGGTGAATGCGGCGGCATCGTCGGCATTGTTTTGCAGCAGGGAGTACTGCGGCCCATGCAAGTCGTCTGTCTGTGCGGTGTACACGGTAGCGTTGGCGCCGGCGTTTTCAGCGACCGTTGCGGTGGCGGCTGATGTGAAGACTGGCGCGGTGGTGTCGAGAACGAGACTTGCGCCAGCGCCTGTTGCGGTGTTTCCTGCGAAGTCGGTGGCGACGATGGAAACGGAGATAGTACCGTCCGCGAGCGAAGACAGGTCCACGATGCCGTTTTTGCCGATGACGGTGTTGGCGCCATTGCTGAAGGTGACTTTGGCGTTGGCGTCAGCGTCGAGTCCCTGCACGCTGTATGCAACGGCGGTGCGTTCGGCCTTGTTAATCAACTGGTCGGCGAGCGTTACCTTCAAATCGCCATTCAAATCCGCTTTGGTGTCGAGCGTGAAGGCAAATGCGGTGGTGGTCGAATTGCCGGCGATGTCGGTATCGGTGACGGCCACGCTGTAGTTGCCGTCGGTGGAAGGCATAGCGTAGCTGGTGGATGCGGGGCCGCCGTTGATGCTGAAACTGCGGGCCGCACCTGCTTCCAGATTGCCGAAGGTGATGGCTGCGTTGCTGGTGACTTTGTCGGAGTTGTGACCAGTTGCGCCGTCGGTGCTGTCGCTGGTCAGGGCCATGCTTAGCGCAGCTGCTGCCTTGGTGTCGAGGGTGAATTCCAGCGAGGCAGATTTTCTGTTGCCTGCGGCGTCGGTGTCGGTAACGGTCACAGTGTGCTTGCCGTCCGCTAGTGCAGCGGGGTTGTAAGCCGGGGTTGCGTTGCCGTCGACCAGGATCACCCGGTTCGCGTCGGCGTCTTTGGCGCCGAAGTTGATGTTGGCGCCGTTGCTTACCTTGTCGCTGTCGTGGCCGGGCTGGCCGTCGCTGCTATCCAATGCAAGACCTAGCGTGGGCGCGGTGAGGGTGGTATCCAGGGTGAACGTGAAGCTGCTGCTGGACTTATTGCCAGCGGAGTCGATGTCGAATACTTCGACCGTGTGGGTGCCGTCCTGCAGGGAACCCGGGTCATAGGCGGCGACGCTATTGCCGTTGACCTTGTAGGTTCGCGTTGCATCTTGGTCCAGCGCTGAGAACACTAGCGCGGCGCTATTTGTCAGTTTGTCGGTGGCATGACCTGCCGCGCCGTCGGTGGAGTCGGTTGCCAGATTGATCGAAGATGCGCTGATGGTCCGGTCAATGGTGAATTTCAGCTCATCACTTCTGATGGTGTTGCCAGCGTGGTCGGTGTCGGTGATGACGACGGTGTGCTCGCCTTCGGCCAATGCGGCCTGGTTGTAGCTAGCGACAGCCTGGCCATCCACCGTGATGACACGTTTCGAGGCGTCGGCTTCCAGGGCGCTGATGGTCAGTGCCGCGTTGCTGGTGCGGTGGTCGCTGTTGTGGCCCGCTGCGCCATCAGTCGTGTCGTCGGCCAATGAGACCGTAGCCTTGGCGATCGAACGATCCACCGTGAATTTCAGCTCGTCGCTGCTGATGGTGTTGCCAGCGTGGTCGGTGTCGGTGATGACGACGGTGTGCTCGCCTTCCGTCAGCGAGGCTTGGTTGTAATTGGCGACGGCCTGGCCGTCCACCGTAATGACGCGTTTCGAGGCGTCGGTTTCCAGGGCGCTGATGGTCAGCGAGGCGTTGTTGGTGCGGTGATCGCTGTTGTGGCCTGCTGCACCGTCGGTCGTGTCGTCGGCCAACGAGACCGTGGCCTTGGCGATGGATCGGTCGACGGTGAATTTCAGCTCGTCGCTGCTGATGGTGTTGCCAGCGTGGTCGGTGTCGGTGATGACGACGGTGTGCTCGCCTTCAGCCAATGAAGCCTGATTGTAGTTGGCGACGGCCTGGCCATCGACAGTGATGACGCGTTTCGTAGCGTCGGCTTCCAGGGCGCTGATGGTCAGTGCCGCGTTGCTGGTACGGTGATCGCTGTTGTGGCCCGCTGCGCCATCAGTCGTGTCGTCGGCCAACGAGACCGTGGCCTTGGCGATGGATCGGTCGACGGTGAATTTCAGCTCGTCGCTGCTGATGGTGTTGCCAGCGTGGTCGGTGTCGGTGATGACGACGGTGTGCTCGCCTTCAGCCAATGAAGCCTGATTGTAGTTGGCGACGGCCTGGCCATCGACAGTGATGACGCGTTTCGTAGCATCGGCTTCTAGGGCGCTGATGGTCAGTGCCGCGTTGCTGGTACGGTGATCGCTGTTGTGGCCCGCTGCGCCATCAGTCGTGTCGTCGGCCAACGAGACCGTAGCCTTGGCGATCGAACGATCCACCGTGAATTTCAGCTCATCGCTGCTGATCGTGTTGCCAGCGTGGTCGGTGTCGGTGATGACGACGGTGTGCTCGCCTTCAGCCAATGAAGCCTGATTGTAGTTGGCGACGGCCTGGCCATCCACCGTGATGACGCGTTTCGAGGCGTCGGTTTCCAGGGCGCTGATGCTCAGGGAAGCGTTGCTGGTGCGGTGGTCGCTGTTGTGGCCCGGGGCACCGTCTGTCGTGTCGTCGGACAGGGAGACCGTGGCCTTGGCGATGGAGCGGTCCACCGTGAATTTCAGCTCATCGCTGCTGATCGTATTTCCAGCGTGGTCGGTGTCGGTGATGACGACAGTGTGCTCGCCTTCCGTCAGCGAGGCTTGGTTGTAATTGGCGACGGCCTGGCCGTCCACCGTAATGACGCGTTTCGAAGCGTCGGGTTCCAGAGCGCTGATGGTCAGGGAGGCATTGCTGGTGCGGTTGTCGCTGTTGTGGCCTGCTGCACCGTCGGTCGTATCGTCGGCCAACGAGACCGTAGCCTTGGCGATGGAGCGGTCGACGGTGAATTTCAGCTCGTCGCTGCTGATCGTGTTGCCAGCGTGGTCGGTATCGGTGATGACGACCGTGTGCTCGCCTTCGGCCAATGAGGCCTGGTTGTAGTTGGCGACGGCCTGGCCATCCACCGTGATGACGCGTTTCGAGGCATCTGCTTCCAAGGCGCTGATGGTCAGTGCCGCGTTGCTGGTGCGGTGATCGCTATTGTGGCCTGCTGCACCGTCGGTCGTGTCGTCGGCCAACGAGACCGTAGCCTTGGCGATGGAGCGGTCGACGGTGAATTTCAGCTCATCGCTGCTGATGGTGTTGCCGGCGTGATCGGTGTCGGTGATGACGACGGTGTGCTCGCCTTCTGTCAGCGACGCCTGGTTGTAGTTGGCGACGGCCTGGCCATCCACCGTGATGACGCGTTTCGAGGCATCTGCTTCCAGAGCGCTGATATTCAGTGCCGCGTTATTGGTGCGATGGTCGCTGCTGTGGCCTGCGGCACCGTCGGTCGTGTCGTCGGCCAACGAGACCGTAGCCTTGGCGATGGAGCGGTCGACGGTGAATTTCAGCTCGTCGCTGCTGATCGTGTTGCCAGCGTGGTCGGTGTCGGTGATGACGACGGTGTGCTCGCCTTCCGTCAGCGAGGCCTGGTTATAGTTGGCGACGACCTGACCATCGACGGTGATGACGCGTTTCGTAGCGTCGGCATCTAGGGCGCTGATGGTCAGTGCCGCGTTGCTGGTACGGTGATCGCTGTTGTGGCCCGCTGCGCCATCAGTCGTGTCGTCGGCCAACGAGACCATAGCCTTGGCGATCGAACGATCCACCGTGAATTTCAGCTCATCGCTGCTGATGGTGTTGCCAGCGTGGTCGGTATCGGTGATGACGACAGTGTGCTCGCCTTCCGTCAGCGCCTGGTTGTAGTTGGCGACAGCCTGGCCATCGACAGTGATGACGCGTTTCGTAGCGTCGGCTTCTAGGGCGCTGATGGTCAGTGCCGCGTTGCTGGTACGGTGATCGCTGTTGTGGCCCGCTGCACCGTCTGTCGTATCGTCGGCTAGGGCGACCGTAGCCTTGGCAATGGTGCGGTCCACGATGAATTGCAGCGTGTCGCTGCTGATCGTGTTGCCAGCGTGGTCGGTGTCGGTGACAACGACAGTGTGATCGCCTTCGGCCAACGAAGCCTGGTTGTAGCTGTCGACAGCCTGGCCATCGACAGTGATGACACGCTTCGAGGCGTCGGCTTCCAGGGCGCTGATGGTCAGGGTGGCGTTGCTGGTGCGGTGGTCGCTGTTGTGGCCCACCGCACCGTCGGTCGTGTCGTCGGCCAGGGAGACCGTTGCTTTTGCGATCGTGCGGTCGATCGTAAATTGGAGGGTGCTGCTGCTGGCGGTGTTACCTGCGTGGTCGGTATCGGTGATGACGACTGTATGGTCGCCCTCGGCGACCAAGGCCGGGTTGTAGTTGGAAACTGTCTGGCCGTCGAGCGTGACGACGCGTTTCGACGCGTCTGCCTCCAGCGCGCTGACCGACAGCGTAGCGTCGCTGGTGCGACGGTCGGTGCCATGCCCGGCGCCCTGGTCGCCCGTATCGTTGAACAAGGCGACTGTCGGCGTTGCGACTACCCGGTCCAACGTGAATGATAGGCTGGCTTGTGCGGTGTTCCCGGCTGCATCGGTATCGGTCACCATGACCGTGTGCGCACCATCCGCCAGCCCAGCGGGGTTGTAGCTTGCGACGGGCTGGCCGTCTACCGTGATGACGCGTACGGCATCGGCGTCCTTCGTGCTAAATGTCAGCGCGGCGCTATTGGTGCGTCCGTCGCTGTTATGGCCGCTGCCGCCATCCGTCGAGTCCAGCGTCAAGGCGAGGGTCGGCGCTGTGAGGCGGGTATCGAGGATCAGGCTAGCGCCGACGCCATTTGCCACATTGCCGGCAAAGTCTTTAGCGCTGACTGTCACTGTAACCTGGCCGTCATTGAGGCTGGAGAGATTGACCGTACCGTTGTTGCCAACCACCGTGTTGACGCCATCGCTGAATGTCACGGTGGCGTTCGCGTCCGCATTCAAGCCGCTCACGGTATAAGCCACGGACGTGCGCTCGCTGGCGTTGACCAGCGTATCGCCAAGCGTGACATTAAGATCGCCTTCAGGATCGGCAAGCGTGTCGAGGGTAAACGTGAAGCTGCGGTTCGCGCTATTGCCGGCGGCGTCGGTGTCGGCGACGATCACAGTATGCGAACCTTGCGTCGTGGGCGCGGTATAGGTGCTGCTGGCAGCAGCGCTGTCAACCTTGAACGTACGGCTGGCGCCCGCTTCCAGTGCGCTGACGGACAGCGCTGCGTTATTTGTGATGAGGTCCGAGTTATGTCCCGCAGCGCCATCGGTCGAATCCACCGAGAGCGCCACGGTCGGCTGCGTCGCAGTGGTATCCAGCACGAAGTTGAAATTGCGCGTCGCTACATTACCGGCGATGTCGGTGGCCCGTACGACGACGTTGTTGTTGCCCTCCACTGCGGTGAAGGTGGAAGTGAATGCTCCGCCGTTATTGCTGTAGTCGATGGCAGCCCCCGTCTCCACCCCCGTGACGGCCAGGGTGCCGATGCGCGTAATGCCATCACCTGCAGTGCCTGTGTCGCTGGTGAGCGCCACGTTTGGTGCGGCAGTCGATGTATCGATCGTAACGGTACGCCGGAACAACTCGCCGCTGGTTGCATTGTTCTGGTTCGTGTTGATGATGATCGTGTAAGTATCAGCCTTCAGCGCGGTCGCATAATCAAAGCTCCAGTCCACGTTATCCTGTTCCTGCTTCACACTGACCGTGCCGGCGAGCGTAGTGCCCGCCGCATTGGACACCCACAGGAACATATCGCTGCTGCCCTTGTTGGAGGTGTATTTGCCGCTGAACGTGAGTGTGGTGTCGTTGGTGATGAAATCACCTGCGTTGCCGCTGTCGGTACTGATTGCCGTGATCGTCGCCTTATTCACAGGCAGCAGCACATCATAATTCGCCACCGACAGAGCGGCCGTTTCGATAGCACCACCGGCGGAAGCCTCCAGCACCCAGTCACCACCTGCGGCAGCACTGCCGGTCAGATCGGTCGATGCCGCAACATCAGCCCCGGTGGCCTGCGCCAGGCCGGAGATGAAGGCTTGCCCCGCCGCGCCGGCTGCGACATCGCAGCCATACAGCAGGATGTCGCCATTGCTCGTCATATGGCTGCCGATCTCCGCCAGCTGGCTGGCGTATTGCGCCATCGTGCTCGCGTTCAGAACTGTGGAGCCCAGCACAACCTCGCCAGGCGCACCGTGCGACACCACATCCAGGCTCGCAATATTGGAGACGATATCGATCGCGCCTACCTGCCCCACATTGTTGGCCAGGAAGTCGCGCATCTGCTGGATGCCATCACGCGCAGCATCCAGCACCACCACCGTGCAACCGGCAGGCATGCCCGCCACCAGGGTCTGGTAGTCGGCAACGCTTGGGTCGATGAACACCACGCGCGGCGTGAACAAACCATCGCTAGCGCCACTGGGCGAGACCACGGTGATGCTGGCGCCCGCATGGGCGCTGAGGTAAGCCTGGATCTGCGCACTGCCGCCATTCAGCATCACGACGTCAAAATCGTCGGTATCGAATTTGGCGGAAATGCTTGCGAGGTTGGAGAGGTTACTGTTCAGAAAGACAGTGCGAGAAGTGGCCATGATTATCCCAAAGAGGTTTGTTATTGACGGCTTACCTGATCAATTTACGCAATGGGAAACAGAAAGTGCATGGGTGTAATGCCCTTTTCACCCATGACAAGTGTCCTAGTACATACCTACCTGCAAGTCGAATTCGCGCCGGAAGCGGCGTAAAATGATTTATCGCGCGCAGCGAAAAGGAGACAATCATGTCGACAATCAACAAGGGACGCAGCCTGGAACAGCAAACCCACCACAGCACCAGCAGCATCGGTACTTATGGCGCCGGTTCCACCGGCGAGGGCAAGCTTTCCCGACAGCAAGAAGGTAACCAGCAATCGGCTGGCCGTACCGACGACCTGCTATCAGGCGGTGTCGACGAGACCGAAAGCGAACACGGCTTCCAGACCGGCCCGCAATACCGGCAAGGCGAGCAGCCGGAAAACACGACCCAGAAGCTACGCCGCAGCGAACGCTAAGCTACAATCGGGGCATTACTTACGGAAAGGAAATGCCCCGATGATTTACGAGCTGGCGGAATTTGAGATCAAAGATGGCCAGGGTGCCGAGTTTGAAGCGGCCGTGGAAAAAGCCGTGCCGTTGTTCCAGCGCGCCAAAGGCTGCAGGTCGATGCGCCTGGACCGCGTGATCGAGCGCGCCAATACCTACCACCTGGTAATCGCCTGGGAAACGCTGGAAAACCACACCGTCGATTTCCGCGGCAGCGAAGACTTCCAGGCCTGGCGCGGCATGGTTGGCCAGTATTTCGCCAACACGCCGACTGTCGAACACACTTCCAACGTCGTCGCAGGTTTCTGATGCGCCTGGTCGCCTGTCTGCTGTTGGCCGCAGCCTGCGTGCCAGCCATGGCCGCCTCGCCGGCGGAAACCATGGATGCGTTCCAGCGTGCGCTGGCCGAGGGCAAGCGCGAGCAAGTGCTGGCCCTGCTCAGCCCCAAGGTGCAGATATATGAATCCGGCTATGTTGAACGTAGCCGCGACGAATATGCCGCGCACCACCTGGACAGCGACATCGAATTCCTGCGCACCACGCAAGCGCGCGTACTGCGCCATGCCGAGTACCGTTCGGGCGCCACGGTCATCGTCACACGCGAAACGGAAACCACCGGCACTTACAAGAATGCCAAAGTGCATATGTTCGGGCTGGAAACCGCCGTACTGGAGCAGCAGGACGATGGCTGGCAGATCGTGCACCTGCACTGGTCCTCACGCAAGGCCAAGGCGAAGTAAGCGCGCGCCGTGCCGCCATCCCATACGCGACAATCCCGCAAAGAGGAGAACCGTTATGCCACATACTATTTATCGCAATTTCCGCCAGGTGGCGGATGCCGAGGGCGCACGCAGCGCCCTGCTGGCCGAAGGCTTTACCAATTCGGCTGTACAACTGAACCTGCATGAAGCGCGCCCACTGACCACCACCGCATCGGCGGTGCAGAACATCATGGATTCGCTCACGCCGGACGATGTCGACAATACCGACAAGCCGGACCGCCCCGCCGCCCTGCTGGCGGTCGATGTGTACGACGACGCCCAGCGCGAGCAGGCCGACCAGATCATGGCCCGCTTTGGTGCTCAGGAGGCGTGATGGTCGAACACCTGGCGCAAGTAGGCCAGGAAAGTCTCGTCCTTGCACAAGGTCTTGCCCGGCGAGTCGGATAGCTTTGCTACCGACTGGCCGTTGCAGCGGATCAGCTTCATCACGATGTTGAGGGGCTTGATGCCGACGTCGTTGGTCAGCCAGGTGCCAATGCCGAAGCCCACCATGATGCGGTCGGCGAAGTGGCGGTACAGGCGGAAGGCGGTGTCGAAATCGAGCCCGTCGGAGAACACCAGGCGCTTGGTGTTCGGGTCGATGCGCAAGGCCTGGTAGTGCGCGATGGCCTTGTCGCCCCATACGAAGGGATCGCCGGAGTCGTGGCGCAAGCCGTCGAACAGCTTGGCGAAGTACAGGTCGAAGTCGTTGAGGAAAGCGTCCATGCCCACCACGTCGGTCAGGGCAATCCCCAGGTCGCCACGGTATTCCTGCACCCACGCTTCCAGCGAGGCTTTCTGGAAATCGCGCAGCCGCACGCCGAAAGCCTGGAAGGATTGCATGTACTCGTGGGCCATGGTGCCGATCGGGATCAGACCGTATTTTTTCGCGATGTAAACGTTGGAAGTGCCTTTGAAGAACTCCGGCACTTCGCGTGCCAGGCGCTCGACGACTTCATCGTGCCATGCGGCCGAAAAGCGGCGGCGCAGACCGAAATCGGAAAAATCGAAGGGGTGGCGCAACGCGGGCGTTGCACCGAAATCCTTTAGCTGTGCGATCTTTTCGCCCAGGCGGCGACGCCCTTCCTCCAATGCAGCAGGGGTGCCGGTGCGGCGGAAATACAGTTCATTGACGATGTAGAGCACGAAGATCTCAAACGCCATCACATGCACTTGCGGGCCGGCGGCCTGGATCACCAGCGCTTCGCCCTCGGCGCGTACTTCGATGAACTTGCGCTGGAATCGGAACAGCGCGAGGAAGTCGACGAAATCGCTTTTGATGTAGCGCAGCGAGCGCAGGTAGGCCAGTTCGTCCTCGGTGAAGGACATGCTGCACAGGTGGTCCAGCTGGGCTTCGACTTCGCCTTTCAATTCCGCCAGCGGAAAAGCGGGCTGGTTGCGGCAGACGAATTCGTACTCGGTATGGGCACTGGGGTGGCCGTGCAGGAGCGCCTGCCACATGGTGAACTTATACAGGTCGGTTTCGAGCAGGCTGCGGACGACAGGTACCATCTTAATGCTCCGCATTGGCCAGCCATTCCGGCAGCACTTCGCCCGACGTGGCCAGGCGCGCGCCGCGCCGCTGCATGGCTTGTGCGAACTCCAGGTATTGCGCTTCGAAGCCGGTCACAGGGCTCATGCAGTCGGTCACCAGCACCAGCTTGCGCGGATCGATATGGTCCGCGATATGTTCGGTGGTCGCTTTTACGCAATGGCTGCCTGCTTCGCCGGTAATGTAGATGGTGTCGGCTTGCGACAGGCTGGCGATCAGTTCGCGGTTCAGTTGCGAGGCGGGGTCGGTGGGATCGGGCACTTCGGCCATTACGGCGGAGTAGTGCTCGGTCCAGGGGTTGGAGCCTTTGCCGACCTTGGCCACTACCGCGTGGCGCTCTTCCTCCCAGGCGTTGTAGGCGCTGCGCACGGCATCGTGCACATTGTGGCCCCAACTGCCGATTTCGCAGTGGACGGGCCAGACCATCAGCTGGTAGCGGCCGGCAGCTTCCAGCGTATCGAGGTAAGACAGCACGCGCGGCAAAGCGGCGGCATCGCGCGGCAGGAAGCGCCCTGCCCGCACATCGGCGGCGGCGATCTGCGTGAACGGGACGGGTGCGGCGCCGTCAGCGCTGCGCCAGAAGGTGGGATGCGCCACGTCGTAGCGGTGGTGCGAGTCGAGCGTGACGGTGATGTCGGTCAGCCCGGCCCCGCCCTGTCCAATCAGGCGCGCCAGGCGCAGCATGTCCTGGTGGGCGCCCGGAACGGGCAGCGCCGGCTGGGCCGGCGCAGGAAGGTCGCAGAAATCATTCTGCGGATCGATGATGAGCAGGTGGTAGCGGCGTTTCATCGCCACATGATACCAGCCTGCCCTGTTCTTTACGCAGCGATCAGCTCGTCAATCGACTTGCGGCTCTTGGCCAGGGTATCGGCCACGGCCTGTTCGCCCATCGCCACGCCTTCGGCGCGGATGAACTGCACGTCGGTCAGGCCCAGGAAGCCCAGCACGGTGCGCAGGAAGGTGGTCAGGTGGTCGTAGGCCACGGCTGCGCCTTCGCTGTACACGCCGCCGCTGGCGGTGAAGACGTAAACCTTCTTACCCTTCAGCAGGCCTTCCGGACCATTGGCGCCATACTGGAAAGTGCGGCCGGCACGCGCCACGTGGTCGATCCAGGCTTTCAGCGAGGACGGCACGGAGAAGTTGTACATCGGCGCGCCGATCACGACCACGTCGGCGGCGATCAGTTCGTCCACCAGGGTATCGGACGTTTTCACGACGTGCGCCTGCTCGGCGTTACGCTGCTCGGCCGGGGTGAAGAAGGCGCCCATCATCTGTTCGGTCAGGTGCGGCACAGGATTGGTGGCCAGGTCGCGCTCGACCACGGTGTCGGCCGGGTTGGCGGCTTTCCACTTGGCGATGAATTCGGCCGACAGCTGGCGGGACAGCGAACCGGCATTGCGCACACTGCTATTGATGTAGAGAACGTTTGCCATGATGGTGCTCCAGTAAAAGTTGGTGATTGCAGCCATCATAGAACCGGTTTAATATCGACGAAATAGGTTTTATCTGAATATAAATAATCGATTTTATAGATCATGCGAGATCCCGGCCTCCCCACCCTCGACCAGCTGCGCGTGTTTATCGCCGTCATCGACCATGGCGGTTTCGCCCATGCCGCACGCGCCCTGCACCGCACCCAGTCGGTGATCAGCTACACCATCGCCAACCTGGAAGAGCAGCTGAACATCGAACTGCTCGACCGCAGCACCCGCAAGCCCACCCTGACCGAGGCCGGCAAAGCCCTGCTGGCCGATGCGCGCGCGGTGGCCACCAAGGTCGACAGCATGCGCTCGCGCGCCAAGGCCCTGGGCATGGGGCTGGAGGCGGAGGTATCGATCGTGGTCGATGTAATGTTCCCCACCTGCCTTCTGGTGCGCACGCTGGAGCAGTTCCAGCGCGAATTCCCGACCGTGGCGCTGCGCTTGCGTACCGAGGCGCTGGGCGCCGTGGCGCAGATGGTAGTGGAGCGCCGCTGCCAGCTCGGCGTGGCCGGCATGGCGGCCGATGTGCCGGCCAATATCGAACGCCACGCGGCGGGCTTCGTTAAAATGATGCCGGTGTGCGCGCCGATGCACGCGCTGGCAAGCGAAGCGGCGCCAATCCCTACCTCCGTGCTGCGCGAGCATTTGCAGCTGGTGGTGACCGACCGCAGTCCGCTGACCGAGGGCCGCGACTTTGGCGTGACCGGCCTGCGCGACTGGCGCCTGGGCGACCTCGGTTCCAAGCATGCCCTGCTGCTGGGCGGTCTGGGCTGGGGCAATATGCCGGAGCATACCGTCCTGCGCGATCTGTCCGAGGGCCGCCTGGTGCGCCTGCATACGCAGGAAATGAAGGAACTCGAATATCCGCTATTCGTCATCCATCGCGGCGACGACGAGCTGGGGCCGGCAGGCAAATGGCTGCGCCAGCATTTCGTCCAGCTCGACCATACGCTGCCGCGCGACGCTTTCTAAAGATTCCTACAGGCGCTCGGCGCGTGCGCCTACAGGCGTGGTCTCGGCATCGGCCTAGCATGGACTCCGCTTCACCCACAAAAGGAGAGAGATCATGACACCACGCAAGGATACTGAGCAGTCCGACGATTGGCGCAACCAGGCGGGCCAGGCTGGCCAGCCAGACCAGGGCAACCAGCAGCAAGGCGACAAGCAAGTCGACAAGCAAGGCGACAAGCAAGGCAACAAGCAATCGGACCAGGACCGCGGCAACAAGCAAAGCGATATCGGCCAAGGGGGGCGCCAGGGCGGTCGTGACGACCTGGAAGATGATGTAGGAGGCCAGCGCGGCGACCAGGGCAATCGCGGCGGCCGCGACCAGCAGCGTTAAGCCAGCAATTGGCCGTCAGGCCATTCCGGCGGCGCGCAGGCGGGATTTGAGGCGGCGCACTTCATCGCACAAATCCACCACCAGCGCCGCCAAATCCTCATCCGCATCGAAATCGCGCTCCAGCTGGGCCAGCCGGCGCGCCCGCCCCAGGTCCACGCTGGTGAACGGTCCATCCAGCAGGATGCCGCGCCGCACATGCTGCACCACCCACTCCGGTTCGACCGCGCAGGCACGCGCCAGCTCATCCAGTGTTAAGGCCTGGTTTTCCAGCGGCACGCCCTCCAAAAACTCGTCCTCAGGCATCACTCATCCTCCCTATCCGCCAAATTCACTTTGCATCTGCTCATACAGTGCGCGCCGCGCGGGCGTATTAGCCGGCGGCACGGAGATTTCCAGTATCAGGTAGAGGTCGCCCGCGGCGCCGGCAGCAGCGGCGGCGGGAATGCCGCGCCCCTTCAGGCGCAGCTTGCGCCCTGCCTGCGAACCGGGCGGCACGGTGACGGTCACGCGGCCAGAGGGCGTAACCACCTCACGCTCTCCGCCCAAGGCAGCCGCCCATGGCGCAATCAGCACCTTTTCGTACACATCGCGCCCCTCGATGCGGTAGCGCTCGTCGGCCTGGAAAGCGATTTCAAGGTACAAGTCACCCGCCTCCGCACCGTTGGTTCCGGGCTGGCCCTGCCCGTTCAAACGCAAGTGCTGGCCGGCCGTAACGCCGCGCGGGATGGTGACTTTGAGGTTGCGCTGGCGGCCAAGCGAGATTTCGCGCTGGGCGCCGTGGTAGGCATCGTACAGGCTGATTTCGATAACGGCGTGGATGTCTTCGCCGCGCATGCGGAAGCCGTGCCGGCCACCGCGCTGGCCACCGCGCTGGTTGCCGAACTGGGCGAACAGGTCGGCAAAGAAGTCTTCGGCACTGCCCCCGCCCCATTCGGGGGGCGGATGGAATTCCTGGCCGGCGCGGTACTGGCCGCTGCCCAGCGAATCGTAGGCGGCGCGTTTTTCCGCGTCGCCCAGCACGCCGTAAGCTTCGTTCAATTCCTTGGTGCGGGCGTCGGCATCGGCTTCCTTGCTGACGTCCGGATGATATTTACGGACCAGCTTGCGGTAAGCCTTCTTGATCTCGTCATCGCTGGCTGTCCTGGCGACGCCCAGCGTGTGGTAATAATCCTTATATTCCACGCCATACCCTCCCGCTAAAGGAGAGTATAGCGTAGCAAACGATCAGCGGATACGGCGCAGGGACGTGATGCGGTCGATGAAGTCTTGCAGGTCGTTATAGCGGCCCGGGCCGTACACGCGGCACTGGCCGCCGTAGTCGTTATGCTCGCAGATCTCCCAGGTGCCGTAGTGGATCACCATGGAGTTGGCCTTGTCGTTGAAGCCGACGTCGCGCAGGGTGCGGATGTCCTGGCTGATGCCGACGCGGCTACCGCGCATGCCCAGGTCGTTGAACAGCTCAACCGCATCGCCGCGCTCGCGCTCGTAGCGGCGTTCGTCGCGGCGTTCTTCGCGCCAGCGTTCCTCACGGCGCTCTTCGCGGCGCTCGTCGCGATAATCACGGTTGTCGCGGCCGTACGCATAGCCCTGGCCACGGTCGTGGCGGCCATCGATCTCGCGTGCGGACGAGAAGTTATTGTTGAAGCGGCGCAGATCCGGGTAATTGCCGGGTTCGAACACGGCGCAGTGGCCGCCAAAGTTCTTGTGCTCGCACAGTTCCCAGGTGCCGGAACGCACGATCACGCTGGAGGCACGGTCGTTGAAACCGAAATCGTTGAAGTTGTTGGCGGCGCCGTCAGCGATCACCACACGTTGGCCGCGGAAGTCTTCACGCGAGAACAGTTGCAGTTCGCCAGCCGTGGCCGCCTGGCCCACCAAAGTAGCCGCCAGCAGGAAAGCGGCAGTCAAGGTATTCTTCATCAATAGCTCCATAGATTAGCCTTGCACCTCTAACGCGGCGCAAAGGGCGATAGACTACATTACCTTGTAACAAATTCCTACTAAACAACAGATGCCGACCACGTATTCGACCACCAATTTACGCCGTGAAGCAACAGCATTGTGGAAATTGGCCTGGCCGGTACTGATCGGACAATTGGCCACCGTCGGCATGGCGGTGGCGGACGTGGCGATGACCGGCCATACCAACGCCGCCGAACTGGCCGCCGTCTCGACCGGCGCCGCCATCTGGTCCATCGTGGTGGTGACCGTGGTCGGCACCATGATGGCCATGAACACCCTGGTGGCGCACGAAGTCGGCGCCGGCACCCACGACCGCATTCCGCACCTGGTGCGCCAGAGCCTGTGGAAAGGGCTCGGCGTCGGCCTGGCGGCGGCGCTGCTGGCCAACCTGGCCACCCTGCTGTTCGACCACCTGCAGCTGGCGCCGGAAGTGAACCGGCGCGCGTCGCTGTTCGTCCACTTTATCAGCATAGGCCTGCCGCCCTTCGCCTGCTACCGCGCGCTGTATGGCTACAGCGCCAGCATCAACCAGACCAAGCCGGTGATGGTGATCGCCCTGCTCGGCCTGGCCTTCAATGTACTGGTCAACTGGCTGCTCATCTTCGGCAAATTCGGCCTGCCCGCCATGGGCGGCGTCGGCTGCGCGGTGTCGACCGGCATCTGCATGTGGCTGATGCTGGGCGCCATGCTGGCGTGGATCCGCATCTCGCCGGCCTACCGCAGCACCTACCCATTCACGCACTGGGCATGGCCGCACTGGCCGGAAATCCGCTCCATGCTGCACCTTGGCCTGCCGATCGGCGTGACCTACTTCGCAGAGGTCAGCGCCTTCGGCGCGGTGGCCCTGCTGGTGGCGCGCTTCGGCGTGGTGGAGCAGTCGGCGCACCAGATCGCGCTGAATTTTTCTTCGCTGGTGTTCATGGTCCCTCTCAGCCTGGGCATCGGCATGGTGACGCGCGTCGGCCAGGCCATGGGCGAAGGCGATGCGCAGCGCGCCCGCACTGCCTCGTGGGTCGGGATGGGGATGTCATTGGCCTTCGCTGTCTTGTCGGCCGCCTTTATCGCCCTGTTCCGCCACCAGATTGCGGCGGCTTACACCAACGACGTGGCGGTGCAAGCCACCTGCGTCACCCTGCTGCTGTTTGCCGCCCTGTTCCAGCTGTCCGATGCAACCCAGGTGGCGGCGGCCTGCGCGATCCGCGGCTACAAGGTCACGCGCGGACCGATGCTGATCCAGCTGCTGGCGTTTTGGGTGTTCGCCCTGCCGGTCGGCTGCCTGTTGGGCCTGTGGCGCGGGATGGCGGCCAGCGGATTCTGGATCGGCCTGGTGCTCGGTTTGACGATTGCTGCCATTTTGCTCACGTCCTACCTGCGTACGCTGTCGAATTCCCGCGTAGCCGAAGGAAAAACGGCATAAGCCACCGCATTCCGAATTTCAAGGGGAGCAGGTTCTGGTATTGTCTTGCGGTTCATTAATAAACCATACGGGACATATCAATGCGCTTGATCCTCACCCTGGTGGCCGCCCTGGCTGCCGGTTCCGCTTCCGCTGAACGCCTGACCCTGGAACGCCTGCACGCCGACCCGGGCCTGTCCGGCCCCGGCGTACGCGCCCTCAAAGTATCGCCAGATGGCGCCCGCGTCACTTTCCTGCGCGCGCGTGAAGACGACCAGTACCAGCTGGACCTGTGGGAATACAATATGAAGGACAAGACCACGCGCCGCCTGGTCGACTCCAAGGCGCTGGTCCCGGTGGAAAACCTGTCCGATGCGGAAAAAGCGATCCGCGAGCGCGCCCGTACCGCCGCCCTGAAAGGCATCATTTCCTATAGCTGGTCGCCGGACGGCAAGCAAGTGCTGGTGCCGCTGGCCGGCAACCTGTACCTGGTCGACCTGTCCAAGCCTGACAGCGCACGCCTGGTCGCTTCCGGCAGCGTGATCGATCCGAAGATTTCGCCAAAGGGCAAATACGTTTCCTTCGTGCGCAACCAGAACCTGTACGTGATCGACCTGGCCACCGGCAAGGAGCGCCAGCTGACCACCGACGGCAAGGGCACCGTGCATAACGGCGAAGCCGAATTCGTGGCGCAGGAAGAAATGGGCCAGCACACCGGCTACTACTGGGCGCCGGACGATTCCGCCATCGCCTTCCGCTGGTACGACGAAGCGCAGGTGCCGGTGGCGCGCCGCTTCGAAATCTACGCCGACCGCACCGACGTGGTCGAACAGCGCTACCCTGCCGCCGGCGACAAGAACGCCATCGTCGGCCTGAAAGTGGTGTCGCCGGCCTCCGGCGAGATCCGCGACATCGACCTGGGCGCCGAGAAGGACATCTACCTGGTGCGCGCCGACTGGAGCAAGGACTCCAAGTCGCTGTTCTTCCAGCGCCAGTCGCGCGACCAGAAGAAGCTGGAACTGATCGCGGTTGACGCAACTTCGCTGGCGCAGCGCGCAGTGCTGACCGAAACCGCCAACACCTGGACCACCATCCATGACGACCTGCGCTTCCTGGAAAGCGGCAAAGGCTTCATCTGGTCGTCCGAGCGCACTGGCCGCAACCACCTGTACCTGTACGGCATGGACGGCAAGCTGAAACACGCCATTTCCAAAGGCGAATGGGGCTTCGACAATGTGCTGGCAGTGGACGAAAAATCCGGCAAGATCTACGTGTCCGCCAACAAGGACGCGGCCTACGACAAGCAAGTCTATGAGCTGAAGCTGGACGGCTCCACCGCCGACAAGCCAAAGCGCATCACCCAGGCCGACGGCTGGCACGAAGCCTCCTTCTCCAAACAGGGCGAAGTGTTTGTCGACACCTGGTCCGATCCTGCCAACCCGCCGCAGGTATCGATCCGCCGTCCGGACGGCACCCTGGTGAGCTGGCTGGAGAAGAATGAAGTCAACGAGTCCCACCCATACTTCAAGTACAAGCCAGACCTGCTGCCGGTCGAATTCGGCAATATGAAGGCGAAGGATGGCCAGACCCTGTACTACTCCATCATCAAGCCGTACAAGTTCGACGCCAACAAGAAGTACCCTGTCTACCTGTCCACCTACGGCGGCCCGCACTCGCAGCACGTGACCCGTCGTTGGGACGGCGGCCAGTTCGACCAGTACATGGCGCAGCAAGGCTACGTGGTATTCCGCCTGGATAACCGCGGCTCCTCGCGCCGCGAACGCATGTTCACCGACGCCATCCACCGCAACCTGGGCAAGGTGGAAGTGGAAGACCAGCTGACCGGCGTTGAGTGGCTGGGCAAGCAGTCGTACGTGGATGCCAAGCGCATCGGCGTGTACGGCTGGAGCTACGGCGGCTTCATGACCCTGCGCCTGCTGTCCCAGGCTTCCGACAAGATCGCCGCCGGTGTGTCGGGCGCACCGGTGACCGACTGGGGCCTGTACGACACCCACTACACCGAACAGTTCATGGATCATCCGAAAGCCAACGTGGAAGGCTACAAGCAGTCGAACGTGTTCTATCACGTCGACGGCCTGAAGTCGAAGCTGCTGCTGATCCACGGCATGGCGGACGACAACGTGCTGTTCACCAACACCACCAAGATGATCGACGCCCTGGTGAACCGCGGCGTGCAGTTCGAGCTGATGACCTACCCGGGCGCCAAGCACGGCGTGTCCTCGCGCACCGCCAAGCGCCACGTGCAAACCTACATCGACGCCTTCTTCCGCAAGAACCTGAAGCCGGAATCGAACTAAGCACGGCCCCGCGCCCTGCCCCAAGCCCGCCCGCGCAAGCCGGCGGGCTTTTTCTTTGTCCATCCGCAAAGCATCCTGGCCTGGACGGCTAGACTGTCCAGATCATGGCTTGGATCGCGATTAACATATTGTTGCCAATTTTGGCTCCGTTACTGCTGCTGTTTGTGGCGGGAAGAATATGTGCGCCGCAAGGTCCGTTTGCGTCCAGGCTCCGCCTGGTTCGCGCCGTGAAGGACGGGCAACTCGGGTGGCTATCAGTAGCATTCTCTTCGAGTGCAGCGCACGAAATTTATGCACGCACCCATGAAAACATCTTGCCTGGCTGGGCAGGCCCTGCGCTTATGGGCTGCGTCGCATTGCTGATGCTATCCGGGATAGTTGCAGTATTCGGCGCGACGTTTCCCGTAGCGATTCGAAATCCAAATCCGCAATCCATTCTTGCTTGGTTAACCCATTTTCGTCTCTTCGTTTCATCGGCAATCCTATTGGCAGTTGCCGCCGTACTTCTAGGTACAGTGCACCTAGTACTTGGGCCCGCTTGCAATTGACGCTTTATCCGTCAAACTGAATCTCGGAGGTGCGACATGAAACGATGGTTCGCTGAATTTATCAAAGACCGAGAACGAGCTTATCGATTGACCGTCAACTGGATGTTTGCACTCGGGCTCTTAAGCGGGCTGCTAGCAATCGGATCGGTATTGATGATGCGGTAGGCCGAACGCGCGTAGTGCGCTCGGCCGGAGGGAGGGGTTATTGGCGGTTGCCGCGGTCGATCAGTTCGTCCGTGGCGTCATCGACGGCTTCGCGCAGGTCGCCGCGCTGTTTCTGCAGCTTGCCTTCCACCTGCTTGGCGACGCCCTTCACCTGCTGTTTCGAGCTACCGACCAGTTCGCCGGTTTCTTCCTGGATCTTGCCGCCAATTTCCTTGGCTTTGCCCTTCACTTGGTCCTTGTTCATGATGCGCTCCTCGTAAAAGATTGCGACGAGCAAATCATACGGAGAGTGAGGGTCGGTCACTGTTCGTTCGTTAACATTTACGCCAGACTGAAGCCAGCCACGGCTGCTGTTCGCGCGGCAAACCTGCCGGGCGGTAATAGTGCGTGACGGGTTCGAAGCCGGCCGCAGTCACCACAGCCGACCATGTTTCGTAATCGTAATAGCAGCCATAACGCGGACCATTCCAGCCCTCCTCGTTATGCCCGCGCGGATTGGAGCTGAACAGCACACCACGCGGCTTCAAGGCCGCGTGCAAGCGCAACAGCACACCCGGCAAAGCGG
Organism: Pseudoduganella sp. OTU4001; assembly: GCF_038440195.1. Classification (NCBI taxonomy): domain Bacteria; kingdom Pseudomonadati; phylum Pseudomonadota; class Betaproteobacteria; order Burkholderiales; family Oxalobacteraceae; genus Pseudoduganella; species Pseudoduganella sp. OTU4001. The sequence goes on along the minus strand of NZ_JASATG010000025.1, from coordinate 10,633 downwards.
CGCTGGGAACATGGAACAGGGAAGCATTGGCGAACACGCCATCGAACGAGGCGGGAGGCAGGTCAAGCGCGACAAAGTCCTGCTGCCACACGGGACAGCCACTCCAGCTTTGCGCCATCTCCACAAAGCGGGCCGAACCATCGACACCGACCGGCTCATGCCCGAGGGACTTGAAAGTACGCAGGTCGCGGCCAGGCCCGCAACCAAGGTCGAGGATGCGGAACGGAGCCGTTCCTTCGATCGCATCGAGCAGCGCCGCCACATTCTGGCTTACGTCGTGGTCGCGCGTCCCCTCCAGGAAGGCTTGCGCGTTGCGTTCGTAATGATCCAGCGTGCGCCGGGTGATCTGCTCGATGTCGTCCATCCTCCTACTTTACCAGACGCGTACGCGCTGTTCCGGCGCCAGGTACAGCTTCTGGCCCGGCTTCACGTCGTAGGCCTTGTACCAATCGTCCAGGTTACGCACGGTGTAGGTGCGCCACTTGGCCGGCGAGTGGCCGTCGGTAGCGATCTGGTTGCGCAGCGAAGCGTCGCGCGACTTGTTGGCCCAGCTGGAAGCAAAGCCGGCGAAGAAGGCGCGTTCCTGCTCCGGCGAAGCCTTGCCACCGGACGCCGCGTTGAAGGCATCCAGCGCCGCAGCCAGGCCAGCCAGGTCGGCCAGGTTTTCGCTCAGGGTCAGGGTGCCGTTCAGCTTCAGGTCAGGGAAGGCCTGGTAAGCGTCGTACTGCGCCACCAGCGCTGCAGCGCCCTTCTTGAAGTGCTCACCGTCTTCCTTGGTCCACCAGTCGCGCAGGCGGCCCTTGGAGTCGAACTGGGCGCCCTGGTCGTCGAAGCTATGGGAGATTTCGTGGCCGATCACAGAGCCGATTGCGCCGTAGTTATGCGCATCCGACGCCTTCATATCGAAGAACGGCGGCTGCAGGATCGCAGCCGGGAAGTTCAGCGCATTCTGCATAGGCATATTGACCGCATTCACAACATGCGGCGGCATGCACCATTCGGTCGGATCGACCTTCTTGCCCAGCTTGGCCAGCTGCTGGCGGTAATGGAACTTCTCCGCGCGCAGCATATTGCCCATGGCGTCGTTCGGCTTGATTTCCAGGCCTTCGTAGGAAGTCCACTTGTCCGGATAACCCACGCCCACGTACAGGGTGCGCAGCTTTTCCTGCGCTTCCTTCTTAGTGGCAGGCGCCATCCAGTCCAGCTTCTCAACGCGCTTGTGGAAGGCCGCCACGATGTTGGTCACCATCGCCTGCAAGCGGGTCTTGGCTTCCGCCGGGAAGTAGCGCTCGACGTACATCTTGCCCGCAGCATCCGGCACCGCGTTATTGACCGCACTCAGGCCGCGCTTCCAGCGTGGCGACAGCTGCGGCGTACCGTTCATGGTGCGGCCATAGAATTCAAAGCGCTGGTCGACGAAGGCTTTCGGCAGCGAATTGCCGAAGTGGTTGACGGTGTGGAAGGCCAGGAAGTCCTTCCAGGCCTGCAGCGGCATTTCATTGACCAGGGCCGCCGCGCCAGTGATCGCGCTCGGATGGTAGACCATGAACTTGCCCTGCTTGCCCAGGCCGGCGGCGCGGAAGAAAGCCTTCCAATCCATGCCCGGCGCCTTGGCGCTGAAGTCTTTCATGGTCCACAGGTTGTTGGCCTTCTGGATATCGGCCGAATCTTCGCGGCTGCCGTGCGACTGGGCGATCTTCTTTTCCAGTTCGAACACGCGCGCAGCGCGGGTTTCCGGCTCGCTGTAGCCGGCCAGCTTCATCATGGCGGCGATGTGGGCCTGGTAAGCGGTGCGCAGCTGGCCCATGCGCGGGGTGTCGTCCAGGTAGAAGGCACGGTCAGGCATGCCCAGGCCGCCCTGCAGGATGTAGGGAACGTAATGGTGCGGGTCATTCAGGCCCTGCGCGAACCACATGCCGAAGATGTTCTCGGTGTAGAAATTGGTCGCGTTCAGCGGATCCACATCGGCGCGCAGGCTGGCGCCCAGGGCGTGCACCAGGGCCTCCTTATCCTTGATCGCATCGATCTTCTTCAACTCCGGCATCAGCGAAGCGGTACCGGCGGCTTCGATTGCCGCTTCATCCATGAAGGCGCGGTAGAAGTCCGTCACGCGGCGCGCATCGCCGGCCGGGTTCCTGGCGGCGGTTTCTTCAATCAGTTTAACGATGCGGGCGTTGGTTTCATCGCCCAGCGCGGAACCGGCGCCCCAGCTGCCTTTATCGGCCGGGATCTCGGTCTTGGCCAGCCAGTCGGCATTCACATAGCCAAAGAAATCATCGCCCGGCAGCGGCGCGGCCGCTGCCTGTACTGGCGCAGCCTGGGCCGGCGCCGCCTGTTGGGCGATTGCCGGGGCCAGGCCCATGGTGGCGCCGCAGAAGGCCAGGGTAAGGGCCAGCTTGAGTGGCGTTACGCGTGTGGTTGCATGCATTGTTGTATCCCTATCTCTCGTAATTATTTATGGCGGAATAAGCCAGCCTGCACTCTAGCGGCAACTCGGCCATGACATGGCCGCTGTGCGACAGACTGCAAATTTCGAGGATCAGATGCAAAAATCGAGGAATGCTGTGCAGCAATGCCAACGAATGTTAAAAACTTGCTGCACTCCCCTCTGGAATGGCTTTATAGTTCACTTACAGCAACGCCTATCAAAAAGGAGACTTTCCATGAAGCTCGAAGCCCTGTTCCAGAACCCGACAGCGTTGCCTACTGCGCCGAAGGTTGTTGACGAATTGATCAGCAGCTTCGACAAGGCCAGCGTCTCCACCGAAGAGATCGCCAAGAAACTGTCGGCCGACCCGGTGCTGAGCGCCAAACTGCTACGCCTGGCCAATTCCGCCTATTACCATGTCTCGCGCTCGATCGGCACCGTGGAAGACGCCGTGCTGATGCTGGGCTTTGTCACCGTGCGCACGCTGGTGATCAGCTCCGGCCTGGTGAGCGGCTTCAAGACCGTGCCCGGCCTCGACCTGCGCCAGTTCTGGCGCTACAGCCTGCGCACTGCGGTGGGCGCCAAGTTCATCGCCAAGGCCTGCAAACAGAACACCGACCTCGCCTTCACCATCGGCATGATGCACGCGATTGGCCAGCTGGTAATCCACGCCGCCATGCCCGAGCAGGCGATTGCGCTGGACCACGTGGCCGGCCCGCTCGACGCGCGCCGCCTGGATGCCGAGCAAGCCTCGCTGGGCTACAACTTCGCCGACGTCGGCGCCGAACTGGCCCGCCGCTGGAAGTTCCCGCCAGCGTTCTCCGAAACCATTGCCGCCTTCCCTCATCCGGGCGACGACTTGCTGGCCGCCGTCATCCACCTGGCCGCCTGGCGCGCCCGCGTCGATGAAAACAAGCTGACCCCGGACGAAATCGCCGCCTGCTACCCGACCGAAGTCGCCGACCTGCTGGGCCTGGAAGACAATGCCCTGATCGACCAGATGCCATCGCTGGACGAACTGAGCGCAGGCCTGGAAGAACTGATCAAATAAACAAGTTTTTCGCTTAGCTCCTGGCCGTTGCCGCCCTTGGGATGGGGGCGCAACGGCTTTTTTAATTTTTTTTTCAAAAAACCCTAAAGTTCCTGCCGAGCCTGACGTAAATCCTGACATGCGGTACTCCGCGCCCAGAATCCAAGGCTCAAAATGACCTCTGAAGTCCTCGCAACCTACGAAAAAATTGCCGGTTTGACCAATCAGATGGTGATGGCCGCGCAATCCAGCGACTGGGATTCGCTCGACCGCATGGAAAACCAATGTGCCGCAGCCTCGGTAGCCCTGATGGGTGGCGCCGCGCCGCTGCAAGGCGATGCCCGCCAGCGCAAGATTGACCTGCTGAAACAAATCCTGGCCAACGACCGCGCCATCCGCGAAGTCACCGAGCCATGGCAGAGCCGCCTGAACGGCTAATTCCCTGCCCCGCAGAAGATAAAGCGCCTCCGGGCGCTTTTTTCTTTTTCGCCACTTTTGTCCACTTTGGGGTCAGGAACGAATAAGGACAAAAATTTCTGGAATGAAAAAGGCGCCCGCTTGGGGCGCCTTCGAGGAATTGGGAGGGGCGAGCACCAGGTATCTCCTGGTGTCGCCTCAGCGCCGGTTGCACCCGGCGTTCATATCGCCTCAGTCGGCTATGAACAGCTTCCAGGCGGGGTCGTTTCGTCAACGTCGCTCTGCGGGTCGCGTCACGCTATCGGTGGTGACTGCGGCAGAACCTCGCCTGTGTGAGCCCAGTATATCGCAGTTCAAAAAAAATTGTCTAGCGCATAAAAGCAACGGCTGTTACCCCTGGGCAGTTGCTTCTTCCATAGTAGGCTCTTCAGCTGGCGGCTCCTCTTTCTTGCGGAAGGATTGCCAGATTTTCAGCGGCCCCTGCCCTCGCCGCTTGCGCAGGAAGTAGATTACGCCGCCCAATGCGGCCAAGCCTGCCAGTCCGCCGACCGCCATCATGATCATGCTGGTGCGGGATTTGGCTTCCAGTTCGCCTGTTACGCCAGGCTTACCGGGCTTGACTGGTGTGGCGCCTGGCTTGGCTGGCGCTTCGGATTTCACGAGTGCAGCCGCTGCCTTGGCCGGCGCTGGAGGCAGAGCGGGCGCTGGAGCGGTGAGCGCTTGCTGTAGTCGCTGGACTTTGCCTTCCAGGTCCACCAGCTTGCCGGTCATGGCCTGGCATTGCTGGATCTGGGCTTCGACCTGGGCGGGTACGCATGCCTCGGCCGGCGCTGCAGCTGCGGCGACCGGGGCCGGGGTCGGCGGCGCCGCTTTTGCCGGCGCGGGCGGAACAGCTTGCAGTGCCTGCGCGGGCTTTACAACGGTTCTGGGCTGCTCGGACTTGGCGGCGATCGGTGAAGGTGCAGGCGCGACTGCCTTGCGGGCTGCGAATGCGCGCTCGGCGGCTGCACTCATGGCTGCTTCGCCGCCTTCCGGCACAGGCGAAGTGAGCGGCATACGCGCGGCAGCCGGCGTCGCCACCGTGCGCGCCACGCGCTGTGCTGGCGGCTCCGGCGTCAGCCACAGCGTGGCCGCGCGGATGACCTGGCGGCCGCCGCTAGTCAATTCCAGGAACAGGTGCAGCGCCTCACTGTTCACTGGCTGCAGTGTCGTCAGGTGCAGGAAACGGCGCTCATCGCGCTTGGCGACGGAGATATACAGGCCGCCCAGCACCGGCGGCACACCCAGCCCTGCGCCTTTGAACACATCCGGGTTGGCAAGCTTGGCCTGGATTTCCGCCAGATCGGCCGGCGTCAGATCCACCAGCTCGATGTCCGCGGATAACTGCTGGCCAATGAACGAATTGACCTTCACCTCGCCCAGTTCAGCGGCATGCGCCGGGCCGCACAGGGTGGCGACAAGCAGCGCCAGCGCGCCTAAGGTCTTTCGTTTGCTTAGCATGGAGAACAGGTCTATTTCCGTAATGTATTCATTAACGGCGAAAAATCCCATTTTTGTAGGCCCGGCAGAGCTAGCGCGCTAATGGCGTTAGAATCATGACATCACTCCCCACCCCTGGAGCACACATGGACAGCAGAACCGAGCGCGACAGCTTTGGCCCGATTGAAGTTCCCGCCAGCCAGTTGTGGGGCGCCCAGACCCAGCGTTCGCTGGAGCACTTCCGCATTTCAAGCGAACGCATGCCCCCTGAACTGATCGCTGCGCTTGCCAGCGTGAAGCGCGCCGCCGCCAAGGTCAACGTCGATCTCGGGGTACTGGATGGCGCCAAGGCCAATGCCATCATGCAGGCTGCCGACGAAGTCCTGGCCGGCCAGCATGCCGGCGAATTCCCGCTGGCGGTTTGGCAGACCGGCTCCGGCACCCAGTCCAATATGAATATGAACGAAGTACTCGCCAACCGCGCGTCCGAACTATTGGGCGGCGAGCGCGGCGATGGCCGCAAGCTGCATCCGAATGACGACGTGAACAAGGGCCAGTCGTCAAACGACATCTTCCCGACTGCCATGCACGTGGCGGCAGCGCAAGCGGTAGCCGGCAATGTGCTGCCGGCGCTGCGCCAGCTGCGCGCCACGCTGCAGGAGAAGGCCCGGGCATTCGAAGGCATCGTCAAAATCGGCCGCACCCACCTGCAGGACGCCACACCGCTCACCCTGGGCCAGGAGTTTTCCGGTTACGTGGCCCAGCTGGATTACGCTGAAAAAGCCATCGAAGCAGCCCTGCCCGCCGTGCTGGAACTGGCGGCAGGCGGCACGGCGGTTGGCACCGGCCTGAATTCCCATCCGGAGTACGCGACGCGCATCGCTGCGGAACTGGCCAGCCGGCTGAAACTGCCCTTCCGCACCGCCGACAACAAATTCGCCGCCCTGGCCGGGCACGACGCCCTGGTTTCCGCCCACGGCGCCCTGAAAACCCTGGCTACCGCCCTGATGAAGCTGGCCAACGATGTGCGCTGGATGGCGTCCGGCCCGCGCTCGGGCCTGGGCGAAATCACCATCCCGGAGAACGAGCCAGGCAGCTCCATCATGCCCGGCAAGGTCAACCCGACCCAGAGCGAAGCGCTGACCATGCTGTGCTGCCAGGTGTTCGGCAACGATGTGGCAATCACCATGGGCGGCGCTTCCGGCAACTTCGAGCTGAATGTCTTCAAGCCGCTCATTGCCCACAACTTCCTGCAAAGTGCGCGCTTGCTGGCCGATGGCATGCGCAGTTTCGACGAACATTGCGCCCATGGCATCGAACCCAACCTGGGCCGCATCGCCGAGCTGATGGAGCGCTCGCTGATGCTGGTTACCGCGCTGGCGCCGCATATCGGGTATGATCGCGCCGCGCAAATTGCGAAGAAGGCGCAGCACGAAGGTAGTACATTGAAAGAAGCCGCCTTGGCCCTGGGTTTTGTGAACGAAACCCAGTTCAATGAGTGGATTGTTCCACTGGAAATGACCAAGCCCGGCGGCAAGGGTTAATGCCAAACAGAAATACAACACCCGGCGCCAGCCCAACAGAAAGAGGATTAAAATGCAGAAAGTAGATTTCGAATTGACAGGCGAGTACATCGAGCTGAACCAGCTCCTGAAAGTGGTAGGCCTGTGCGACAGCGGCGGCGCCGGCAAGCAGATCGTAGCCAGCGGCGACGTCAAAGTCGACGGTAAGCAGGAGTTGCGCAAGACGGCAAAAATCCGGGCGGGCCAGCGTGTGCGCCTGGGCGACGTGCAAATCGACGTCCATGCCGAGGGTGGTGCAGCCTGATTGAACCCGCGCGGAGGGGGGCATCATGGACGGTCCCGACCAGAAGCAAATGCAGACCCAGGAACAGCTGATTGGTGACCTGCGCCAGGTGATCGAAAACGCTGAGGAACTGCTCAAGAATACCGACCATTACACCAGCGTGCTGTATCAGGCCGCGCGCGCCAAGCTTGCCCAGGCCTTGCTGACGGCAAATGAAGAGCTTGAGCGCTGTGAGGATGCGCAGCTCCTGCGCATGATCGAAGCAACCCATCGCGCCAATATGTTGCACCGGGATCTGTCCGGTGAAGCCAAGTTAATGCGGGCGTTTTACTAGGGTTTGCTGCTGCAGCCATTGCTGGAGGCTGGCGGCGACGCTGAACTCTTCATCCAGCGCAAAAGCGGCGTCCAGGGCGGCGCCGATTGTTTTCCCATCTTTGAGCGCATGAAGCGCTGCGTGTTCCGGCGCTTGCAGCGGCGTGAGCTGGGCAGTCCATTGCGGGCGGCTGAGCAAGGCGCGGCTCGGGCTTCGCATATCCTGAGGGAAGTCGACGGCGCTGGCAGGCTGGTGTGCGAGCCATAGCTGAACCACGGCCCACTCGGACTCGAACAACTGGGCTGTGCGCTGCCAGGCGAAGGCCTGCTCTTGCACCGTTTGCGGGTTGATGTCTGACGCGCTCAGCGCTGGTTCGTGGACGGCGTAGTGGATGCGGTGCAATTGCCACTCGAGGCGGGCCATGTCGGGCAGGTAGGGCAAATCTTGCACGTGCGGGAAGCTGCGCAGGAATTGCTCGAAATCGGCGCCAAAGCGGTTCAGGTCGCCGCTATCGGAGGGGTGGGCGCGGCCGTACTCGCGGGCCAGGGCGGCGAAGAATTCCTCTCCCACCAGTTGGGCGATGACGGGATAGGCGGCAGCCAGCGCCTTGTTCCAGGTCGAAGTCAGGTTGCCACGGTAGAGGCCGAAACGTTCGGCGTGCTTAAGCTGCAACCCCGCGTCAGCTTCCGGCGCAAATAGCGCATCTGCAAACGCCTGCTGCTGTTCCGCCAACGCATCACTGCCGCCCAGAAATAAATGTCCACTTTCGCCGGGGCGCCGGACCGTCCTGACCCCAAAGTGGACATTTGTTGCTGGAAAGTTAGCTGCGATGGCGGTGGCTTGGGCGGCTTCGTCGAGCAGGACTTCGAGGGCGGGGATGTCGGTGTCCCATTCGATCAGGGTGGGGACGGCGCCGAAGCGGGCTAACGCAGCCTCATATAAGCGCCAGACGGGGGCTGCGACTCGGGCGCCGTGGTGGTCGACCACGGCGTCAGGGGTGACCAGGTGGCCGGCGAGGTGGATTTCGCCTACCGTGCCGATCTCGATCGCTGCCAACGCGGCTAAGGCGTCTTCTTCGTGGTTGCACTGGTTGACATAGAGGTTGTTGACGTCCAGCAGCAGGCCGCATCCGGTGCGGCGCGCCAGGGCGGCCATGAATTCGGCTTCGCTCATGGCGTCGTCGGCAAAGCGGACGAAGCTTGAGACGTTTTCCAGCAGGATGGCGTGGCCAAGGGCGTCCTGCATGCGCCCTACCCGCTCTTCGAGCAGGTCGAGGGCGGCGTGGTTCAGCGCCAGCGGCAGCAGGTCGTTCAGGTGGCGGTCGAACACGGCGCCCCAGCACAGGTGCTCGGATACCAGGGCGGGTTCGATACGTTTTGCGAGGCTGGCTACCCGTTCCAGGTGGCTGCTGCTGAAGCCGCGCGCGGAGCCGAGGCCGAGGCCGACGCCGTGCAGGCTGATGGCATAGTCGCGCCGCAGCTCTTGCAGCACATGGAAGTCGCCGCCGGCCTGGTCGAGGTAGTTTTCAGTGTGGACCTCGAGCCAGGCGGCATTCGGCCGCTGCTCGAGGAATTGGCGGTAGTGCGGTGCCCGCAATCCGATGCCGGCGCCAGCCAGCTTTGGGGCACGCGCCATCGATTACTTGGCTGGAGGGGTGGTCTTGCCGCCGGCTTTTTCGCAGGTGCCTTTGGCGACGTACTTCCATTCGGAAGCCATATTGTCGCTCTTGGCCTGGTTCGAGCAGCCGTGGGTGCCGGTGGCGCAGTCGTTCTGGCCGGCCTTGGCGACGCCGTAGCACTTTTCTTTTTCAGCCGGTTTGTCCTGTGCTGCGGCGGCGGTCGTGCTGGCGGTGGCGCACACGGTGGCCAGTGCGGCGGCGATCAGGGCTTGGCGGTTTTTCATGTAGGTCTCCTCTCTTGGTGATAAAAAAAACCCGCTGGCACCGGTGACGGTGCGGCGGGTGCTTGCGGCCCGGACGGCGTGCCGGTCAGGCGGTGGTGTTGATGTTCTGGCCCAGGTGCGATGGCAGGTTGCTGGCGGCTGGCGCTGGCGGGATGGCTTCAATCAGCGCTTCGGCGCTGGATGCCTGGACGTCCTGCGCCTTTTTCAGCACGGCGTAACCGACTTCGACACGATTGCTCGTCTCGGCGATCGTTGTTGCTGCTTTGGCAATGCTTGCTACGTCCATATTATCCTCCCACTTGTACTTATCTAGATTTACGGACGAGTTGCGGGGAACTTTAGGCTTGGCGCGGGATTTTTTTTACCAGCCAGGCCAGCACGCTGTCGGGACGGTTCAGGTCGAGCCATTGCAGACGCGGCGGCAAGTCGTGCGGGGCGGGCTGGTCGGAGGCGATGGCGACGATGCTGTGGTCGTCCAGGTAACGCGGCTGCTGGCCGATGATGGGGCGGTAGACTTCCAGCTTGTCGATTTGCCATGCGTGGAAGCCTTCGACCAGGGTCAGGTCGGCGGGTTGCAGTCTTGCCAACTGCTCGTCGCAGCCAGGTTCCTCGGCGCCGCGCAGTTCGTGGATGATGGCGAAGCGGTAGGGCGAGGCGATCATCACCTCGGCGGCGCCGGCGTGGCGGAAGCGGGCGCTGTCCTTGCGGGGTGGCTCGAGTTCGAAGTCGTGGTGGCTGTGCTTGATGACGTTGACCTTCCAGCCGCGCTCGGCCAGGGCGCCGACCAGGTACTCGATCAAGGTGGTTTTGCCGCTGCCGGACGGGCCGGTTACGCCAAGGACATTCTGCTTCTTGCTGCTCATAACGGCACTCGATAGCGGTAGCCACGGAAACTGAATACGGCTTGCTTGGGCTGGAGCTTTTCCAGCAGCAGGCCGGGGGCGACCTCCTCCCCTTCCTTACGCAAGACTTTGTCTATCAGTAGCAGGCGGTCTGCCGGGTTCTTGGAATACATATAGCCTCCCAGGGCGATCTGCGGGATGGCGCGCTGGATCGGTTCGGGGAGGTCTTGCAGGGATTGGAGGTGCTCTTCGGGCGGCGCAGCTGGGACAGCAGCTGTGGGCTGGCTCGCCACTGGCACGTCAGCTGCACGCTTTGGCGCTGCACTGGCGCCACTTGCGCTATCCAGGGCGGCCGGCCTCGTCGCAGCGGCCACGGTCGGTGCTGGGGAGCGCACAGCGACCGCCGTGGAGGAGGC
>NZ_JASATG010000024.1:0-75143 GCF_038440195.1 Pseudoduganella sp. OTU4001 | reverse complement strand
CGTCGGTCAGCGTGTCGCCGCGTGCTTTGGCGAGCGTGATGCCGAGCGCCTGGGCGTCGGCTGCATCGAGCTGCGGCGACAGCCATTGCCACATCGGGTGGTCGGGCGCGGTGTGGCCGCTGCCGGGCAATCCGTTGCTGGCGACCAGTCGGGCCAGCTCGCCGCCCAGCTGCTTGATGGTGGCGGCATCGGTTTTCCAGTACCCCTTCTCGGCCGCCACCATGAAGATCGCCAGCATGTGCGCCTTGGCGTGCGCGTTGTGGCGCTGGGCGAGGAATTGCGGCAGGCCGAGTTTGTGCGCGTCGTCGAAGTAGACCGACTTCACCTCATCCCAGGCCCAGTTCTTCACCAGGTCCGGACGCGTGACCTGCCAGCCCCACAGGTTCTCCAGGAATTCCTGCCCCATGGTGCGGGCGCCCGCGTAACCATGCCCCATCAGGGGCTTCAGCCAGGCGGGGTTGAGGAAGCGGCCGCGCAACTCGCCCATCAGGGCGGAGGCCAGCGGTTCGACATCGGCGCGGCCGGGCTGGGCGTGCTGCAGGATCAGCGCTTCCGGCACGCGGCCGGTGCGGCTCTCCACCGCCAGCGACAGGCCGCCGAGGTAGTCGAACGCGTCGTTGTTGTCCAGCAGGCCGTACAGGTTGCTGGCGCGGCCGTGGTAGGTGCGGGTGATGCCGTCCAGCGCCGCGTCGAAGGCGGCGTGGGTGGATTCGCCGCTGGCATCCAGGCCGTAGGCGTGGCCCATGCGCAGCCGGTAGGCTTTGCCGATTTCGTCGCGCTCGCGCCAGGCGCCGGAGCGCTCGGTCAGGCGGTTGACGCCGGCGCCATACGCGCCGGGCGCATCGCCGAAGATGCGCTGGGCGGCGGCGCGGCCAGATTCGGCCAGTGGCATGCCGCCTGCCTGCAGCGCGCGCAGGCGCACCAGCCATTCGCGCGCCACGCGGTTGCTCTCGACCGGCTCACGGCCCCACGCACCGCCTGCGCCGGCGCCCGCGCCACCGACGCCGTTGGCGCTGACGCTGCCCAGGGGCGCGAGCGCGGCCTCCAGCGCTTCCCGCAAGGCGGGGTCCTGTTCGGCCAGGGCGGCGGCGGAAGCGGCCAGCGACATGCGTCCGGCGCGGTCGATCAGGCGGATCAGGTTGGGATACAGGTCGCGAAACAGGCCGGAGGTAGTCACCAGGGCATCGCGCCGCAGCGCGCCCGGCAGCAGGCGCACATCGTTGACAATGCCGCGCGCATTCCACACCGGCTCCGCCCCCATCATGGCCAGCGCAAAGGCCACCATCACGCCCTCGTCGCGCACCGCGTCGGATGCCCACAGCAGGATGCCTTCGCTGCCCGCCGGCGAGCGTTCGCGCGCGGCTGCCTTGGCGGCAAGGCCCGCCCCCATCTGGTAGCCGATACGCGTCGGCAGGATATCGCCATCCACCGCGTGGAAATTGCGGCCGGTCGGCAGCGCTTCCGGCGAGCGCAGGGGATCGTTGCCCTTGCCCGGCTCGATGAAGCGTCCATCCAGCCCCGCCAGCAGCGCGCGCATTTCGTTGCGCGGCGATTCGGCCAGCTTGCGTGCGACTTCCGGGTCGTCGATGCCGCCCTTCTTCATCGACTCCAGCATCAGGTCGATCGATTCCTGCCGCCAGGGGCGGCCGAAAATGTGCAGGCCGTGCGGCATGAATTTTTCCTGCAGCTTGGTCAGGTAGTGGCCAACTTCATGCGCCAGCAGATCGTCGTCCGCCGCGTCGAAGCCGATGCCGCGCACCGCCAGCACATCGGCCATCGAGGCTTCCAGCTCCGCCTTCAGGTTCAGCGCGGCCACCCGCTCGCGCATCAGCTGCGCCGCTTTGGATTTCAGCGATTCGGAGCTGGCGGCTTCGTAGCTCTCCACCACCTGGCGTAACGACAGCAGCTCGTCGTACAGCGGGGTGGAGGCCAGCGGCGGCGTCAGGTGGTCGACCATCACGGCCAGGCCGCGCCGCTTGGCTTGCGTGCCTTCGCCTACGCCGTCCACGATGTAGGGGTAAACGCCCGGCAGGTCACCGGCGATCAGGCTCGAAAAATCGTCTGCCGCCAGGCCGACTGCTTTGCCAGGCAGGAATTCGTAAGTAGAGTGGCGGCCGACGTGGACCAGGGCGTCCGCCTTGAAGCGGTCGCGCAGCCAGTGGTAGAAGGCCAGGTACTGGTGCGGCGGCGGCACGCTGGTGTTGGCGTGCAAAAGTTCTTCGTCGACTTCCCAGCCGCGCGGCGGCTGCGGGCCGATGAAGACGTTGCCGAATACCAGGCCGGGGACCAGCAGCTTGCCCTGGTCGACCATGATCTTGCCGGGCGCAGGGCCCCAGCCCTTCAGGCCTTCAATGCGGTACGCAGCCAAACGACGTTGCAAGGGCGCCAGCGCGGCACAGCTCCCAGCGCGCACGCGCCTGCCCGCGGCGGCGCCTGGCCGCGCCTGCAGGCAGCTCGCGTAGCCTTCCGCAAGCGCGGATAAGTCGCGGATGGCCGCTTCGCGCTGCGGGTGGTCGGCGCCTTCGACCAGATGCTGCAACTCCTTGATCACGACTTCCGCCTGTTTGCGCCCCAGCGCCCACTCGCCTGCGGCTTCAGCCTGCAGCACGTCGGCATGCAAGCGCCCCAGCAGCCCGCTGGTCATCTCCCCCTGCACGCGCGGCGACAGCGTAGCGAACCAGCGCGCATAATCTGCGGCGCTCACGCTGTTCACCGATCCGGCCAGCTCGCGCAAGCCGGCGCGGTCTTCCGGCAGGTTGACGCCGTGCGCCATGATCCGGTCCAGCAGCGCCTCCGGCGTGGCCGGCAGCTCGCCCACCGTGTAGCCCGCATCCTTCAACGCATGCAGCATGTCGAACAGCGAAGCCGGCACGTCCAGGTTGTCCGCACCGATGTTCTGCCGTCCCGGCGGATGGTTGTAATACACCAGCGCCACCCGCTTGTCGCGGTTGGACTTGGCGCGCAGTGACAGCCAGCGCTCGACGCGCGCTGCCAGGCGCTCCGCTTCCGCCCCCAGCACCACCGGCGGCCGGTTCTCGATGCCGGTCAGCTTGTCGCGCTGCGGCTCGCCCAGTGCGGCCACCACGATCGGCTGGCCAATGCCTTGCAGCTCCGGCAGCGCCACGCGGTACTGCACCGAATCCGGCGGCAGGCCATCCGGAGACAGGCGCCACTGCATGGCGGTGCGGTCGGACAGGCGGATCGCCTTGAACAGCGGGATATCGAGACGCTTGAACGCCTCGCTCACAGCCTCGCGGTTTTCGGCCGCGCCCACCACAAAGTCCTGCAACACCACCAGCGCCGCAGGAACTGCTGGCGCGATCAGCTCCGGCAAGCGCTCCAACGCCTCGCGCGAAGCCCCGCCCCAGCGCGGCAGCACCTGCACGCATTGCTGGCCGCTGCGCTCAATCTGGCGGCACACCGCGTCCGGCACCATGCCATCCATATTCGACAGGTCCAGCACCACCACCGTCGGACGCGCCTGCACGCCCAGCTGCGCCGCCCGGCCCCAGGCCGAGGCATCGTGCAGCTCGCGCTCGCCCATGCGCAGGCGCAGCGTTGGTTCCGGCAGCGGCGCCGCCAGTGCACGCACCGGGTCGAGCAGGTGCGCGAACAGGGCCGCCGTGTTATCGCGCCCGCCGGCCTGCCACACCTGGCGCGCCGCCAGCCATTGGCCGGCAACGGGCAAGGCGCGTGCCGCCTGCAACGCGGCTTCCGACGGCTGCTCGCCAGACAACTGGCGCAACGTCTCCGGCGGGAAGCCTTGCAAGCCGCCCTGGCGTCCGCGCGACATCAGGCTCAGCGTGGCTTCGCCGTTAAAAGCCAGCACTGTCGCCGAAGCCCGCGCATGGCGTGCCAAGGCCTGCTTCAAGCGCCGCGCCGGGTCGCCGAACAGCGACACCGCGAGGATGCTGTCCGCCTGCGCCAGCCACTGGGCGGCCTGCTTGTCGTCCGCCGCCATCCATTGCGCGGGCGTGCGCAGGATGATGCGGTCATGGGGATGGCTGGCCAGATGGCGATGGGCAGCCGCGATTGCCGTCGGTGCGGCACGTTCGGTCACGATGGCGAACAGCGTGGCAGCGTTAAGCGGCGCACAGGCGAACGCACATAGCAGGACCAAAATGATCCGAGCAAAATTTAAGGTAAGCACAGAGATTCCGAGCACGCAAAACCACACCCTGGGTCTTGCACAATCAAGCGTGACTGGCCGGTCTTCTGGCTTGCCTTCATCCTCCGCTGGCCTGGCCTTCCCGTGCTATGCACAGTGGCGTTGGTCAGCTTCGTCTGGCTTACAGCAGCAGGGGCTGCGCCGGACTGGCGTGAGATGGCTATCTCGCGCGTCACCGGCTTCCCGTTTCACCACCTTACAGACTTGCAAAGTGGCACCAATCACGAACTGCTGGGATTTTAGCAACAAATGTTGTTGCACGGATGGGAAATCCAGAAATTAGTGGCAAATCCGCTGCTGAAGGTATTTACTGGTAAATGCGCGTCAACGAACGCGTCTGGGAGAGACAAAATGCATAATAAGACAACTTTGCAAGTCCTGGCCGCCGCCTCGGGACTTGGGGACGAGCGTATCCAGGAACTCTGGGAAGGTGCGGATATGTATGCCCGGGCACAGGCTGGCGACCCCGATTCGCCGCATTTCCAGCGGGTGCTGCACGAGCGCATGGCGGCCATGGTGGAACGCGAAGTGGCCAAGCGCCAGCCCGAACGGGATAGGGCGCCGTGGGTCATGGCTGACGCCCACCTGGGGCATATCGAAGTCTCGCTGGCGGAAGCGCTGAAAGCATTCGGCAGCCGAACGCAGCACGTCGTCCACTAAACCGACGCGCGATGAACCGCGCCCCGATCCCCTGCCGCCCACATTGCGGCGCCTGCTGCACGGCGCCCGCCATTGAAAGCGCGATCCCCGGCATGCCCGGGGGGAAGCCGGCTGGCGTGCCTTGCATCCACCTTGATGGGCAGCGGCGCTGCAAGCTGTATGGCTTGCCGGAGCGCCCGCAGGTCTGCCTCGACTTCAATGCCGACGAAATGATTTGCGGCGAATCGCGCGAACAGGCCATGCGCTGGCTGGGCTGGGCCAAGGCGTAAACCGGTAAAATAGCGCCCCATCATGAGTTTCCAATGCCGCCCTGCCTGCGGCGCCTGCTGCACGGCGCCCTCCATCACCTCCCCGATTCCCGGTATGCCGAACGGCAAACCGGCGGGCGTGCGCTGCGTGCAACTGGGCGACGATTACCGCTGCATGATCTTCGGCCGCCCCGAACGGCCCGCCTTCTGCGCCGGGCTGCAGCCGTCGGCCGAAATGTGCGGCGAAACGCGCGAGCAGGCCATGCACTGGCTGGGCGATCTCGAAGCGCTCACCCGTCCCGGAAATTGAAGATCCGGCGCGTTCTTGCCTGGCTCTTGCTGGCCAGCGGCGCGGCAGGTTTCGTAACGACGGCGCAGTGGTCATGGATGGCCGCCATGGGCATTGGCTCCGGCTTCCTTTTGCTGCGTGGGATGACGGTCGGCCTGTGGGGAGGCCTGCTCTATTCCGCGCTGCAGTCATTGCGCTATTTTCCCTACGCCGGCAGCGGAGCGTTTGGCAGCAAGTGGGCCTTGAGCCTGGCTGTCGTGATGCACGTGCCGGACGGCGTGCTCGTGGTGAACCTGCTGGCAGTGGCCATGGGGCTGGCATGTGCGGGCCTCCTGCTAGAATGTTCAACTATGAACAAAACCATCGGTCAGCGCCATCGTCTCTCCACCCGCCTTGCATTTTTGACCGCCGGCCTGGCAATGTCCGCCTGGGCGCCGCTGGTGCCCTATGCGAGGGAGCGCCTGGCGCTGGCTGAAGGGCCGCTTGGACTGTTGCTGCTTTGTCTGGGCGCCGGCTCGCTGCTGGCTATGCCGCTGACCGGTGCGCTGGCGGCGCGTTTCGGCTGCCGCGCTGTGGTGCTGTGGTCGGCCCTGGTGGTTTGCCTGGCCCTGCCCGGCCTGGCGCTCGCGCCCACACCGCTGCTGCTTGGCCTGGTGCTGTTCATCTTCGGTGCCTCCCTCGGCACCATGGACGTGGCCATGAATGTGCAGGCGGTGATGGTCGAAAAAGCCAGCGGCGGCGCCCTGATGTCCGGCTTCCACGGCATGTTCAGCCTGGGCGGCTTTGCCGGCGCCGGCGGCATGGCGCTGCTGCTGTGGCTTGGCAGCGGCCCTCTGGCCGCCTGCCTGGCCATTGTGGCCCTGGTGGCCGTGCTGCTGTGGCGCGCCAGCCCCGACCTGCTGCACGAGCCGGAGGCGCGCGAGGGCAACTCTCCCGCCTTCGCCGTGCCGCACGGCGCCGTGGTCTTCATCGGCGCCCTGTGCTTCATCGTGTTCCTGGCCGAAGGCGCCATGCTGGACTGGAGCGCCGTATTCCTGACCGCCGAACGCGGGCTGGAGGAAGGCCGCGCCGGCCTGGGTTATGCCGCCTTCGCCGTCGCCATGACCGTCGGCCGCCTGACCGGCGACCGCGTGGTGGGCCGCTTCGGCGGCCGTCCGGTGCTGCTGGCGGGCGGCCTGTGCGCAGCGGCGGGCTTCTTTACCGCGGTGGCTTCGCCATCCCCGGCCCTGGCGCTGGCCGGCTTTGTGCTGGTCGGCCTGGGCGCCTCGAATATCGTGCCGATCCTGTTCACCGCCGCCGGCAACCAGCGCGCCATGCCGGCCAGCCTGGCGATTGCCGCCATTACCACCATCGGCTATGCCGGCATCCTGGCCGGCCCGGCCCTGATCGGCTTTGTGGCCCACCTTTCCAGCCTGGAGCTGGCCTTCAGCGCGCTGGGCGGCGCCCTGCTGCTGGTAGCCGCCAGCGCACGCCTGGTCCGCGTGCACTCGTGACATAGCGCAAACCACGCCCGTGCAAGGGGCGCTATGGTAAGCTTCGTGCCCGCGCGGCATCCCGCTTGCGCCCGCCACCGATCACAGTTAACAAAATCACAATGGATATCGTTCTCGCGCTGAAGGCTCTGATCATGGGGCTGGTCGAAGGCTTTACTGAATTCCTGCCGATTTCGTCCACCGGCCACCTGGTACTGGCGGGCAGCCTGTTGAATTTCACCGGCGAGAAAGCCAAAGTGTTCGAGATCGCCATCCAGGGCGGCGCCATGGTCGCCGTGATCTGGGAATACCACCGCAAGATCGGCGAAGTCCTGTTCGGCATGTTCCGCAACGAGCGTGCGCGCCGCTTCGCCATGAATGTGGTGGTCGGCTTCATCCCGGCGGCCGCGCTGGGCTTCCTGTTCAACAAAAAGATCAAGGCGGCGCTGTTTGCGCCGCTGCCGGTGGCGCTGGCCTTCATCGCCGGCGGCCTGGTCATCCTGTGGGTGGAACGCCGCGCCCGCAATAATCCGGTGGCAGTACGCGTCCAGGAAGTGGACGATATGACCACCATGGATGCGCTGAAAGTCGGCATCGCCCAGGTGTTCGCCCTGATCCCCGGCACCAGCCGCTCCGGCGCCACCATCATTGGCGGCATGATGTTCGGCCTGTCGCGCAAGGCGGCGACCGAATTCTCCTTCTTCCTCGCAATCCCTACCCTGCTGGCCGCCACGTTCTATTCGCTGTGGACCGAACGCGCCCTGCTGACCGCAGCCGACCTGCCGCTGTTCACCATCGGCGCGGTGGTGGCGTTTGCGTCGGCCTTCGCCTGCATCCGCTGGCTGCTGCGCTACATCAGCACCCACGACTTCACCATCTTCGCCTGGTACCGCATCGTATTCGGGCTGGTGGTGATCGCAACCGCCTACTCCGGCGTGGTTACCTGGCACGATTGATCAAGTGATGGACCAGCAAGACACCAGCCAGCGCGCCCTGCACCTGCTCCAGACCGTATTCGGCTACCCAGCCTTCCGCGGCCACCAGGGGCAGATCGTCGAGCATGTCGGCAATGGCGGCGATGCCCTGGTGCTGATGCCGACCGGCGGCGGCAAATCGCTGTGCTACCAGATCCCGGCCATGCTGCGCGACGGCGTGGGCGTGGTGGTGTCGCCGCTGATCGCGCTGATGCAGGACCAGGTCGATGCGCTGGAAGAAGTCGGCGTACGCGCGGCCTTCCTGAACTCGACCCAGACCTACGAAGAAGCGGCGCGCATCGAACGCCTGGTGCGCACCAAGCAGATCGACCTGCTGTATGTGGCGCCGGAGCGCCTGCTGACGCAGCGCTGCTTCGACCTGCTGCAGGATTCGCAGATCGCCTTGTTCGCCATCGACGAAGCGCACTGCGTATCGCAATGGGGCCACGACTTCCGTCCCGAGTACATCAAGCTCTCGGTGCTGCACGAGCAATTCCCGAATGTGCCGCGCATCGCCCTGACCGCGACCGCCGACCAGCAGACACGCGACGAGATCATCCACCGCCTGGCGCTGAACGATGCCGCGCAATTCGTCTCGTCCTTCGACCGTCCGAACATCCGCTACCAGATCGTGGAGAAGACCAACGGCCGCAAGCAGCTGCTGGACTTCATCTCCGCCGAGCATGCGGGCGACTCCGGCATCGTCTACTGCCTGTCGCGCAAGAAGGTGGAAGAGACGGCGGAATTCCTGAACGAGCACGGCGTGCGCGCCATGGCCTACCACGCCGGCATGGAGCACGCGGTGCGCGCCGACAACCAGGCGCGCTTCCTGCGCGAAGAAAATATCGTGATGGTGGCGACCATCGCCTTCGGCATGGGTATCGACAAACCGGACGTGCGTTTCGTCTGCCACCTCGACCTGCCGAAATCGATCGAAGGCTATTACCAGGAAACCGGCCGCGCCGGCCGCGACGGCATGCCGGCCAGCGCCTGGATGTCCTACGGCTTGCAGGACGTGGTGCTGCAGCGGCGCATGATCGACGAGTCGGAAGCCGACGAGAATTTCAAACGCGTGCTGTCCACCAAGCTGGACTCCATGCTGGGCCTGTGCGAAACCCTGAGCTGCCGCCGCGTGCGGCTGCTGGAATACTTTGGCGAGCCCGCCACGCCTTGCGGCAATTGCGACACTTGCCTGATCCCGCCGGTGTCCTTCGACGGCACGGTGCCGGTGCAGAAACTGCTGTCGGCGATCTACCGCTGCGACCAGCGCTTTGCCGCCGGCCATGTGATCGAAGTGCTGCGCGGCGTGGAGACCGAGCGTATCCTGACCTGGCACCACGACAAGCTGTCGGTGTACGGCATCGGCGCCGACCGCAGCGAGCAGGAATGGCGCGCCATCCTGCGCCAGGTGATCGCGCTCGGCCTGGTCACTGTCGACCACGAACAATTCAGCTCGCTGAAACTGACCGACGCCGCGCGCCCGGTGCTGAAAGGCGGCCAGAAAGTGCAGCTGCGCCAGTACCAGAAGCCGGTCAAGCAGAAAACCCGCTCGGCGCCAAAAGGCTATGTGGAAACCGAGCTCGATGGCGACGAACAGCGCATCTTCGACCGTTTGCGTTCATGGCGCATGGGCGCCGCGCGCGAACACGGCGTGCCGGCCTATGTCATCTTCAACGACGCCACCCTGCGCGAGATTGCCAAGGTGCGGCCATCCTCGCTTAGCGAAATGCGCGGCATCTCCGGTGTCGGCGAGAAAAAGCTCGTCTCCTACGGCGACGAAATCGTCCGCCTCATCGCCGATTTAAGCTGAGGCCAGCAACGCGCGGTAGCGGCCCGGTGGTGCTCCAACCGCTGCGCTGAAGCGGTGGCTGAAGTGGCTCAAGTCGGCGTAGCCGCAAGCTTCGGCCACCTGCTGCAGAGGCAAGCGCCCTGCACGCAGCAGGCCGCGTGCACGCTCGATGCGGCGCGCGGCGATCCATGCCGATGGCGGCATGCCGAAGCTGATGCGGAACATGCGCGCCAGGTGGAACTCCGACATACATGCCAGCTGCGCCAGCATGCCGAGCGTGATGTTCTGCTCCAGGTGCGCCTCGATGTACTCATGCAGGCGGCGCCGCACCAGCGGTGCCAGGCCGCCACGCAGGCGCTGTCCGGGCCGGGTCATCGACTGCGATCGCAGGAGTTCGCTCAACGCTTCGTGGGTGATTTCATTGGCGCGCAGCAGCTGGTCGGGATCGTCCCATGGCTGCTGCAGCAGCGTGCCGCACAGCCGCACCAGGCGTTCGTTCTCGAAGTAGGTGCGGTCCTGCAAAGTCAGTTCACGCGGCTCGCGGTCCAGCTCCGCCACGGCGCGCTGCGTGAAATGCTCCGGCATGAAGTAGACATGCAGCATGCGCAGCTGGCCGCGCACCACCCATTCCGACTCGTGCCAGTCCGGCAGCGAACAAAGCCGCTCCGGCGCGCCATACTGCCCCGGCAATCCCTCCCGCTCGACGCTATAGCCGCCGCCCAGGTAGCAGGACAGCGTGTGATGCCCCGGTTGCCGGTAGCCGGTCACCGCCTCCTGCGTATTGCGCTGCCAGACCGCCGCCGCCAGGCCGTCGCCCAGCCAGGCGAAGCGCTCCAGCGTCGCATCGGTGCCGGACATGGTGCGGAACACCGCATGCGACATCGCATCGTCAGTTTGTGTGGTCAAGGGCTTCACGCCGAAAAGTCTAGCACGCCCTCGGCTGGCCCGCCGGCCAGCGCCCACATATGCGCAAGATCAGACAAAGCGCCGGCCACGTACGCCAAGCGCTACAATCAATATGGCAATTTTTACAATAAAATTATTCTTCTGAAAGGACGCGAAATGAAGAAACTCGTTTGCCATGCGGTCCTGGCATTCAGCTTCTGCGCTGCGCAAGCAGCCCCGGTGACGCTGGACTTGACCAGCGGCTCGCATGCCAACCTGAATGGCTCGGCGGTCTTCGACACCTACACTGAAGATGGCTTCCGCCTGCGCATGGTGCGCGCTGGCGACCACTATGACCTGAACTATATTGGCGACCTGACGTTCCACAATGGCCCTTCGAATGGCGATGATGCCAGCCTGGTGCTCGATTTTTTCGGCGCCAGCTTCAATCTGGCGAACATCAACATCGCGGGCTATGCGGGCGGCGCCAACTCGATCACGCTGACCGGCTCCAACGGCGTGACGCAGGTGCTGTCGGGCCTCGGCACCCTATCCGTGGCAGGGATGGGCAATGTGACTTCCGTGATTTTCGATATCGACCAGGACGGCGGTGCACAAGCGGTCGGGTTGTCGGAATTGAACGTCGACACCACGCCAACGCAGCAGGTGCCCGTGCCCGGCACCTTGGGACTACTTGGACTCGGCTTGCCGGCGCTGGTCCTGGCTCGCCGCCGCAGGGCGTAAAATAGCGTCTTTGCAAAGGAACCAACGTGAAGAAAACCGACCTGGCCAAGAATGATGCCAAAAAACTCATGAACAAGATGGCGCAAGGAGCCACGGGTTTCGGCAATGCGGCCAGTGCCGGCGTCGACAAGCGTGAGCAGCGCAAACGCGACCAGGCGCTGGGCCTGGTGCCGTTTGCCGTCAAGCTCAATGGCGAGCTGGTGAAGCGCCTGCATGCCCTGGCGACCGAGCGTGGCACGGACCTGAACACGGTGGTTGCCGAAGTCCTGGCCAAGGGCCTGGACAACTAAACCGCAAGACCAGACAAGCACCGCCGCGCCCGGCCTGTCATGCTGGGCGCACCATGAATATTTCCCTCTACCTCACCACGGTGCTCATCTGGGGCACCACCTGGATCGCGATCAAATTCCAGCTCGGCGTCGTCGCCGCGCCGGTGTCGATTGCCTATCGTTTCTGGATTGCCGCGCTGGTGCTGATGCTGTTGCTGGTCGTGCGCCGCCAGAAGCTGCTGCCGCCGCGCTCCGCCTGGCGCTATCTTGTGGCGCAGGGCATCGCCCTGTTCTGCTGTAATTTCCTGTGCTTCTACTACGCCACCATGTGGGTACCGAGCGGGCTGGTGGCGGTGGTGTTCTCCACCGCGCCGATATGGAACGCGATCAATGGCCGCATCTTCATGCAGCGCCCGATCAAGCCGCAAGTGCTGGGCGGCGCGGTGCTGGGACTGGCAGGGATTGTGATGCTGTTCCTGCCCTCCATGCAGGGGCACTGGAACGACAGCGGCATGCTGGCCGGCCTCGGCCTGGCGCTGCTTGGCACGCTGTGCTTCTCGACCGGCAACCTGCTCTCCAGCCGCATGCAGGCGCTGGGCATGCAGCCCTGGCTGACCAACGCCTGGGCCATGCTGTGCGGCGCCACCATCCTGACGGTCGGCGCACTGGCGCTCGGCATGCCGTTCAACTTCGACCCAAGCCCGCGCTACGTCGGCGCCCTGCTCTATCTGGCGATACCGGGATCGGTGATTGCTTTCACGGCCTATCTGCTGCTGGTGGGGAGGATCGGTCCGGACCGCGCCGCATACTGCACGGTGCTGTTCCCGGTGGTGGCGCTGACGGTGTCCACCTTCGTCGAAGGCTACCAGTGGAGCAGCCTGGCGCTGGCCGGCCTGCTGCTGGTCATCGGCGGCAACCTGCTGGCCTTCATGCCGGCGCGCGTCAAGGCGCCGGCGGCGGTAAAGCTTACTTCTTAGTGAACACCAGGTCCCACACGCCGTGGCCCAGTTTCAGGCCGCGGTTTTCGAACTTGGTCAGCGGGCGGTAGGCCGGCTGCGGGGCGTAGCCTTCGGCGGTGTTCTGCAGCGCCGGTTCGGCGCTCAGCACTTCCAGCATCTGCACCGCGTAGTCTTCCCAGTCGGTCGCCAGGTGGATATAGCCGCCTGGAGCCAGGTGCTCGCACAGGGTCTTCACGAATGGCGCCTGGATCAGGCGGCGCTTGTTGTGGCGCGCCTTGTGCCATGGGTCCGGGAAGTAGATATGCACGCCAGCCAGCGAGCCGGCCGGGATCATATCGCGCAGCACTTCCACCGCGTCGTGCTGGATCACACGCAGGTTGGTGATGCCTTCGTCGCCGATCATCTTGAGCAGGCTGCCCACGCCAGGGGTGTGCACTTCCACGCCGATGAAATCCTTCTCCGGCATGACTTTGGCGATATGCGCGGTGGTGCCGCCCATGCCGAAGCCGATCTCCAGGACCACCGGCGCCTTGCGGCCGAACGCCTTCTCATAGTCCAGCGCTTCCTTCTTATGCTCGATCAGGAACTGCGGGCCGAACTCTTTCAGTCCACGTTCCTGGCCCGTGGACAGGCGGCCAGCACGCGTAACGAAGCTGCGGATGCGGTGTTCGGTCGGGTCATAGAGCATCTTGCCCTTTGGCGTGGATTCGGAAGACATGGCTAAACGTGCAAGGAAAAGGGGCGATTATACCATTCCAGCCTATTCGCCCTTTACGCGGCGGCCTGCCATAATAGCGGGTCACGCAACCCTGGAAGCCTCCACTCATGGCCCTCGCACTGAATATCGTCATCATCATCCTGGCACTGGTAACGCTGTATTTCCTGCTCAAGGGCGGCCCGAAAGCGGCAACCGCGCCGGCCGGCAAACCGGCGGGCGGCTCCTACACCCCGCTGCCGCAGGGCGAGCCGGTGCACCACTGGACCGATGGCGGCCGCTTCCAGTTGGAAGTGCTGGGCGAATCGCGCTATTCCGACACCATCCATACCCTGGCTGGCCAGCACGGCGACGCGCCGGCCGATACCCACCACAAGGCGCTGCTGCTGCCGGACGATAACAATCCCTACGAAGACAAGGCGGTCGCCGTCTTCCTGAGCAACCAGATGGTGGGCTACCTGGCGCCGAAGGATGCACAAGCCTTCCGCACCATGCTGGCGCGCCAGGAGATTGCAGGCCAGCTCACCTCCACCGATGCGGTGATCCGCGGCGGCCACCTGTACGAAGGCAAGCGCCTGGCTTACGCCGTCCTACTGGATATCAACGTCGCGTAGTAACTTGCATCACCCCGCGCACAATTGAACGCGGGGCCGGTTTGTGCCATCATCGGCGACTTGTTGTTTTGATATCAAACAAGGGAGCCGTGAAGATGACCAAGTACGCCTTGCTATTGCCCGTCCTGTTGCTGGCAGCCTGCGCCAAGAAGGAACCTGCGCCGGCGCCAGCCCCAGAAGCCGCACCTGCACCGGCCGCCGCACCGGCGCCTGCACCAGCGCCATCCCCCGCGAAAGTCCCAGCCACCGCCGCCACCGGCAACGGTCCGCTGCAAACACCGCAGCTCGATACCGAGAACCTGAGCGACGAGCAAAAGGAAGTCGCCAAGCGCCAGGCCAAGCTCGATTACTCGAATATGGAAGACGGCTATATCAACGACACCAGTGCGCAGTGGGCCAGCGCGGCCAATGCGACTTCCAGCTACGGCTCAAGCTACACGCCGGCACTGGCCACCGGCAAGGTGGACGGCAAATACTGGTCCACCAACAATTCCGACGTTGGCTTCGACTCGCTGGAAGTCACGTTCGAAAAGCCGGTCAACGCCACCCAGCTGCGCGTGGCGATCAGCGATGGCTACGGTCTGGAAGGCATCACCAAAGTGGAACTGCAGGACACCGACGGCAAGTGGAACACCGTCTGGAGCGGCGTGCACACGGTGAAGGCCGACAAGCGCGGCGCCCGCACCTGGTTCGTGCAGCCGATTGAGAAAACCAGCTACAAAGCCAAAGCCGCACGCATCACCAAGTCCAACAATGTGACAACCGAACGGCTGGAAGTCGACGCCGTGCAGCTGGTCGGCACCTGATCAAACTGTACTGCCCGCGAATCACCTAAACTGTAGCGGCGCCGCCAAAGGCGCCGCAGATATCCTGCATCCGTACCCAACACCCAAGGATCGGAACGGATATGAAAACCTCTCGCGTAAAGGTTGCCACCCTGCTCATGGCAGGCTTTGGCATCGTATGTGCCTTCCTGCTTGCCGCCATTTCGCTCGGCCTGAACGAACAGGCCAAGCTCAATGACATCACCGAAAACATCATTGACGACCGCTGGCCCAAGATCGAGCTCAGTACCAACGTGCGCCTGCGCGTGACCGATATCGCAGTCGCCTTGCGCAATGTGATCCTGAGCGACAACCCCACCGTCCGGCGCGACCAGATCGACGACATCGCCGGCTTCCGCAAGGAGATGGACGCCAACCTGGCGGAGCTGGAGCGCCGCATCGTCACCACCAAAGGCAAGGCCGCCGTGCGCCGCATCCACAACGCCATGAAGAAATATGAAGCGGGGCAGGATCGCCTGATCGGGATGGTGCAGGCCGGCCGCATTGCCGACGCCCAGGCCTACCTGAATGACGAAGTAAAACCAATGCTGCAGGAATGCCGCGATGCGCTGGCCGAAGAGATCAGCAACGAAGTGACACTGATGGATAACTCGCGCGACGAAGCCGCCGGCGCCTACGCCGGCACCCAGGTCAAGATGCTGGTGCTGGGCGCGCTGGCCTTGCTGGTGTCGCTGGGCGCAGCCGCCGCGATCATCGCCCGCCTGCGGCGCGACCTGGGCGGCGAACCGGATGTGGCAGCACGGGTCGCGGCCCGCATCGCCGACGGCAACCTGGCAGGCGCCATCGCCCTGCGCGCCAAGGACCAATCGAGCATGATGTACGAGATGGAGCATATGCGCTCCGAACTGGGACTGCTGGTAGGCCAGGTGCGGCGCGATGCCGACCAGATCGCCGCAGCCTCCTCCCAGATCGCAGCCGGCAACCTGGATTTGTCGGCGCGCACCGAAGCGCAGGCCGCCAGCCTGGAGGAAACCGCCGCCGCCATGGAACAGCTCAGTGCCACCGTGGAGCAGAACAGCGCCAATGCCGACCGCGCCAACCAGCTTGCGCTGCAAGCCTCCGCAGCCGCCAGCCGCGGCGGCGAGGCGGTGGCCGCCGTCACCGCCCGCATGCAGGACATCACGCAGTCCGCGCGCCAGATGGCCGATATCATCGGCCTGATCGACGGTATCGCCTTCCAGACCAACATCCTGGCGCTGAATGCGGCGGTCGAGGCGGCGCGGGCTGGCGATGCCGGCCGCGGTTTCGCCGTGGTGGCCAGCGAGGTGCGTGCGCTGGCGCACCGCTCATCCGAGGCGGCGC
Source organism: Pseudoduganella sp. OTU4001 (assembly GCF_038440195.1). Taxonomy (NCBI): domain Bacteria; kingdom Pseudomonadati; phylum Pseudomonadota; class Betaproteobacteria; order Burkholderiales; family Oxalobacteraceae; genus Pseudoduganella; species Pseudoduganella sp. OTU4001. The sequence continues at coordinate 59,210 of NZ_JASATG010000024.1, read as the reverse complement.
GCCAGATCAGCGATCTGATTGCCTCGGCAACCGAGCAAGCCAACGCCGGTGCGGGCCTGGTGCAGCAGACCGGCGAAGCGATGCAGGACATCGTCGACAGTGTGGCGCGGGTGGAAGACATCATGAACCAGATCCGCCATGCCGGTGCGGAGCAGCACGCAGGCATCGTCTCGTGCAGCCGCGCCGTGGTGGAAATGGACCAGGGCACGCAGCAGAACGCCGCCCTGGTGGAAGAAGTGGCCGCCGCGGCCAAGGCCATGCAGGACCAGGCCGGCCAGCTGGCGCAGGCCGTAGCCCGCTTCCGCATCGATGGTGACGGCCAGGCGGCGGTGGCGGCAAGCGGCCATGCCCGCCCTGCCGGCACCTTGGCGCGCCGCGCGCATCTGTCCCTTGCTGCAGCTGCCTAAGGCACGGCATGGATGCGCGCACTCTGGTTGTCGCTGGCCGCGCCGCAGCGCGCCAGCAACTGCAGGCGCAATGCGGCGAACTTGGCCTGCAAGTCGTCGCCACGGCCGACAGCGGCAATGCGGCGCTGGATTCGCTGGAAGCGCTGCCGCAGCCAATCGGCCTGCTGGCCTTGGATGCCAGCCTGCCGGATATGGACGTCACCGATTTCCTGCTGTCGCTCTCCACGCGCGGCTGTGAGGCCGGCGTGCTGCTCACCGGACTGGCATGCCCCCGTCTATGCGACACGGTGACAGTGCTGGCAGCGTCACTGGGTTTGCGCACCGGCGCCGCAGAGAGCTTGCCCAAGGCATTCGCCGCCCTGCCGCCAGCTGCCGGCAAGTCGCCAACCCAGCCTGGCGCAGCGCCGCGATGCGATGCCCTGGATATCCGCTACGGCCTGCTGCGCGGCGAGTTCGAACTGTATTACCAGCCCAAGGTAGCCATGGCAAACCGCCAGCTGCGCGGCGTGGAAGGCTTGCTACGCTGGCACCACCCGCGCCACGGCCTGCTCTCGCCGGCCGCCTTCCTGCCATGCGCCGAGGCGGCCGGGCTGGCGGAACTGCTGACCACCAAAGTGTTGCAACTGGCGCTGGGAGATTGGCAGGCCTGGCGCGCGCAATCGCGGCCGGTACCAATTTCGATCAACTTGTCGCCGCTGGTGCTGGCCAACCCACATTTCGCCGAGCAGTTGATCGACACCGTCCAGCGCGCCGCCGTGCCGCCCTCTAGCCTCATCCTCGAGATTACCGAGCATACCGAAATCGCGGACCTCAGCACGGCATTGCGCAACCTCCTCAAGTTGCGGCTGCACGGTTTCCAGTTATCGCTGGACGACTACGGCGCCGGCCATGCCTCGATCCTGCAACTGTCGCGCATACCGTTCGGCGAGCTGAAACTGGACCGTCGCCTGGTGCATGGCGCCTGGCAGCGTCCGCACCTGCGGATCTTGCTCGCCCAAGCCATCCATTCAGCACACGCGCTGGGCTTGAGCGTGGTAGCGGAAGGCATCGAATGCCAGCAGGATTGGGACCTGATGCACGCCCTGGGCTGCGATATGGCGCAGGGTTACCTCATCGGCAGGCCCATGCCTGCGCTGTCGCTGGCAAAAGCCGCCTAAACTAAAGGTAGCGACTGAGAGAGGATGCTATGGAACGCGAACGGGCAAAGGCAGGCGATGCAGTACGGCCACTCGGCTGGCGCCACAAGATGCTGGTAATCCGCACTACGCCAGGGCGCTCCGGCCTCGGCGATGATGACGATGTGCTGTGCCGCTGGCGTGACAGCGATGGCGAGCACCAGCAGACTTTCAAAGCGGGTCAGCTGGAAGTGTTGAACTCAGCCGCCCAGGCGCGCAACCCGCGCCGGCGCACGCTTATTTGAGCAGGCCGAAGACCTTGGCGATAGCTTTACTGCCGTAGGAAACGGGATTCTCGCGGATTTTCTTCTCTTCTTCCGCAATCATCAGGTACAGGCCGTCCAGCGCACGCTGGGTCACGTAGGCTTCCACCGTTGCCTGCTCTTCGCTCGCCAGCCCGAATTTGGTGGCCTGCGCCATGGCGGTATTGAACTTGGCGGACAGCTTGGATTTGTCCGTCACGCCTTTGACGATCGGCTTGAACTTGGCCGCCAGTGGCGCCGAAGTTTTCTCTTTGAAGAAGTCGGTCACCGAAGTATCGCCGCCGGTCAGGATTTGTTTCGCGTCCTGCACTGTCATCGATTTGACAGCATTCACCAGCAGCGGCTTGGCCAGCGGGACAGCCTGCTCGGCGGCGCGGTTCATCGCGGTTTCCAGCTCATCCAGCTGCTCGGCCCGGCCTGTCAGGGCCAGGATCGGCCGCGCCTTCTCCAGCACGCGCGGCAGCTTGATACGCACCGCCTCGTTGTTCAGGAAGCCTCCTTCCACGCCCAGCTTCGACACCGCCGCCACTGAACCCGCCTCCAGCGCCGCTTTCAGGCCGCCACCTGCTTCTTTTTCGGTCAAAGCCGCCAGCGGGTCAGCGTGAACGCCAACAGCCAATACCAGCCCAGCTACCAATGCAGATAATTGTTTTGCGATGCCCATAGCGCACCCGGAAGGGAAAGGGGGAAGAGATTGGAGCGGGTGATGGGAATCGAACCCACGTCTAAAGCTTGGGAAGCTGCCGTTCTACCATTGAACTACACCCGCGTGCCCCGCATTCTATGCGGCCTTCGTTGTAGTTGACAAGCTCGCACGCTGGAACAGGAACCGGGAAGCTGGCATTATGTTGCCATGATTTCAAGCCAACTCCTCTTCCTGTTCAGCGCTCTCGGCGCGGTTAATGGCATTTTTCTGGCGTGCTACCTGTTTAGCCGCCGTTCGCAGCGGCTGACGAACTGCATGCTGGGCGCCCTGCTGCTGGCTATCAGCGTCCGAACCGTCAAATCGACTTTTCTCTACTTCAACCGGGATCTCGCGGTTGAGTTTATCCAGCTTGGCATTTCGGCGTGCCTGTTTATCGGGCCGCTGACCTATCTTTACGTGCATAGCCATCTGGCGGACCTGGCGCAGCGCTCCATTGGCCGGTATTGGCACTGGCACCTGCTGCTGCCGGCGCTGGTGGTCGGCCTGGGTGCCGTGTTTTCGTATTCGGAGTATCCGAACATCTGGCGCCACTGCATGTCGGTCATCCACATTTACTGGCTTGGCTATCTGCTTCTGGCCGGCCGCCAGTTGTGGCAAGCGCGGGTGCTTTCGCGGCAGACCATTCTTTTGCATAGCGTTTATTTCAGCAGCTGCCTGATCCTGCTCGCCTATGCGACGACGCAGTTCACTTCTTATATTGTCGGCGCGCTGTCATTTACGTTTTCCATGCACGTTACGGTGCTGACGTATTTCCTGCAAACCGAAGCAAAGAAGGATAAATATCAGAATCGGAAGCTGACCGAGGAGGATGCCAGCGCCATTTTGCATTCCCTGAATCAGGCGATGCGCGACCAGCAGCTTTATTTGAATCCGAATTTGAGCCTGGCGCTGTTGGCTAAAAAGGTTGGCAATTTGCAAACCACGGTTTCCCAGGTAATTAATGACAATCTGGGCAAAAGCTTTAATTTGTATATCAATGAGTTCCGCATCCAGCATGCGAAGGACTTGCTGGTCAGCGAATCCCACCTGAACATGGAGCTGGTTGCCGAGCGCAGCGGCTTCAACTCCAACTCCACTTTCTTCGCCGCTTTCAAGAAAATCACCGGGCAGACACCCGCCAGCTACCGCGCTGCGCACTCCGAAATCATGTAATCGGAGTCCGAATCCACGGTTCGGGACTTCAAGCTCCCGGCTTCGCCTTAAGTTGAGGGTCCGCATCCTCAACTTAAGGTCCCCCATGAACCGACACCTGATCCTAGGCGCTTTCCTTTTTCTCTGCTCCCACGCGCAGGCGCAGTCCGACGCCGAGCAAATTACCAATACGCTGAACGATTACATCGAAGGCACCGCGAATGGTGAGCCCGACAGATTAAAGAAGGCCTTTCATCCGGATTTCAAACTGTATGGCGTAAGTGATGCCAATGAATTGCTTATTCGCTCCGGCGAGCAATACATCGCGAATTTCACGCCCGGACAAAAGACCGACCGGATTGGGCGGATTATCTCGATAGATTTCGAAAATAATGCAGCATCGGCAAAAGTCGAAGTGATCGTGCCAAAATTCAGCCGCGTGTACACCGACTATTTCCTGCTGATGAAATACCAGGGCGCCTGGAAAATCGTACAGAAGAGCTTTACCTGGAAATCCGTCCGCATGGAGGCAAAATGAACCTCAAGCTCCTCGCCGCACTCGCCTGCCTGGCGTCGCTGCCTGCCTTCGCCGGCAACGAAATCGACCCTGCCTCCGCCTCGGAAATCGAGAAGATCATGAGCGAGGTCGACTCCCCCAACAAGCCGGCCCTGGCGATTGTCGCGCTACGGGGCGGCAAAGTCGTCTATGAAAAGGCCTTCGGCAGCACCAATCTCGAATACAAAATCCCGGCCACCGTCGATACGAAATTCCAGGTCGACAAGCTGGCGTGGGAGTTCATCGCTGTTGCCACCCTGCTGCTGGAGGAGCAGGGGAAGATCGGCCTGGACGACGATGTCCGGAAGTATTTGCCCGAGATGCCAAATTTCGACGAGACCATCACCATCAGGCACCTGCTGAGCTCAACAGATGGCCTGCACAGCTACCGGGTTCTGAGTTCGCTGGCGGGCTGGGAACCGAAGGAGCCCCTGCCGACCAAAGCTGTACTGCAATTCATCGGTAGCCAAAAGGCGCTGAACTTCAAGCCCGGCAAGGCGTTCTCGCCCGGCGGCGACACGCGCATGGTCCTGTTGGCAAGGATTGTCGAAGTGGTGTCGGGGCAGCCATTTGACCAGTTCTGCAAGACTCACTTCTTCGTGCCACTTGGCATGTCGAACACTGCCTTCGTCTTCAACGGCGGGCTTCCGCTGGAAAACACTGCAGTGCCCTACAAAAGCGGCGACAACGGCACGTTCCAGAAGGACTACGGCAATTCGGCTGGTGCGACCAACCTGTATTCATCGGTCCGCGATCTCGGCCGCTGGCGAGCACACATCGCGTCCAAAGCTCCCGGCACCAGCAAGCTGAACCAGCCCATCAGGCTGGATGGCGGCGCGGTGATCAAGGACATATCCGGCATTACCATCTATGGCCAGCAGCACGTAGGCCAGGAACGGGGCATCCCAAAGGTTTACCTGTACGGCAATTCGGGCGGCTATGCCAGCTCGATCTTCCGTTTCCCCAAGCAGGACTTCGCTGTTGTTACCCTGAGTTCCGGCCTGGCTTATAGCGGCGGCTACGGCATGCGGTTGGCGACGGTGCTGCTGAAAGACCAGTTCCCGCAACCTGCATTGATCGACTACAGCAAGCTGCCACGCGTCAGCCTCAGTCCTGCTGAGCTACAGAAGCATGTTGGCGATTACTGGAATCCGCTGCGCTCCTTCGCTGCCAAGGTTTACCTGAAGGATGGCGCGCTGCATTTCAGCCGGTCCGAGGGTGCGGAAGGACGCGAAATGATCCCGCTGGGCGACTCCGTGTTCCAGGTGAAGGTGGAAGGCGACGACACATTCATCGTCAAATTCGTCGGCAAGGATATTCACTACAGCATGGACGGGAGCGACCCGCTGATCTACGAGTCCTACCAGCCCGCGCCTTATACAAAAGATGAGCTGGCGCAATTCAGCGGCACCTTCTTTAGCGAGGAGCTCAACTCATCTTTTGTGATCGACTCAAGCCGCGGCGCGCTAACTGCCAATAACATCCGGACAGGCACGGTGACCTTCAAACCGATGGCTGCCGACATGTTTGCCGGTGATAAACGCTTCCTGGCCGGGATCAAGTTCATACGCGACAAAAGCCATGCGGTAACCGGGTTCCATGTCGCGGTGGATGAGGTCCGCAATCTGGTCTTCAAGAAGGTGGCTCAGTAACCAATAGGAACAATTCATTATCGCTTCACCGTTGCGCTGCCTATACTGATCAGTCCGCAAGGCCGATCTAAACAACAACGAGAGGCTGAAAATGAAAAAGATAATCCTGCTTGCCCTGCTCTTCCCGCTGTTCGCCATCGCGCAAGGCACACCCGACGTCGTGTTGACCAGCGACCGGGTGTGGGTCAAAGATGGCCATATGGCGGCCTTCAAGAAAGCGCTGGCCGCCCACGTCAAGGAATACCACAGCGGCCAATGGAAGTGGCGGGTGTACGAGGTGCTCAGCGGCCCTGATACCGGGGCCTTCCAGATCAACGAAGGCCCTAACGGCTGGACTGCACTGGAAGGCCGCGGCGACTTGTCGGCCGCCCATACCAAGCATTACGAAACACAGATCCTGCCGCACATCTCAAAATCCGCGCCGACGCTGTTCGTCACCTTCGATGACAAGCTCAGTACCACGCAAGCCGGCAACTGGTCGAACAAGGCGGTGCTGACACGCTTCTACATCAAGCCGGGACGGAGCATCGCGAATACCGCAGCGCTGAAAACCAATAAGGCGGTGTGGGAAAAGCTGGGGCGCAACGTCGCAGTCTGGCGCACCTGGGCCTCGGGCCAGCCGCAGGTCATCCTGGCATCGCGCTTGAAGGAAGGCTTCAAGGACTTCGACAACGATATGCGCGCCTACGCGCCTGCCTACGATGAAGTCAATGGCGCCGGCTCCTACGACAAATTCCTGGAGGACGTGGCGCGCAATGTGGACAGCATTGTCGGCGAGATGATCGAGTACAAGGCCGAACTCAGTTCCATGAAGTAGCCCGGCGCCGGAGGACGGGGCGTAGACCTTGCGGAACGCCCGCCTCCCGCCCAATGTAACAACGCCGCTACAATTCTCTGGCTTCGCCCACGCGCAAATCTGCCATTATCTTCGGCATTGAAAGTTACCCGAGGAAACCAGATGATCCCTATTCCACTCCGCGGCGCTGTCGGCATGGCGCTGGCCCTCTCCTTTGCCATGGCAGCACCGCATGCCGCCGCACAGCAGCAAGACCCCATCTCCGGACTGGTCGGGCAGCTGGAGCTGGAAAAGTACAAGGCCACCATCAAGTCGCTGACGCGCTTTGGCGACCGCCGCCAGGGCACGGAACGCAACCGGCAGGCGCTGGACTGGATCGAGGCCCAGTTGAAGGCTTACGGCTGCTCCAACGTGGAGCGCCTGCAATACCAGTTCACCGAACCGGTCGTGCGCGGCAAGCCTGCCGTGGCAGCGGGTGGCGGCGCGGGCGGCCCGCCGGGCCAGGGCGGCAGCACCCTGTTCGGCAACCGCGCCCGCACCGGAGTGAATTCCGACCCGATGGCGCAGCCGGACGAACGCCTGCGCGCCCTGAACGCGGAACAAACCCCGCTCGGCACCTCGCTGCGCGAAAACGTGTACTGCACCAAGATCGGCAAGACCCGGCCGGACGAGATGTACATCGTCAGCGCGCACATGGACGGCATCGGCTTCGGCGAGGCGGCCAATGACGACGGTTCCGGCACCGCGCTGGTGATGGAGCTGGCGCGCATCTTCAGCCAGCCCGGCGTGGAAACCGACCGCTCGATCCGCTTCGCACTGTGGAACAACGAAGAAACCGGCCTGAATGGCGCGGCAGCCTACGTGGAGCAGCGCAAGAACCTGCAAGGCATCGAGTCGCCGAAAGGCTCCGGCAAATATCCTGAGCCGAAGTGGCTGGGCATGATCCAGCACGACATGATGCTGTTCGACCACGGCATGCCGGTGCCGAAACTGGATGCCTCCGGCAAGCCGGTGCTGGACGCCAAGGGCCACCCAATCTACGAGCTGCCGAAAGAACAGCGTCTGGAAGCCGATGTGAACATCGAATACCAGTCGCAGTCGAAACAGGCCGAAGGCTCGGCCAAGCTGGCCTGGGAATTCCGCGCAGCGAACGACAAGTACGCCACCAACTACCCGGCGGCTGTGGGCTTCCACATGACCAATACCGACTCCACGCCGTTCATGGACCTGGTGCCCTCCATCTCGCTGCGCGAGAACGAGCGCGGGCAGCAGATCGGCGCCGGCTGGAATCCGCACTGGCACCAGCCGACCGACCTGTATTCGAACTATTCGGACAAGGACTTCCTGCTTGGCCTGAACGCGGCGCAAACCACGCTGGCCGGCGTGGCCAAGCTGGTCGGCGCCAAGGTCGTCAAACAGCCTTAAGACCACAGCGGGTCACTCGCCATCAAGGCGGTGGCCCAGTCCGTGAAAGCGCGCACGCGGGCCGACAGCCTGCGTGTGTACGGATACACCAGATTGATCGGCATGCTGCCCAGCTGCCACTCCGGCAACAGTTCCACCAGCGCCCCGCTGCGCAAATGTTGCGCAGCTTCGGCGCGCGCAATCGACACGATCCCCAAGCCGGCCACGCCGGAAGCGATGTAAGCACCAGCGTTATTGAAGCGCATGGCGGGCGGCTGGGTGATGCTGTGGCTTTCCACTCCACGGTGCAGCATTGGCGTGAACTGCTTGCCGGTGGCGGCGAATACAAAGCCAAGATAGCGGTGCTGCGCCAGGTCGGCCGGCGTTGCCAGCGGCGGCGCGCTTGCGAGGTAAGACGGCGCAGCGCACAGGCAGAAACGCATCTGCCCGGCCGGGCGCGCAACCAGCTCATGGTCCGCCACGGGGCCGCCACGAAAGGCGCAATCGATCCCTTCCTGCACCAGGTCCAACACCCGCTCGCCGCAGCCGATATCGAGCTGCACATCCGGGTAGCGCGCCACGAAGTCCGGCAACGCCGGGATGATGAGGAAGGTGCCGACCGGCGACGGCATCTCCACCTTCACCCGGCCACGCGGCAGGTTGCGCGCATGTGCGGCGCTGGATTCAAGTTCGTCGAGATCGTCCAGCAACGCGCGGGCGCGTTCATAATAGGCCGCGCCATCAGTGGTGGGCGACACCTTGCGCGTGGTCCGGTGCAGCAGCTTCATGCCCAGGTGTGCTTCCAGGCCCTGGATTTGGCCGGAGATGGTGGTCTTCGGTACGCCCAGCGCATCGGCCGCGCCGACAAAACTCCCAACCTCCACGATGCGGCAAAAGGCGCGCATGGCTTCCAGGCGGTCAAAGGCCATAATTGTCCGACTTTCCGTTCAGTTAATCCGATTCAGACCAGTTTATCCGCAAAGCCGTCCGAATTAAAGTTCAGGCATGGACCGAATCAACTACTACCAAGCCGCCCCGAATGCCATGAAAGCCATGATGGCCATGGAAAAAGCCGTCGCCGAATCGGTGCTCCCTGCGCCGCTGCGTGAACTGGTGCGCATTCGCGCCTCGCAAATCAATGGCTGCGCCTACTGCGTCGACTACCACACCAGCGACGCGCTCAAGGCAGGGGAAACCGTGCGCCGCCTGATGGCGCTGTCCACTTGGCGCGAGACGCCTTTCTTCAATGAACGCGAGCGTGCGGCGCTGCTGTGGACCGAAACCCTGACCGAAGTGGCGACCCGCCATGCGCCGGCCGCTATCTACCAGGCGGTCGTGGCACAGTTCAACGCGCAGGAGATGGCCGAACTGACCTTTGTTATCGCCGCCATCAATGCCTGGAACCGGTTCGGCGTAGGCTTTGCCAAACAACCCGAATGAGTTGGCTGCACAACAATCTTTTTTGCGGAAATACCACGGAAAGGCCTCGCTTAGAGCGCGGCCTCATCCCAGCCAAATGGCGATCTGCTAGTATGCTCGGCGACCCTTCCACACTGAAGCAAAGTAGCCCACATGCGCAGCAACGCCGAACACGAAACCCTCCTTGAAGACGGCAAGCCAATCGTCATCACCATGGACTTGCAGGGTCGCCTGACCTACGCCAACTCCACTTTCACCGCCACCAGCGGCTTTTCCGACGAAGAGCTGAACGGCCGGCCGCAGGTATCGTTCCATCATCCCGACATGCCGGGCGAGGTCGATGAGGACATGCTGCGCACCACCATGTCGGGCGAACCGTGGCGCGGCCTGGTCAAGTACCGCTGCAAGGATGGCGGCTACTTCTGGTGCATCGCCAACGTCACTCCCGTGATCGAAAAGGGCAAGACGACCGGCTTCATGTCGGTCTGCACCAAGCCTAAGCGCGAGCAGGTCAAGGATGCCGAACAGCTGTACCGCACCGTCAAGGGCGCCAATCCGGACGGCGTGCGTATCCAGCGCGGCGCGGCTGCCCCGCGCGGCCGCCGCAAGTGGGCCCGCGCCCTGCGCGACATTTCGCTGTCGCAGCGCATGGCACTGACCTTCGGCAGCATGGCGCTGCTGGCGGTGTCGATGGCGCTGCATGCCGTACTGCCTTATTCCACCACTGCGCTGCATGTGCAGGCCGTGCTGATGGCGGTGCTGGCCCTGTACGGCTGGTTCACCCTGCACCGTGCCATCGTGGCGCCGGTACAGGACTGCATCAACGCCACCCGCATCCTGGCCGGCGGCGACCTGACCACCCGCATGGCAGTGGACCGCCACGATGAACTGGGCCAGCTGCAAGCATTCGTGCGCCAACTGAACCTGAACCTGGCGTCCATCCTGGGCGACATCCGCGGCAACTTCGCCCTGACCCGCAGCACCACCACCCAGGTGCGCACCGCCAACTTCGACCTGGCGGCGCGTACCGAGGCGCAGGCGGCTAACCTGGAACAAACTTCGGCCCACATGGGCCAGATCACCGGCACCGTCAGCCAGACGGCCGACAACGTGAACACCGCCAACGGCGTGGCGAGCGAAGCGACGGAACTGGCCGGCCGTACCGGCGTGGCAGTGGCGCAGGTAGTGACCGCGATGGACGATATCCGCCAGTCTTCGCGCAAGATCGTGGATATCATCGGTCTGATCGACGGTATCGCGTTCCAGACCAATATCCTGGCGCTGAATGCAGCGGTGGAAGCGGCGCGCGCCGGCGAAAGCGGCCGTGGTTTCGCCGTGGTCGCAAGCGAAGTGCGCAACCTGGCGCAGCGCAGCGCGGCAGCCGCCAAAGACATCAAGGCCCTGATCGACGCCTCGGCCGACAAGATCGAAGCCGGCGCCAGCGTGGCTACCACGGCGGGAGCGGACATGGATGCGGTGATCGCCGCCATCGGCCAGGTGGCCGCCATCATGGGCGAAATCAGCGGTGCAACGCGCGAGCAAAGCGCTGGCGTCAACCAGGTCAAGGATGCCATCGTGCAGCTGGATGAAGTAACGCGCCAGAACAGCCAGATGGTGGAGGAAGCTTCCACCGCCACCGGCGTGCTGGACCTGCAGGCGCAGGCGGTGGCCAAGGCATTGGAAGTGTTCAAGCTGCCGCCACAAGGCGGCGCCAAGGACAAATCGGCGTTGAAGCCGGTGACTTCCAGCCACCAGCAAATCCGCCTGGGCGGCGCGCCAGCCCCGCTGGCCAAGCGCGCCTGATAGAGCAGCGCCCTTACTCGGGTGCTTCGACCTTATAACCCTTCGCCTGCAAGCGCGCAATCAGGCCGCTTGGAGACAAGATGTCCTGCATACGCAGCACGGCGAAGGTGGAGGCGTTGTTTTCCAGCGCCTTCTCCGCATTCACCATCCACAGTTCATGCGACTTCGCGCGCGCCTCGGCCAGTTCAGGACGCGATTTGAACGCAGCGCTGCCCTCCACTGCCGCACGGCAGGTGATTTCCTGGTCGGCATAATCCAGTTTGCGGATCGTCTCGATATCGCCGATGGCCCAGGCGTTGGCACGGACGCGCATATGGTCGATGTCCGCTTCCAGCCGGTCCAGCGTGGTGGCGAAGCATGCCGCGTCGTCCAGGTTGGACTTGGTGAAGTCCTTCAGCAGCTTGCTGGCGTCCGACAGGTCCACATTGATGCTCGATGGCGTGACCTTGATCTTTGACTGCTTGACCAGTTTGTTGATGGCGGGACCAACCTGGTCCTTGCCGGACAGGCCGGTCTGCTTCAGGCCATGTTCAAACAGGGACGAGGCGGCGAAGATGGGGCGGTAGCGCTCCACATCCTTATCCTTGGCCATGTATTTTTCCTTGAGGACGGACCAGCGCGCATAAGCCTCGGGCGGGACAATCTGCTGCAGCGTTGCGCCATCAGGGTTCTTTTCGATGTTCCAGATCTGCGGCAAGGCGGCGACCAGCTTGATGCCGCCCCACACGCCGACGCCGGCCTGCGATGTCGGCTCCGACAGGTATTCCTGCGACTTGGCCAGCACCGCTTCCACTTCATGCGAGCGCCATTCCATCTTCGCCGGCAGCGGACCGTATTTGCCGAAGACGTACAGCACGTGCTCGCCTTTGGAGACCTTCCACATGCCGGGGCCCGGACGCTGGCCGGTGATCACGACTTTTTCGCCTTCCGGCGCGGGGACAGCTTCCTGCTCCTGTTCCTGCGCGTAGGCGCCTGCCGCCAGCAGGCTGAATGCCAGGGCGGACACTACATACTTCACCTTCATTGTCATCCTCTTAGTTGTCAGTAATGGTTAAGAGAATGGCAATAATACCTTAACTAGTGTCGCGCCGGTATGCGCAGCTGGTGGACCTGCACGCCTTTGTCGGACAGCACACGCACCGTCAGCTCGCGCTGCGTGGCCTCGACCCGCGCCAGCTGGTCCTGGCCCAGGATCAGGCGGTGGTAGCCATGCTCCCTGTCGGGCGCGTGATAGGAAAACTCGTGGTCATGACCGGCGATCACCAGGTCCACCTTGGCCTGGTTGGCCAGCGCGGTCCAAGCCGCACCGTTGTCGGGCAGCCAGCCCCAGTCGCCCTGGTGCATGGCCACTACGCGGAAAGGCGCCATTGCGAAATGCGTGCTGCGGCCGACGTGCGCGCGCAGCCATGCCAGTTCGTCCGCGCGGTAAGGCACGGTGCGATTCAGCTGGGCGTAGACGTTGGTGTCGTCGGGCTTGTCCTCGGCGGTGTCGAGCACCAGCAAGTGCACTGGGCCCATGGTGCGGGCGTAGTAGTAGCTGCCCTCCGGCGTCGGCACGTAGCCGGCCAGCTGGCGCGCGTAGGCACCGCGCAGTTCGTGGTTGCCGCGTGCGAACAGCAGCGGCTTGCCGGGCGCCATGCCTGCCACCGTGGGGCGCAGCCACTTGGCCCACAACTGCTCTTCCGAATCGAGCCAGTGGAAGGCGTCGCCCAAATGCAGCAGCGCATCGGTGCTGCCCCAATCCACCATCTTCATCAAACGTCCGATGCGGGCGGTGTCTTCGTGCGTGTCGGTGACTACGCTGAAGGACACGCGCTCCTGTTGCGGATTGAAGGTGGTGAAGCTGGCCGCCGCGCTGCTGGTACTCAGGCCTTTGTCGGGCCAGTAGGGCTTGAGCTTCACCACGCGGGTGGACACGGTCTCGTAGGAGTAGCGTCTGCCGGGTGTAAGGCCGGTCACCGTCACCACGTGCCGCTGGCCGACCGGCACCAGGCCGTCCACCTGCGGTTCGATCTCGCGCACCTGGTCGCCGTCGCGCAGGATCACCTTGGCATGGCTGGGCGCATCGGTCATCCACACCACCGACACCGCAGTGTCGGATAGTGCGGACAGGAACGGACCCTCTGTAATGACAGGCTTGGTGTCGAACACCTTGTAAGGCTCCGACTGGGCGTAGGCGGTACCCACGCTCAGCGCTGCCAGGGCAATCCAGGCGATTTTCATCAGTAGCGGTCGTCGAAGGCGAAGATCGGCTTGCGCTTGCTCCACTGGCCCCGGGTGAAGTCAGGGAAGTCCAGGGTCTGGAAGTTCTGCGCAATCGACTGTTCGGACAGCGGCGTAATCGCGCTCCAGGTCACCGCATCGTAGATATCGATCGGCATTGGCGCGCGCGCTTTCAGCGCTTCCACAAAGGCGTGGATCACGAAGTAATCCATGCCACCGTGGCCGGCGCCAGCCGCCTGGTCGGCGTACTTGCGCCACAGCGGATGGTCGAACTTGTCCTGGTAGGCCTGGAAGTCCTCCCACTGGTGCGGCTTGCTCTTGCCTTCGATGTGGATGGAGCGGTTCACGTCCATCCACAGGCCGTCCGTACCCTGCACGCGGAAGCCCAGCGAGTATGGGCGCGGCAGCGAGGTATCGTGCTGCAGCAGGATGGTCTCGCCGTTCTCGCACGACAGCGTGGTGGTCACGATATCGCCCAGGGCGAACTTCACCTTGCTGTTCGGGTGGTTGGCGCCGCCCTGTTTGAGCACGTAGTCGTGCAAGCCGCGCGCCTTGGTGGCGAAGGTGTTGATGCGGGTGAAACGGTTGCCGCGGTTGATGTTGGTGTACATCGCGCACGGACCGATGCCGTGGCTTGGATACAGCTCGCCGTTGCGCTGCACCGAATGCTCGGTGCGCCACTTGGCCTCCGACCAGCCCTTGGCGCCGAACTCGATGCCGCCGCCATATGCCTTGCCCGGTTCACCGCTGTTGAACTTCACGGCGCGCAGGTCGTGCTGGTAGCCGCCCTGCAGGTGCACCAGCTCGCCGAACAGGCCGGCGCGCACCATCTGCAGCACTGCCATCACATCGCGGCGGTAGCACACGTTCTCCAGCAGCATATACGGCGTACCGGTTTTCAGCTGCGTATCCAGCACGTCCCAGTGGTCCTTGAGGGTGACGCCCGCCACCACCTCGCAACCCACCGGCACCTTGGCTTGCATCGCGTCGATTGCCATTTGCGCATGCCACTCCCATGGGGTAGCGATGATCACACCATCCAGCTGTTTGGAATCGAGCATGCGCTTGTAGGCGTTCTTGTCGCCATCCTCGCCGAAGGTGCGCGGCTTGGCCTTGCCAGCCTTCTCGAACTGGGCCAATGCCTTGCCCAGCACGAACGGGTCGATATCGCACAAAGCGGCCACTTCCACGTCGTCGCGGCGCACCAGTTCGCGCAGCAGCACCTGGCCGCGCGCACCGGTACCGATCATGCCAAGCCGCAGCTTCTCGCGGCTGCCTGCAGCGAAGGCGGTCGGCAGCAGCAGGCTGCCCGCCAGCGCGGCGCCGGCGGTGAGGAAGTGTCGTCGATTGAATTGCTTGTCCATCTTTTCAAAACCTCTCTAATGAAACGCAGGTTACCAGAACTTGTAGCCGGCAGTCAGCGCAAAGGTGCGGCCAAACAGGTTGGTCTGGTGGTTGTAACCTTCCCAGCCGTTTGGATCGTAGTACGGCATCTTGTTGGTCACGTTCTTGATGTTCAGGTTCAGGTCCAGTGCCTTGGTCGGTTTCCAGGTGAAGCCCAGGTTGGCGGTGGTGTACGAAGGCTGGCCTTTGCACAGGTTCTGCGGCATCTCCACACCAGCTGCCGTGCAGTTTTCCGGCGTGTTGTCGGTATCCCACTCGCCGTAAGCCCACTTGGCCTTGCCGGTATAGTTGATGAACAGGCTGGTGGTGAAGTTGCGGTAGCTCCAGTCGGCGTTCAGGGTGCCGCGCAGGCGTGGCGAATCGTAGTAGCCGACGTAGTTGCCGGAGAAGCCGCCGCCGTCGTCGTAGTTGTAGGTCTCGCGCTTGCGGATGGTGAAGGCGGCGCCGGTGCCCAGCTTGCCCCACTCGCCCAGCGACCAGCGTGCACGCGCGTCGATGTCGAAGCCGTCCAGCAAGGTGCGGCCGCGGTTGGAGTAGGAGTTGATCAGGCCACCCAGGTTACCCACCGAGTACTTCGGCAATGCGCCGTTGCAGGCTGCGGCGTTGGCCGGGTTGGCGCACATGGTGACCACAGCGGCCATGTTGGCGCGATCGGCATCGCTCAAGTCGTTGCGGATCGCCTGATTGGTGCCTTGCAGCGCCGGGCCATACTTTTCAACCAGTTGGGTGAACAGCTGGTTGAAGTCCTGGCGCACGATCTCGTCGCGGCGGTAGACGAACCAGTAGTCCAGCGAAATGCTGACGTCCTTGGCCGGCTGCAGCACCAGGCCGAAGGTGGAGATCTTGGCCTTCTCCGGCTGCAGGTCCGGGTTCGGCGGGGTCAGGCCGCCGACGGTGGTCGAGCAATTGGAGTTGAGCAGCGCCTTGCCCAGATCCTGCTCGGTCTTGGTGACGGACTTCTGCAGCAGCTTGGCGATGGCATTGGTTTCATCGCAGCGCACGGTGTCGCGGATGCCGCCCACCTGGGCGAACACGCCGCCGCTGCCCGATTCGGCCAGGTTAGGTGCGCGGAAACCTTCCGAGTAGGTGCCGCGTACCATGATTTCCGGACGCGCACGCCATTGCACGCCAAGCTTCGGCGCCAGGTTGGCGGAGAAGTGCGGGTACTTGTCCAGGCGCGCTGCGGCGTTGACTTCCAGAGTTTCCGTGACCGGCACCACCACTTCGCCGAACAGCGCGCTGACAGTTCGCTTGCCGTCGAACCAGGAGCCGCCCTGCTGGGTGATCAGGCCATTGGCCGCATCGGCGTTGCCCGGGGTGTCGAAGCTTTCGCGCATAAGGTTGGTGCCGAAGGCGGCGCGCACTTCACGGTCGCCCAGGTTGAACAGCGTGCCTTCCACCTTGGCGTCGAAGGTAATCAGCTTGGTCCAGGACTGGATGTCGAAGGTCGGGTAAGCCTCGCGCAGCAGTGCTGCATTGGCTTCGCTGATCTCGCCGAACTTGTAGGCAGGATTGTCGGAGATATAGGTACGGCCGGTCGCAGGGTCTACGCGGGTCGGGCCGAAGGCTTTCTCGAAGCCTTTGGTGTTGATATTGGTGGTCTGGTACAGGGTCGAGTGGCTGCCCGCCACGCCCAGCGCGGTCTCGAAGTCCCAACTGCCGCCCACATGGCCTTTCAGGCCTGCCAGAACGCGGTAGTTGTCGTCCAGGTTCTTCTGGCCGAAGTGGCCCTTGGCATCCTGCAGGATGTAGTTCAGGCCAGCAGCGCCGCCCATCTTGGCCGCCATGTCGGCGTCCAGCTTGCCCTTCAGGTAGACGTTGTTCGGGCCGAGGTAAGGCTGGGTGAAGGTATTCAGCTTGGTGCCGGTGTTGCGCGAGAACCAGTTGTTGACCGAGCCGCTGTTAAAGCTGCGCGGACCGTTTTCACCGCGCATGCGGATGTGGGTGAAGGCGGCTTCGGCGAAAGCTTCCATGTCGTCGCCGAACTTCTTGCGACCGGCCACAAAGCCGGTCACGCGGTCGGAAGTCGGGCCGGTGTCCAGCGAGTACGGCAGGTTGTTCCACACGCAGCGCGTGCCCGAGGCTTCGGTGATGAAGGTGGAGCAGCCGGCTACGGCGCGCTGGGTGCGCGCATTGCCCTTGGCCGGGTCGAACACGAAGAAGGTGCCCGGGTTAGGCTGGCCAGGTTCGCTGCCGACGCCGATGCGGAAGTTGGAAATGTAGTTCGGGTTGTTGACGTAGAAATGCGCCGGACGCTTGTCGTAAGTGTCTTCCAGGGCAATGCGGTCGCGCTGGTAGACGTTCAGCGAGGCCATGATGTTATAGCCGTCGCTGCCGACATCGCCCTTGCCGTACACCAGGCTGGCCTGGCGCTCGCCGTAGGACGACACTTCCTGCGAGTGGTCGATGGTGGCGCGCGCTTCCAGGCCCTGGTAGTTTTTCTTGGTGATGACGTTGATCACGCCCGCCACCGCGTCGGAACCATAGACCGCCGATGCGCCGTCGGTCAGGATCTCCATGCGTTCGATCGCCGCCGCAGGGATCGCGTCGATGTTGACGAACATGGTCTGGAAGCCAGCCGGTGCGCCGTAGAACGACAGGCGGCGGCCGTTCAGCAGCACCAGGGTGCCTTGCGCGCCCAGGCCGCGCAGGTTGGCCTGCGAGCCGCCGTCGGAGCCGGTGAACATGGAACGGAAGTCCTGCTGCGCCGGGCGCGCGGCCGGCAGGTTGTCCAGCACCTGCATCAGGGTGCGGGCGCCCATGTTTTCAATCTGCTTGGCATCGATCACCTGCACCGGCGACGCGGTTTCGGCGTTGATACGCTTCAGGCTCGAACCGGTGACTTCCACGCGATGGACCTTTTCGCCCTTCTCGTCCTTCTTGTCATCGGCTTCGGCGGCGATGGCGCCGCCTGCCAGGCCTACTGCTGCCAGCGCAGCGATCAGTTTCTTCAGTTCCACAGCTATCTCCTCTCGGTTTTTGTCTTAGAAGTTGTATTCAGCGGTCAATCGGACGGAACGCGGCGAGGTGCGTCCGGCCACTTCCAGGTAGTGCTGGGAAATGGCGCCGGCATCTTCACGCGTTTCGTTGTAGCGGGTCACGGTCTGGCGGTTCAGGGCGTTGAACACGTCGACCTTCAGGCTCAGGCCTTTGGCGAAAGCAGGGGTATAGACCAGGTTCAGGTCCAACTGGGTTTGCCACGGCATGCGGCCCTGGCTGCCGCGCGGCGCGGGCTTGCCGTTGCAGAAGAAGTAGGCGTCGCCGTAGTCGTCGTCCCAGTGCAGGTTCTCCGGCAGCGCGCCGATGCAGTTGCGGGGCGCGCCGGAAATCAGGGCCAGGTTGCCGCCCACCATCCACTCCGGCGCCACTTGCCAGAAGCCGTAGGCCTTGAGCTGGTGACGATGGTCGCTCGGCAGGTAGCCGTAGGCGTTGTACATCAGCTCCTTGTGATCGGTGCTGACGGTCAGCGCCACGTCGCCGCCGCCGATGGTGTCGGTCTGGCCTTCCATATTGCCCTTCAGGCGCGACAGGGTGTAGGTCAGCTTGCCGTACCAGCCGTCGCTCATTGGATGCTCGAGCGACAGGTTTAGAGCGCGGTAGCTGCGGTCAGGTTTTGGATTGCCCCATTCGGCGGCGCTGATATCGACCTGGCGCAGGCCTTTGCCGTCGGCGAAGTCGATCCACAGGTTGTTGCCGCGGCCCGGGTTGATGATGGCGCACTGGAAGCCGCTCCAGTGGCTGGTATCGACCTTGTTGCGTTCAGCCCATGCATCGATCGGACGCTGGTCGCAGGTATCGTCGTTGGTGTCGTTCAGTTTGCGGTACAGCAGGCCCGCGCCGACCACCAGCTTGGGCGTGATGGCGCGCTCGAAGCCCAGCGCGAATTCATCCTGCGACAACGGCTTCAGGCCGATGGCGGTCACCTCGCGCGCATCGCGGCCCACGCCGTAGGCATTGTTGGCGGAGTACGGCTTGCTGATGGCGTGCAGGCCGGTCGGCGCGCCGGTCGCCGCGTCAACGCCGGTGTAGGTGAAGAACTCGCTGGTGTTCAGCGAAGGGCTGGCCATATTGCTGGACAGGTTGGACGGCACCGGCAAGTGGTAGCGGCCGGCGTTGGCGTACACTTTCAGCGAACTGTCGCCGTACGCGTCCCAGGTGGCGCCCAGGCGCGGCGCGATCATGCTGCGCTGGGAGATGAAAGCATCACCCTCGGTGGTGTAGTTGGTGAACTGTTCGCGGCGTACGCCGACGTCCAGCAGCAGGCGGTCGTTGACCTGGTAATGGTCCTGGATGTACTGCGCGGACTGGGTGCTGGTCGGGCGCGCCAGGCGGTCGGTGATGTCCTTGCTGACGTAGTAGCCCTGCAAGCCGTAGCCGCCGCCCTGCGCCGGGGTCTCGAAGGCGCCGTTGATCGGGCGGTTCGGGTCGGTGGCTTTGCGGTAGGTCCAGCGGTAGCCGCCGGCCAGCGTGGTGCCGACCAGGGAATCGATCTTCAGGCGGTCGATACCGGCGCGCAGCGAGTGGTCGCCCAGCTTGTACTCGGCGTCCAGGCGCATGCCCTTCTGGTTGTCATGCGAGGACGGGTCGACCAGGCTGCCGGTCACGGTCTGCGGGTTGTTGTAGGTCAGGCCCGGCACGCGCGCGGTGACGGAGGAGGAAGTCTGCGCCAGTGCCGGGTTGTAGCCGTCCGGGATGCGGCGGTGCGAGGTGCGCGAGTCGCCGTACAGCGCAGTCACCGTCAGCGCATCGGTCAGGTAGCCGGTGTATTTGAAGATGCCGATATTGGCGCCCGGTGCGGAGGCGGAGGCGCAGCAGTTGATGGTTTCCTGCGCCTTGTTGCCGGGGACGTCGTTGCGCGTCAGGGTGCCGTAATCGAAGCCGTACGCCTGGCTGCGCGTGCGGGTCTGGTCGTACAGCTTGGTGAATTCGAAGTGGTGGTTCTCGGTCAGGTTGTAGTCGATCTTGCCGAGGAAGCGCTTGACGGTGGTGCCGCTGGTGCTCCAGCCGGTGGCGGTGCTTTGACCGGCGCTGCTGGCGGCGCCGATTGAGCTGGAATCGGTCTTGGTTTGTTCCAGCGCTACAAAGGCGAACAGCTTGTTCTCGATGATCGGACCGCTGCCGTACAGGCCAGCGACCTTGCTGGTGGTGTGGTTGTCGCGGTTCCAGTACAGCAGCTTGCCGTCGGTGTCCGGATTGGCGCCGGTGTTGGCGTAATAGGTATTTTCGGGCGTTCCGCGCAGGGAGCCTGGAATGGTGGCGTACTTGCCGCCGAACTCGAACTTGTTGCCGCCGCTGCGGGTGGTGATGTTGATGACGCCACCGGTGGAGCGGCCGAACTCCGCGCCGTAGCCGCCGGACAGCACCTGCATATTCGAGATCGCGCCGAACGGCAGTTCCGAGGCGCCGACCTGGGTCAGGATGTTGGTGATCGGGAAGCCGTTGACGTAAAAGGCATTCTCGGACTGGCCCGAACCGGCGATCGACGGCGCGCTGCCGTACTGGCCGTTGGTGCCGCGCGAGACGCCGGGCGTCAGCTGCACGACGGAGGCTACGTCGGCCGCAACCGGCAGCTGTTTCAGTTCGCGTGCGGTGAACACCACGCCGTTATTGGTGTTGGAGACGTCGATGCGGTTGCGCACCGAGCTCACCACCACCTTCTGCATTTCGGCGCCGCCAAAGTTGGCTTCCACGCCGCTGCCGACGCGCGCTTCGACTTCCTGCGTCGCTTCCACGGTGCCGGCGCGCAGCACCTTGACCGCGTAGCGGCCCGGCGGCATCGAGTTCGCCACGTAGCGGCCGGATGCATCGGGCGTCAGCGTGCGCTGCACGCCGGTTTCCAGGTTCTGCACCACCACGCTGGCGCCGGACGGCGTCTTCACCTCACCGAAGATGGTGGTGGTAGCGTTGGACTGGGCCCATGCCTGGCCGGCGATGGCCAGGCCGATCATCAGTGCAAGGGCCTTCTTTTGGGTTCGCATGCTGTATCTCCGTGTTTCGTATGGTTGTAAGCAGCCCGCCCCGGTCCGTGGAGGGGCTGGCTTTTAGTCGACGATTAGGGTGCGTTCAGCGTATTCGGACGGTGGCGCCCTCTGTGCCTAGCAGTACGGCATTGGCCCAGTTACCGCAAACCTGGGCGGGTTGGGCGCCGTTTGCGCCCAGGGTTCGCAGGCTGAGTTGCCGCAGCCCGCGCACATCGATTTCCGGCTTGACGACGGCCGGGGCCTTCACCATGCCGCTGTCGTACAGCAGGCGTTCGCCGCTCCAGACCTGGAACTGCAGGCCGCCCGCGTTGCGGCAGCTGTCGTCCACGCCAAGGTCGGCGCGCAGCAGGCTCCAGTTGCCGTCCAGCTGCAGGTCGACGCGGCTGTTCGCACCGACGCCAAGGCCCTTGCGGAACCACAGGCCGTTCATGCGCATCTCCTTGCCTTTGCCGGGTGGGCGGTCGCGTCCGACGCCTTTTGGCAATGGCAGGTCCGACAGGAAGCTTTGCTGCTCGGCGCCTTCTTTGGCGCGGTGCTCCAGGATGCGGAAGGTGGACAAGGCAATCGGTCCCACTTCCAGCGGTTGCAGCGCGTTGACGGCCTTGGCCGGGGCCTGCGCCGCCGCGGTGACCATCGGGTCGGTCGCTGCTGCGCCTTCGCCTTCCGGGTTCTGCGTGCTGAGCACGCGGAAGCGCAGCAGACGGCCTGCTGTGGCCGGGAAGTTGATGGTTTGCGTTTCCTTCTGCAGCTTCAGGCGGCCGGTGAATGTCGGCTTGCCCCATTCGCCGTTGCTGTCGGCGATGTAGATTTCGAAGTCGCGCACCTGGCCGTGCTTCCAGTGTTCGTCGCCGCGTGGCGCGATTTCGATACCGTCCACCAGGCGGCGCTCGGTGAAGCCGATGGTCCATTCGTGCGCGCCGGTGCGGATCGACTGGTTGCGCGTGGTGCGGAACCAGGTGGTGGCTTTGTCGTCGAAGGCGTTTTCCAGCGGGTGGCCGGGTTCTTCGGCGGGACGGTTCACCACCAGCAGCGCATCCGGCGGCAGCGCGCGCCCCAGTTCCGGGGCTTGCGGGAAGTCGCCATCCTGCTGCGCCACTGTCTGCACGTTTTGCACGGTGATGTGCAGCGGTTGGCGGATGTCCTGTTTTGCGGTCTTTACGTACAGCGTGCCGGTACGGTCGGTTGGGTCGTAGAACCAGCCTTCAGCAGCTGCCTCCCACGCCGCGCGGTCGGCCAGCGCAGGCAGCGCACGGCCAGCCGGGCCCGAAGCAGCGTCCACCGCATCCGGACGATGGCGCGTCAGCATGCGCAGCACATAAGCGCGACGCGCTTCCTGTCCCGCATAGCTCCCCTCCACCGGCGCCACGTCCACTTCGACGCGGCCGCCGGCTTCGCGCATGCGCAGCTGCTGCTGGCTGAACGCGCCCTTCTGGTACTGGCGCGTGTTGCCGTCATCCTCATACAGCGTGAACGACGACTCGCCATGCGGATACAAGTCCAGCGTCAGCACATCCTTAGGCTTCTCGCCGTCATACAAAACCTCGGGGTACATCGGCAGCATCGCGCCAGCCCGCACAAAGACGGGCAGCTTGTCGAGGGTCACCTGCAGATCGATATCGCGCCCGGAAGCGCCAGCAGTCGCCTGCCGACCGTCCCAGTAATCGAACCAGGTGCCCTGCGGCAGGTGGATCGACTTGCGCCAGCCCTGCGACACCGCCTGGCTGCGGTACACCGGCGCCACCAGCATGTCGCGCCCCAGCAGGAATTGATACTTATAGGCCTCGGTAAACGCGGCCGGATCGCCAGCGTAATCCCACATCAACCCACGCACCAGCGGCGCGCCGGTCTGCTCCGCCTCGCGCCCCAGCGTGTACATATACGGCGTCAAACGCAGTTTGAGCTTGAGGTACTTGCGGTTGACACTTCGGTAAGGTTCTTCAAACCACCATGGATGCTTGCGCGCATTGGCCGACCAGCCCGACATCCCCATCAGCACCGGCGTGAACGCCTTCCACTGCAGGTCGCGGGTAAAAGTCTCCGGGCTGCCGCCAAAGATCGCATCCACATCACCGGTCGCATAAGCCTGGCCCGACAGGCCGGAACCGATCAGGGTCGGCACGTGCCAGCGGATATAGTCCCAGCTCGCGCTCTGGTCGCCGGTCCACGCCACCGCATAGCGCTGCGTACCCGCCCACCCCATCACCGTCCACAGGAATGGACGGCTGTCGGAATTATTGAGGATGCCGTCGTAAGCCGACTTGTTCGCATCCAGCGAGAACTGATAGCCCTTGCCGGTCCAAGCCACGTCCAGTTTCTGCACCCGGCTGCCGGCCGTGCCGACTTCCCACGCAATCTTGTCGACGCCGTTCTCGGTCCACAGCCCGGTGCGGAAGCCGTACTTCGCCAGCCCCTGCACCGTCTGCGGCAGATCGGTATAACCGCAACCATAGCCATCGTTCGGCAGGATCCAGCCGCCCGGCATATCGTGCTCGCGGTACTTGCGCGCCACGACGTCGACAACGTCCGGCGTCTTGCCGGTCGGGCCGTCGCTCCAGCCTTTCGGCACAGTGCCCGGCTTCTTCACGTTATCGCCGTCGTTATAGCAATCGGCATCGCCGTATTCCAGCGCCCAGCGCGGCAGCATGCGCGCGCGGCCCGTCCATTCGGTATAGCGCGCCAGCACGTCGCGCACATCCTTGCCGACGAAATAGTAGGCATCGAAGCGCGGCTCCGCATGCTGCAACGCCAGCACATCGTGCTGGCGCAAATCGTAGCTGCCGTCGGCCCAGGTATTGCGCAGCATGCCCCAGCCGCGCGAGCTCATAAGGAATGGCGCCGGGCTTGGGCGGTCGCCCTCTTCCCAGCCGCCGGAGTAGGACACATCCAGCTGGCGGCCCTTGAATTCATAGCGGCCGTTCTGCTGGCCGCCGCCGAAGAAGCGCTCCGCCTTGTCGCTGGACAGCGTCTGCACGCTGGCCTTGTCGCCCAGTTCCAACGGCTGCAGCTCACGCCACAGCGGCTGCGCTTCACCGGCGCGGTACAGCGAAAAACGCACAGGATTACGGTCGACGCGCAGGGCCAGCTTCGCCGTGCGCAGCAAGATATGGTCCGGCTGCTCGCTTACGCTATGCTCAACACGCTGCGCCGGAGTGCCCACCACGATGGCGGCAGCCTTGTCGCCGGCATCGGTCAGCTTGCCCTTGGGACCCGCCCAGATCCGCAGCACATCGTCGCGCAGCAGGCTGACCCGCACGATGGCGCCCGAGTCGGTCGCCAGGTCCCAATGCTGTCCGCCGGTGCTGGCCGACGGTGCAGCGCTCATGCTGCGCAGCTTGCCCAGCGGAGCGGCCAGGGTGGTACCGGTAGCCAGGGCCAGGACGGCGGCAGCGATTGCAGTGCGGGTGAGTCTCTTCATAAGCCTGCCTTGCGTGCAAGGTTTTTTCGTTTTGATGGAGGTACTTTAGAAATAAAAGCAAAAAAGGTCAACAAAAAGAAAGAAAACCGCATTTTCTCAGGCATTTTTCGCATTTTTACCTTTCGTTTAGGCGATATTGCGGTGCACAAGCTTTCGCTTAGTAGCATTAGCGCAACGAACTATGCTGAATCGCGACGTCTTGGCGAGCACTTCGGCCGGTATTCCAAACTGATATATCTTTCGTTTTACTTTCGTATTTGACTTTCCGAAATATGTTATTTATGCTTTGCCTTAACTTATAACTTTCCATTTTTCGATGACTACCCTCCTCCAGCGTGACCCGCAAGCCTGGCGCCAGATCAGCGGCCTCGATACCGCCGAAGAGATTGCGCAGCAGCCAGCCCTGTGGCGCGAACTGGGCGCCAGCCTGCAAAGCCGCGCCGCCGATGTCGCCGCATTCCTGGGCGGCTGCCTGCACAATCCGCAGCAGCGCGTGATCCTGACCGGCGCCGGCAGCTCCTGTTATGTGGGCGAGATCGTCGCCGATGAATTGAATGCCGCCTGGCCGGCGCAGGTGCGCGCCGTGGCCACCACCAGCCTGCTGACCCACCCGGAGCTCTACCTGGAGCCGGGTGCGCCTACCCTGCTGGTGTCTTTCGCCCGCAGCGGCAGCAGCCCGGAAAGCCTGGCCGCCGTTGAACTGGTGCGCGAAGTGGTGGCCGATGCACGCTTCCTGAATATCACCTGCAACCCGCAGGGCCAGCTGGCGCGCCAGGGCGATACCGATGCGCGCACCTTCAACCTGCTGATGCCCGCCGCCAGCTGCGATCGCGGTTTCGCCATGACCAGCAGCTTCACCTGCATGCTGCTGGCGGCACTGTGCATGCTGGGCAAAGGCGAGTGGCAGCAGCGCCTGGACGCGCTGGCGCAAGCCGGCGACGCTGCCCTGCGCGAATGGGCGGCTCCGGTTGCCGCACTGGCGGCAGAAGCGGTGGAACGCGTGGTCTACCTCGGAAGCGGCCCGCTGGAAGCGCTGGCCAAGGAATCCGCGCTGAAGATCCTGGAATTGACCGGCGGCCGCGTGCTCGCCATGTCGAATACCGCGCTGGGCTTCCGGCACGGCCCGAAGTCGGCGCTGAACAAGCAATCGCTGGTGGTGGTTTTCCGCAGCAGCAAAGCGCTGGCGCACCGCTATGAAGAAGACCTGCTGCAAGAGCTGCGCCGCGATGGGGTGGCCGGCAAGGTGGTCACCGTCGGCCACGGCGCCGACATCGGCATGGCGCCGGGCGGGCCGAGCGCGACGCTAAGCGACGCCTGGCTGGCGCCCTTGTGGCTGCTGATGGGGCAGCAATACGCCCTGCACCAGTCGGCCGCGCTGGGCCTGACTCCCGACAATCCCTTCGCCGACGGCACCGTCAACCGCGTCGTGCAAGGCGTCACCATTTACCATCATGACCAGTTCTGAGGCACGCTGCTACCACGGCATCGACATCGGCGGCACCAAGATTGAACTGGTGTCCTGGCGCGATGACGGCGGCGAACTGCAGGAAGTGTTCCGCGAGCGCGTCGCCACGCCTGGTACCGACTTCAATGAATTCGTGGCCGCCATCACCGGGCTGGTAGCGCGCGGCGACGCGGCGCTGGGCCCGCTGGCGCAGCCCGCGCCGGTCGGCATCGGCCTGCCCGGTATCATCGACAGCGCCAGCGGGCGCCAGCTCAGCTCCAACGTGCCGGCGCTGAATGGCCGCATCGTCGCCACCGCGCTGCAAGACGCCCTGGCGCGTCCCGTCATCATCGGCAACGACTGCCAATGCTTCGCCCTGTCCGAAGCGCAGGGCGGCGCAGCGGCGCAAGCCCCGACCATGTTCGGCGCCATCATTGGCACCGGCGCCGGCGGCGGCTACTGCGTCGATGGCCGCCTGCAACGCGGTTTCAACGGCATTGCCGGCGAATGGGGCCACTGGACCGTGCCGGCCACGCTGCTGGCGCAATACAGCCTGCCCGTGCTGGACTGCCCGTGCGGCAAGAGCGGCTGCCTTGAACGCTACGTGGCGGGTCCCGGCCTGAGCCGCCTGCACGCCCATCTGGGCGGCGACGGCGCCGAGCCGCTGCTCATCGCGGAACGCGCCGGCAGCGGCGACGCCATCGCCGCGCAGGCGCTGGCCATCCACCTCGACCTGCTGGGCCATGCCATGGCAGGCCTGGTGCTCAGCCACGACCCGCATGTGATCGTGCTGGGCGGAGGCCTGTCCAAGCTGGCCCACTTGTATCCGCAGCTGCCGGCCGCCATACGCCGCCACCTGTTCCGCGGCGTGCAAGCGCCACCCGTACTGCCGCCCCGCTTCGGCGATGCCGGCGGTGCACGCGGCGCCGCCCTGCTGGCCCGCCAACACACGATCCAACGACCATGAACCAAGCCGCTCCGATGTCCCCAGTCCAGCAAATCGTCCAGGCGCACCGCAAGGGCGCGCCGGTCGGCCTGTACAGCGTTTGCTGCAGCCACCCCACCGTGCTGCGCGCCGCCATGCAGGTGGCCGCGCAATACGGCACGCCGCTGCTGGTGGAAGCCACCTCCAACCAGGTCGACCAGTTCGGCGGCTACACCGGCATGACACCGGCGCAGTTCCGCGACTATGTGCACCGGCTGGCGCAGGAGCAGGATTTCCCTGCCAGCCGCCTGGTACTGGGCGGCGACCACCTTGGCCCCAATGCATGGCAGTCGCAGGACGCCGCCAGCGCCATGGCGCATGCCGAAGTACTGATCGATGCCTACGTGACGGCCGGCTTCCATAAGATCCACCTTGACTGCAGCATGCGCTGCGCCGACGACGCGCCGGTGCTGGACGATGAAACCGTAGCCGCCCGCGCCGTGCGCCTGGCTGCCATCGCCGAACAGGCAGCCGCGCGCGCCGGCCTGCCGCCGCCGGTCTATGTGATCGGCACCGAAGTGCCGGTACCGGGCGGCGAAGCCTCGCTGGAGCAGGCGCTCGCCGTCACCGCGCCGCAGGCGGCCGAGCGCACGCTGGAGGTACACCGCCAGGCCTTCGCCGGCGCCGGGCTGCATGGCGCCTGGCAGCGCGTGATCGCCCTGGTGGTGCAGCCGGGCGTCGACTTCGACCAGGCCAATGTGCAGCATTACGATGCCGCAGCGGCGGCCGAACTGTCCGCATTCGTGGCCGGCCAGCCGGGCCTGGTGTTCGAAGCCCACTCCACCGACTACCAGCGCGAATCGGGCCTGCACGCGATGGTGCGCGACCACTACGCCATCCTGAAAGTCGGCCCGGCCGCCACCTTCGCCCTGCGCGAAGGCTTCCTGGCGCTGTGCCAGATCGAAGAAGCCCTGCTCGGCAAGGAGCAGGCTTCACGCCTGATGGAAGTGCTGGATGAAGTCATGCTGGCCAAACCCAAGCACTGGCAAAAGCATTACCTGGGCAGCACCGACGAACAGCGCCTGATGCGCCGCTACGGCCTGTCCGACCGCTGCCGCTATTACTGGGGCGAACCGGAAGTGGCGGCTGCCGTCAGCCGCCTGTTCGCCAACCTGGGCGGCCGCAGCATCCCGCTGCCTTTGCTGAGCCAATACCTGCCGGAGCAGTTCCTGGCGGTGCTGCAAGGCGAACTGGCCGCCACCCCGCAAGCCCTGCTTGAACATAAGATCGGCCGCCTGCTGGCGCAGTACGCGCGCGCCTGCAGCGCCAATGCTGCGGGCGCCGCCAAGCCGCACATGGCCGCCGTCATCTGTTAAGCTCGACGTTTTTGATATCCAGCGACAGAAGACATGCGAAATACCAGCCAACGCCGCGAAACCATCCTGCAGGCGATCGTACAAAATGGTTCGGTCCAGGTGTCCGACCTGGTGGACAAGCTTGGCGTCTCCGCCGTCACCATCCGCAGCGACCTGAGCGTGCTCGAGTCGCAAGGCCTGGTGCAGCGCAGCCACGGCGGCGCCCTGCTGGCGCGCACCCCGCCGACTGAACACACTATCCGCCAGAAGGACTCGCTGAACCCGGCGCAGAAGGAGCAGATCGGCATGCTGGCTGCGCGCATGGTGCAGCCGGGCGACAACATCATCATCGACTCCGGCACCACCACCATTTCGCTGGCGCGCCAGCTGCGCGATGCGAGCGACGTCACGGTGCTGACCAATGGCCTGAACATCGCCTGGGAACTGGCCGATTCGCCCGGCGTGGACCTGATCCTGACCGGCGGCCTGCTGCGCAAGCAGTCGCTGTCGCTGCAAGGCACCCAGGCCGAAGCCTGCCTGTCGGCCTATAACTTCGACAAGCTGTTCCTCGGCGTCGACGGTTTCGACCTGCAGTTCGGCATCACCACCCACCACGAGGCGGAAGCGAGCCTGAACCACAAGATGGTGGAACGCGCCAAGAAAGTCATCGTGCTGACCGACGCCTCCAAGTTTGGCCGCGTGTCGCTGCACCGCATCGTGCAGCTGGACCGCGTACACGCCGTGGTCACCGACGCCAGCATCAGCCCCGAATACCGCGAAGGGCTGGAAAAACGCGGCATTGAACTGATCATCGCGGAGTAACAATGCTGCAAGGCCGTATCCTCACTCCCGGCGGCTGGATCAACGGCAGCATCGCCTTTGACCAGCGCATCGCCAGCATCACCGAAGGTCCCGCAGGCGAAGGCCTGACCATCATCCCCGGCTTCGTCGACCTGCACGTGCACGGCGCGGCCGGCGTCGATATCATGGAAGGCGGCGACGCCGGCGCGGTCGTCGCGCGCACCCACGCCCGCCACGGCACCACCGCGCTGCTCGGCACCACCCTGACCGCCAAGGAAGACTCGATCCGCCACGCCCTGAACGGCCTGGCCGGCGTCATCGCGCAGCGCCCGCAGCACGGCGCGCGCATGCTGGGCGTGCACCTGGAAGGCCCGTTCCTCAACCGCCGCCGCCTGGGCGCCCAGCCGCCGGACGTGGTGACCGCCAGCCGCGAGCTGGTGGAAAGCTACCACGCCATCGCCCCGATCAAGGTCCTGACCATGGCGCCCGAAGTGGCCGGACACCTGCAGCTGATCCCGCACCTGAAAGACATGGGCATCCGCGTCCAGATCGGCCATAGCGCCGGCAGCTACGACGACGGCGTGGCCGCGCTGAAAGCCGGCGCGGCCGGCTTCACGCACCTGTTCAACGGCATGAGCGGCATGAGCCACAAGGAACCGGGCATGGTGGACGTGGCCATGGCGCACGCCGAATACGCCGAGATCATCCCCGACCTGCTGCACGTGCACCCGGGCGCCATGCGCGCCGCGCTGCGCGCCATCCCGCGCCTGTATGGCGTGACCGACGCCACCTCCGCCACCGGCATGCCGGACGGCGAGTACGCCCTTGGCACGCAGCGCGTGTTCAAGTGCATGGGCTGCGTGCGCCTGGCAACCGGCTCGCTGGCCGGCTCGGTGCTGACCATGGACCAGGCGCTGCGCAATTTCGTCAGCCTTGGCATGGAGGTGGCGGAAGCCTCCCAGCGCCTGTCGCTGTTCCCCGCCGACTACCTGGGCGAAGCGGAACGCGGCCGCCTGGTCCCTGGCGCCTGGGCCGACATCGTCGTGCTGGATAAATCATTACACCCCGTGGCCGTCTTCGTTGAAGGCGAGCCCATCCCACTCTCATAACAACACAAGGAGATCCAATGCAGGCCTTATCCATGCGCTACTTATTATTTATCGCCGGGATGGGCGGCCTGCTGTACGGGATCGACGTCGGCATCATTGCCGGCGCCTTGCCTTATCTTGAATCCACCGCCTCGGTGGCGTGGAAGCTGAGCGCGCAGCAACTGAGCTTCATCGTGGCCGCCGTGCTGCTTGGCTCCGTGCTGTCTTCGCTGTTTGCCGGCGCGATCGCCGACGCCATCGGCCGCCGCTGGGCCATGGTGCTGGCCGGCGCGCTGTTCACCGCCAGCATCCCGCTGATCGCGCTGTCGGACGGCTACGTGCCGCTGCTGCTGGGACGTCTGCTGCAAGGCATCAGCGGCGGCCTGATTGGCGTGGTGGTGCCGCTCTACCTGGCCGAATGCCTGCACGCCGAAAAACGCGGCCGCGGCGCCGCCCTGTTCCAGCTGCTGCTGACCATCGGCCTGGTGGCCGCCGCGCTGATTGGCCTGGTCCAGGCGCAAAGCGTCGACAGCGCCACCCAGGCCGCGCAAGCGCTGCCGGAAGCGGCCCGCGCCACCGCCATCTTCGACGCCAAGGACCACGCCTGGCGCAGCATTTTCTGGATGTGCCTGACCCCGGGCCTGGTGTTCACCTTCGGCAGCGCGCTGCTGGCCGAATCGCCGCGCTGGCTGGTGCAGCGTGGCCGCGTTGACGCCGCCCGCGCCGCCCTGCTGCGCACCCGCAGCGCGGCCGACGCCGAATCCGAGCTGCGCGATATGCAGGCCGCCGCCGGCATGGCCGCCGCACGCGCCGGCGCCGGCACCACTACCGCCCCGGCCGACGACCGCTTGCTGAGCCGCCGCTACGTGCTGCCCTTCCTGCTGGCCTGCCTGGTGCTGGCCTGCACCCAGGCCACCGGCATCAACTCCGTGCTGGCCTATGTGGTCAACATCCTGAACCAGGCCGGCCTGCCCGGCGCCACCGCCAATATGGCCGACGTCGGCCTCAAGCTGCTGAACGCCATCATGACCGTGGTCGCCGTGCTGCTGGTCGACCGCAAGGGCCGCAAATTCCTGCTGATGCTGGGCAGCGGCGGCATCGTGGTGTCCCTGCTGGCCGCCGGCCTGCTGTTCCGCAGCACCGAGGCCGAACAGCGCGACGTCAGCGCCATCGTCGCCGCCCAGGCGCAGGGCAACACCCTGTCGCTGCGGCTCGACGCGCCAACCCTGCAGGCGCTCGGCGCACCGGCCAGCGCAGGCGGCACCCCACAGCTGCTCACGGTGGCCTACTCCTACGGCCCGTTCACCAATGTCCAGACCCGCCGCAGCGACGACCCTGCGCTGCCCGCCATGGTGCTGTCGCGCGACGATACCGTGCAGCCGGACAGCGTGATCGGCGCCTTCTTCCGCCGCCTGCACCTGAACCCGTTCGCCGATCCGGCCGCCGGCCGCGACGCCCCGCTGCGCATCGAGCAAGCCCACATCAGCGCCCTGCCCTCGGTGGCACACGGCTGGCAGGTCACGCTTGCAATCTGCCTGTTCGTCGCCAGCTTCGCCGTCGGCCCCGGCGTGTGCGTCTGGCTCGCGCTGTCCGAACTGATGCCGACCCGCATCCGCTCCAACGGCATGAGCATCGCCTTGCTGGTGAACCAGTTTGTCTCCACCACCATCGCGGCCGTGTTCCTGCCGACCGTCGGCCAGCACGGCTACGCCGCCATGTTCTTCTTCTGGGCCGGCTGCACCGTGGTGTACTTCCTGGCCGCCACCTTCCTGCTGCCGGAAACCAAAGGGAAAACACTGGAAGAAATCGAAGCGCACTTCGCCGGCGCCGGCGCGCGCTGAACCCCGCCTCAGCGCACCGGCTTGGCGTTGCCGGCCTGGCCGGTGGCGCCCTCGCCGGGCCCCATGGCGTCCGGCACGTGATAGCGCTTGCGCAAGGCCTGCAGCTCGCCGGACGCCTCCAGCTGGCGCAGGCCCGCCTCCAGCGCCACCAGCCAGGGCAGCGCCCGCGGATTGTCCGCCGCGAAACCCACTGTCAGCGGCAAGCGCCCTTCCAGGCAACCCGCCTTGCGCAGCTGCTGCGGCACGCGCTCGCTCTCCGCCAACTGCGCCATCACCGCCTCGTGCTCCAGCACTACCGGCACCCGCCCGTACAGCAGCATGCGCAGGTTGCTGGTACCAGCCGTCTGTCCAAAGGCCAGCTTCAGCCTGGCCGGCTGCTTGCGGTACTTGCTGATGTATTCGTCCATCGGCCCGCCATCGTAGCCGTAATCGTCGATGATGGCGACCTGCTGCCCGGCCAGCGATGCCATGCCCCGGTAGCGCCACTTTGAATCGGACAGGGTATAGAAGCAGGCGCGCGAATACGCCAGCGGTGTACTCAATCGCAGGCGCGCATCGATCGCCGGTGCATACACGCCGTCGATCCGGCCGACGACTGTCTCGCGCATGGCGCGGTTGAGCGGCATCAGCACCGGCGTGGCCTGCAGGCCTTGCGAAGCCAGCGCCGCAGCCGCCGCATCCACCAGGTAGCCGCCGGCCAGGTGCTCGCCGCTGGCGCAAACGAAGGGGCACCAGGCATCCGACGCCAGGCGCACGGTCTGCTCCGCCTGGGCAAGCGGCACCGCCAGCAGCAACGCAGCAGGGACAATTAAATGGAGCATGGACCGCCCTATCATACGCTGCCCGGCCCAAGTGGCCGCACATGGGCCAGGCGGCGCTAGCGCAGCAGTTGCAGTACCAGGCGCGGGGCGGCGGTGGCCTGCGTCAGCATGGCGATGGCAGCCTGCTGCAGGATCTGGTGCCGCGCCAGCCGCGCTGTCTCGGCGGCGTAATCGACATCCATGATGCGCGAGCGCGCAGCCGCCAGGTTTTCCTCCATCATCAGGCTGTGCGACGCCGCGTAGCCCAACCGGTTCTGCGCCGCGCCCAGCATGCCGCGCATATTGGCGATGCCCGCCATGCGCGCGTCGAGCTGCTGCAACGCCGCCGTCGCACTGGCGTGGTTCAGCAGGCTGATATCGCCCGCCTCCTGCGACCACACCGCCGGCACCGCCAGCGGCAAGGTGTCGCCATCGTCCGCGCCAAGCTGCAGCTGAATCACCGCGCCGCCGTCCAGCAAACGGATGCCGTTGAAATTGGTGTCTTCCGCAATGCGCTTGATTTCCAGCAGCAGCGCGCTGGCCTCCAGCTGCATCGCCATGCGGTCGCCAGGGCTATAGGTATCGCTGGCCGCCTGCACCGCCAGTTCGCGGATGCGCTGGTAGCTTTCCATCACCGAGGCCAGCGCCCCGTCGGCCACTTGCGCCATCGAGGCGCCGTCACTGATATTGCTGCGCGCCGCACGCATGCCGCGCAGCTGCGCCGTCATGCGGTCGGCGATGGCCAGCCCAGCTGCATCATCCGCCGCGCTGTTGATGCGCAAACCGCTCGACAAGCGTTGCATGCTTTTGGCAATTGCGTCACCATGGCGCTGCATATTCAGCGCCGCGCGCAGCGCATCGATGTTGGTATTGATCCTCACGCACACGGTTACGGAAGCGCAGCGGCAAACTTAATATCCAAATCTCACATTAATGAATATTTTCTCTTTACTGCTAGCGGCTGCGCTGGGCGCCGCCGCACCCCAGGACGGAATGTTTGAAGCGGGACTGGTATCCGATAACGGCGTCTTCGGCTTCACGCTGTCGCCCGATGGCCAGCACGCGCTATGGGTGCAGTCGGGCGGCGCCCGCAGCAAACTGGTCATCGTGGAATCGCGCAAGGTAGCGGGCAAATGGCAGGCGCCGACGCCGGTGCCCTTTTCCGCCACCGACGGTTCGCGCGATATCGACCCTGCCTTTGCACCGGACGGAAAATCCATCATCTTCCAGTCCAACCGCCCGGTGCCGGACAAGCCGGCGCGCAAAGGCTTCGATATCTATTCCGTCGCGCTGCACGACGGCCGCTGGGGCCCGCTGCTCCATCTTGGCCACGACATCAACACCGACGACTCCGAATCATCCGGCTCCATTGCCGCCGACGGCACCATTTACTTCATGAAAAACGGCGCGGAAGGAAAATCGGACCTGTGGCGCGCGCGGCGCGTGGACGGCAAATACGCCGCAGCGGAACGCCTGCCCGAACCGGTCAACAGCAGCGCATGGCGCGAGTCGAACCCGTACGTGGCCGCCGACCAGAGCTACCTGCTGTATTTTTCCGACGCGCCGGGCGGTGCGGGCGACGTCGACCTTTACATCAGTTTCAACGGCAAGCATGGCTGGAGCACGCCGCGCAACCTGGGCGCCCCTTTCAACACGGCGCAAGCGGAGTTCACCCCGTGGGTGCATGGCGGCCGCCTTTACCTGGCGCGCCAGGTAAAGGACGGCGAACGCTTCATCGAGAATATCTATTCGTATCCGTTCGACCCGGAGCGCTACCGCTAGCCCGAGTCCAGCACGCCCTGCGCCAGCCATTGCTGCAGGTAGGCGCCGCTGGCGGTGCTGCCGGGCCGGAAGCCCAGCAAGGCGTCCGCTTCCGCCGCCGCCAATTCGCGGTAATGCAGGCTGCCTTCACGCTGCCACACCAGCCAATGCCCGGGCTGCGCCAGGGCGCGCGGCTCCGGCGCTGCGGCACCGCGCCGCAGGCTGCGCCACACGTCCATCGTATTCCAGTCCAGCGCCAGCAAACGCACCGACGGGTGCAGCGCCAGCCAGCCGCTGAAATCGTCGCCGTAGGATTGAAGGGAACTTGCGTGCTGGGCGACAAAGCCGCTCGCGCATATGTCGAACAGTTCGTCGCCCAGGTAGGGGCAGGTCAATCCAAACGCACCGCGCAAAGCGGCGCGCAATTCGTTCGAGATCGACCTGTGGCCCATGCTCACAGGTGCTCGCAGCGGCCCATCTGCGCACCGGCCTTGACGAAGTCGATGAACTGGCCCGGGAAGGCCACCTCGGTGCTGCGCCCGCCCTTGCAGACAAAGGCCTTCTTCATGTCGATGTACCAGGTCAGCGGATAGCCCGGGATGCCGCCCACCAGTTCATTGCCGGCGCCGTTGATGGAGGCCGCGTTATCCAGCCCGTAGCGGTAGGCTTCCGCCACGCCCTGGGTGCGGAAGAAATCGCGCAGCTTGACCCAGCCGATACCTTCCAGCCACAGCACGCCATGCAGGCCGCTGAACCAGACGCCGGCCTGGCCCACCATCACCTTGCCGTCGTCGCTGATGTCGCTCACCTGCATCGGCACCGCGCCAAACGCTTCCTGGATGAAGGCCTTGTCGTTTTCGCAGGTGTATTCCATGCCCAGCAGCGGCATGTCCTCGCACCACTTCATGGTCGGCAGCCTGGTGAACGCTTGCGCACCGCTGCCGCGCGTCGCATTCCACAGCACGATGCCATCGCGTTCAGTGCTCAGGGCGACGCGGCTGGCGTCCGGCGTCATGGCATAGCCGTCCATTGCGCCGATGGCCTGGTACAGGTCGATCGGCTTGCCGTCGTCGATCCAGGCATAGGCCTTCATGAAGTTGGTGGTGCCCAGCACCACGCGGCCATTGCCCGACACGGCGTGCGCGCGGTGCCAAGGCTCGTTGGCGGTGTCGATGCCATCCATGCTCAGCATCTTGATGCCTTTCCCCTGGCGCCACACGAACGGCACAATCTCGGCGCCCACGTTCACGTCCTCAAAGAAGCCGCCTTCGCACTTGCCATCGCCATTGGCATCAACGTAGGCGGTGCCGACCGCCACGCTGGCATCGCCATTGACCGCCCAGCCGTAGCTGCTGGAGTAGCCCAACTCGCTGCCGCCGCCGCAGGTGTCGCCGTTCAGGCTACCGAGGTCGGTGACGCGGCCGCTCTTGCTGTCCCAGATCGCGGCGGAGTTGATCGGCACCGGCGTGCCGTCCCAGTCGCGCCCATTCAGGCGGCCATCGAGGTCGGCCTGCACGATGATCTGCGTACCGTCGCGGGTGATGCTGCCGTTCACGCCCGTCACGCCGGCCGGCGGCAGCTGGAAGCCCTTCCTGGTGTCCCAGATGAAGGGCGTATGCTCGAGGCGCCCGGCGGCGCGCTCGCCATCCTTGGACATGGAGCCCAGGTAGCCGTACACCACCGGCGTGTACTGCACGCCATCCTTGTAGCCGTTGAAGTAGAAGTTGGCGGTCTTCACCACGCCCGCTTCCGCAGTAATGGCAGTCTTGGTGCAAGCCAGGTCGCTGGCCGGCACCGAGGACTCGCCGGTATTCCAATACTCGGCCTCCGAGATCAGCGCGGTTGGTTCGGTCGGGAAGCCGCCGGCCACGATCTCTTCCATGTACAGCACGTACTTGGCGCCCGGCTGCAGGTTGTTGATGCGGAAGCGGCCATCCGGGCCAAGGCGGCCCTGCGTCTTGTCGCCGCTCTGCGCCGAGATGGCGTCGCCCAGCGGATCGGCCACGTTGCGCGCGATGATGTTGATGCCGCCGTACTGCGTGCGCCCATCCTTCAGGTACAGCGTACCCGCAATCGAACCGCGCGTCTTCAGGTAGCTGGCCGAGGGATACAGGTCGGAGATGCCCGCCACGTCGTCCGGCCGGTCGATGGTACTCTGCTCGTAGCCCGGGTTCCTGCCGGCCGCATTGACAGTGTCCGGATTAATGAAGGGGAACATGGTCTCGATATACTTCGGATCGATCTTGTTCGCCTCCGGCATCCAGTTATTCCACGAGTGCACCGGCGCCACGCCGCAACCCGGCACGCCAGGCGCCAGGTCGAAGTAATAAGGCTCGCTGAAGTAAGCCATGTGGCCATTGACCTGCGAGTGCGACAGGTTGATCGCATGGCCGAATTCATGGGTGAACACGCCGGCGATACGCTTGCCGTCCACGTCCGGGGGCGGCATCCACCACTCGTCCGGACCGGCCGTTTCATGCACCACCGCGTAGCCGTTCATGATCGCGGTCGCCTTGGTGATGGTTTCCGGATAGCCGTCGCCGTCGCGGTCCTCCGCCATCTCGGCAAAGGCGATGCCCAGCACCTGGTCCTTCGGCACCCCGAAATACTCCTCCAGCGCCTTGCCTTCCTGGTCGTAGATCACATACATGCCGCCTTCGTTGTACTTGCCGTACACCAGTTCCGCCGTCGCACCGTCGCGCACATCGGTGCCAATGCTGGCCACCTCGCTGAACTTCTTGAACTTGGACGGATCGGTGACAGCGCGCCAGGTGGAAGTCGGCACCGAGCTCCATTGCGCCAGCGCGAAAGACGTGATCTTGTCGGCGCCGGCATTGTCGATAAACACGCTGCCGTCGTTCTTCAGCACATACGGGCCGATATCCGCGTAGACCTGGACCGGCTTGCTGGTATCCCAGCGCAGCGGCACCGGGTTCTTGGGATTGTCGGTCAGCAGCAGCGGGCCGGAAGCCTGCGCGCCGGCAGCGGCGGCCAGCAGGGCCGCCAATACGATCTTGCTCTTCATCAGCGCATCACTCCCGTTTCAACCCACTGTTCTTTGACCGCGCGCTTGACCAGGCCGAGGAATACCCCGCTGGCCACCGCACCGTGCGGCTTGGCCACCATGGCCTTTTCTTCCGCGCTCAGCGTGGCGCCTTCCAGCTTGACGCCCTTGAACAGTCCCTGGTTGTGGAAGCCGTTGACCGCCTTGTCGCCGCCCATGGTCAGCTTGCCCTGCGCCAGGCCCACTGGGCTGGTCAGGCCGTTATGCGAGGAAGGCTTGTTAAGGAAGGTGGTGACCTGCTCGCCGACGCTCCATGTCGGCATGCCCTCGATACGCGCCGGCAGCATGTAGCGCCCGTCCGGCATCTTGCGCGCCTTGAGCAGGCCGTACTGGCGGAACGAGTACATGCTCTTTTCCTTCAGATCCTTTTTCAGGCTGCCTTTCACCTTCAGGGTGACTTCGGTGTACGGCACGCCATGCTCGATGCCGTCGGTGACCTTGGCGACTTCGCCCATCACGATCACGTCCGAGCTGCGGATCATCTGCGTCAGGTTCTGCGGGACCAGCTGCGATGCCTGGGCGCTTGGGGCCATCAGCGCCAGCGCACCGAGCGCAGCGCCCGCCAGGCGGGGGACTACATGCTTCATCGGCTTCACTCCTCTTTCCATGTTGATGACCGGAGGTCAACTAAACATAAATTTAAGCCAACGTTTCGTGGTTCCCCATTAACTTGTTATGACAGTTGATTGACTTTGCGCGACTTCGTATTTACTTTTGATGACATGACTATACATATGGCCCCGCCTCCCATAGTGCTGATCCGCGCCCGCGCGCTGACCGGCTTCCGCACCCTGGTGGCACAACTTCGTGGCGACGCTACCACATTGCTAGCCGACAATGGTATCGACGAGAAACTATTGGATGAGCCGGAAGCCACCATCTCGCTGCCGGCCATGGGACGCCTGCTGAACGATGCCGCCAAGCGCCTGCAAGCACCCGATTTCGGCCTGCAGCTGGCGGCCATGCGCGACTTCAGCATCCTCGGCGCGGTGGCGCTGATCGCGCGCCACTCGGCCACCGTGGGCGACGCCATGCGCGCCGTGGCCCGCAACATCCCGTATCACAGCTCGGGCCAGCACATGGCCATTGCGGACGACCCGCTGCGCCCCGGCTACACGCGCGTCACCTACACCTTGAATACCGGCGACGACACGCCGCAGCGCCAGCTGGTGGAACTGGGCCTGTGCATGACGCAGCACTTCCTGCAGCGCTTCGCCGGCCAATCCGGCGCCGACTTCCACATCACCTTCCGCCACCCGGCGCCGGTATCGAAGGCGCGCTACGCCAGGCACTTCGCCGGCGAACTGCGTTTCGAACAGGAGGCCAACACCATCTCGGTGCCGAGCCGCCTGCTCGCCATGCCGATGGCGGAAGGCAGCAGCGCGCCCTTGCAGGCGGCCGCTGAACGCTGGGTAAACAATGTGATCCGGCGCTACCCGCTGGACATCGCGCAGCAGGTGGAAGCCCTGCTGGCGCGCCAGTTCGCCACCGGCGCAGGGACGCTGGTGCAGATCGCCAGCCAGCTCGGGCTGCACGAACGCACCTTGCAGCGGCGCCTGAAAGAACAAGGCGTCTTCTTTGAGGATATCCTGGACCGGCTGCGCCGCAACCGCGCGCAGGAATACCTGGCTTACCAGGCATTCCCGCTGTCGCAGGTGGCTTCGCTGCTGGGCTACACCGAGCCCAGCTCCTTCAACCGCGCCTGCAAGCGCTGGTTCGGCAAGACGCCGCTCGCTTACAGGAACTCGCAGCGTCCCATCTGAGCGCCGCGCTTGACGGCATCGGCAAAGCCCTCGGGGAACGGCACTTCCTGCGACTGGCCGTTGCGGCAGACATGGACCTTCTTCATGTCCACGTACCAGCTGACTGGATAGCCGGGAATGCCGCCCACCATCTCATTGCCCTTGCCGCTGACCGAGACCGGGCCCGGCATGCCGTAACGCCAGGCTTCCGCCACGCCCTGGGTGCGGAAGAAATCATCCATCTTGATCCAGCCGATCCCGTCCAGCCACATCACACCGATGAAGCCCTGCCAGAAGTCGCCGGCACGGCCCACCATCAGCTTGCCGTCGTCGCTCATGTCGGTGATGGTGACCGGGATCGGGCCCAGCGCCGCCTGGATCACTTCCGCACCGCTCCACTCGCAGCTGTCGAACCAGTCGGCGTAGTTCATGTCCACGCACCACTTCAGCTGCGGAATGCGCGTGATGGAATCGGCCGCCAGTCCCTTCATCGGATTCCACAGCACCAGGCCTTCCGACCAGGTGGACAGCGCGGCGCGCGTGCCGTCGTAATTCATGGCGCGGCCATCGCGCACATTGAAGGCGGCGCCCAGGTCCATCACGCGGCCCTCATCCACCCACGCATACACCTTCTGCAGGTTGGCGCTGCCCAGGATCACGCGGCCATTGCCGGACAGCCCCTGCGCGCGGTGCCACGGCTCGTTGACGGTATCAATGCCGGTCATATCCAGCACGCGCATGCCGCCGCGCGAGGTCCACACCATCGGCACGATCTCGCCGCCGCTGCTTTGACAGAAGCCATCGCCATTCAGGTCGCGGTACGCCAGGCCCACCGCCTTCTCACCCGCGCCATCGAGCAGGAAGCCCACGCTGTTGTGGGCGCCGGTTTCGCTCTCGCCGCCGCACATGCCGCCGTTGATGAAACCGAGGTCGGTCAGCTTGCCGTTGCGCGTGTTCCAGATCGCCGCCGAACTCAGATAGCGCGGCGAACCGTCCCAGTTGGTGCCGACCGGGATGCGGTCCAGGTCGGCCTGCACCAGCATCTGGCTGCCGTCGCGCGACAGGCTGCCACTGGCGCCGGTGGTGGTCATGCCGGGCGCCCACTGGATGCCGGTATTGGCATCCCACAGGAAGGCCAGGCCCTGGTGCACGCCGCCGGCACGCCCGCCGTTCTTGGACATATTGGTCAGCACAGCCGACACCAGCGGCGTGTACTGCACGCCATCCTTGTAGCCGTTGAAGATGAAGTTCGCCGCCTTGGTGACGCCCGCTTCGGCCGTAATGGCGGTGGCGGCGCAAGGCGCGTCGGCCGCCGCATCGCTGCTCTCGCCGCTGTTCCAATACTCCGCCACCGACACCAGGCCGCTCGGCGTGGTCGGATAGCCTCCCGCCACGATCTCCTCGATATACAGCTGGTACTGCGCGCCCGGCTTCAGGTTATTGATGCGGAAGCGGCCATCGGGCCCCAGCTTGCCCTGGGTCTTGTCGCCGCTCTGCGCCGAGACCGCATCGCCCAGCGGGTCTGCGATATTGCGCGCAATGATGTTGATGCCGCTGTACGGCGTGCGGCCATCCTTCAGGTACAGCGTACCCGCGATCGAGCCGCGCGTCTTCAGGTAGCTCGCCGTCGGGTAGATGTCGGAGATGGCGGCCATATCGTCCGGCCGGTCGATCGTCGACTGCTCGGCGCCCGCCGACACACCCTGCGCATCCTCGCCGCGCGAATCGAGGAAGGGGAACATGGTCTCGATATTTTTCGGCGCCAGCTTGTTGGCCGACGGATCCCAATAGTCCCAGATATGCACCGGCGCCGTGCAGCCCTTCACGCCCGGGTACATGTCGGAAAGATAGGGCTCGCTGAAGTAGCCCAGGTGGCCATTGACCTGCGAGTGCGACAGGTTGATCGCATGGCCGAATTCGTGGGTGAACACGGCGGCGATGCGGCGCCCGCCGATATCGGGCTTCGGCAGCCACCAGGCATCCGGATCGGCCGGCGCACTGTCGACCGCCGCACCGTTCATCACGGCGGTCGCCTTGGTGATGGTTTCCGCATAGCCGTCGCCGTCGCGGTCCTCGCCGAACTCCGCGAAGGCAATGCCCAGCACCTGGTCTTTCGGCACGCCAAAGTACTCCTCCAGCACCTGTCCGGTCTGGTCGTAGATTACGTACATGCCGCCTTCGTTGTACTTGCCGTACACCAGTTCCGCCGAGGCGCCGTCATGCACATCGCCGCCGATGCTGGCGACCTGGTCGAACTTCTTGAATTTAGCGGTATCGGTCACCGCACGCCAGGTCGATGTCGGCACCGAACTCCATTGCGCCAGCGCGAAAGACGTGATCTTGTCGGCGCCGGCGTTGTCGATAAACACGCTGCCGTCCGGCGCGAAGGCATACGGGCCGATGTCGGTGTAGACCGGCACCGGCTTGCTGGTATCCCAGCGCAGCGGCACCGGGTTCTTGGGATGGTCGGTGGTGTACAGCGGACCGGCCGCTTGCGCGGCGAAGGCAGCGCACAGCAAGCCCGCCAGGGCAATCTTGGTCTTCATCAGCGCATCACTCCCTTCTCAACCCACTGTTCTTTCACCGCCCGCTTCACCAGGCCCAGGAACACGCCGCTGGCCACCGCACCGTGCGGCTTGGCCAGCATGGCCTTTTCTTCCGCGCTCAAGCTGGCGCCTTCCAGCTTGACGCCCTTGAACAGTCCCTGGTTGTGGAAGCCGTTGACCGCCTTATCGCCGCCCATGGTCAGCTTGCCCTGCGCCAGGCCGACCGGGCTGGTCAGGCCGTTATGCGAGGAAGGTTTGTTAAGGAAGGTGGTGACCTGCTCGCCGACGCTCCATGTCGGCATGCCCTCGATACGCGCCGGCAGCATGTAGCGCCCGTCCGGCATCTTGCGCGCCTTGAGCAGGCCGTACTGGCGGAAAGAGTACAGGCTCTTTTCCTTCAGCTCCTTTTTCAGGCTGCCTTTCACCTTCAGGGTGACTTCGGTGTACGGCACGCCGTGCTCGATGCCGTCGGTGACCTTGGCGACTTCGCCCATCACGATCACGTCCGAGCTGCGGACCATCTGCGTCAAGTTCTGCGGGACCAGCTGCGACGCCCGGGCGCCCGGCGCGGCCAGCGCCAGCAGCCCGAGCGCAACGCCCGCCAGGCGGGGCAATGCGTGCTTCATCGGCATACTCCTCATTCAGGTTGATAAACATTCGTCAACTAAGAATGAATTAAAGCCAACATTTCTCCATTAACCTCCGGCGACAGTTGATTGCCATTTTGCGACTTTCGGTT
This sequence comes from Pseudoduganella sp. OTU4001, assembly GCF_038440195.1. NCBI lineage: Bacteria > Pseudomonadati > Pseudomonadota > Betaproteobacteria > Burkholderiales > Oxalobacteraceae > Pseudoduganella > Pseudoduganella sp. OTU4001. Next base: position 16,769 of record NZ_JASATG010000024.1, on the reverse strand, counting down.
TGCATTTCGTGACATACAGGGCGTGGCCGCAGGGGGAGCACCGCCGCCCCGGCGTGGTGCTGCCACCACAAATAAATTTGTGCACCGCACAAAAACTGTGTTACACTGCGTTCGCGGTGAAGTACTCGAGAACTTCACCCTGTAGCACCAAACATTGGTCACAGGCTGGCACCACGCAGATAGCATGGGCTGACCGTTCCGCACCGTACAGATAGCACGGGCTGGAGCAGCGATTGAAATATTGGCAATACATTGAAACGAAGCCCGCAGCAAAGCGGGCTTTTTTTTCGCCCCTCGCCCCCCCCCAATCGCAAAGGAAGCACCATGGCAAAAGAAGAACTGATTGAAATGAGTGGCGTGGTCACCGAGATCCTGCCGGAACAACGCTTCCGCGTGGACCTGGATAACGGCCACAAGATGATCGCCTATACCGCCGGCCGCATGAAGAAGAACTTCATCCGCATCATCGCCGGCGACAAGGTCACGCTGGAACTGTCGCCCTACGACCTCACCAAAGGCCGCATCGTATTCCGCCACATCGAACACCGTGGGAGCGCCGGCCCGCGCCCACCGCGCCGCCGCTGAGTTTTGACGGCCTGGCCGTCAATTCCTGCGGCCTATCGCATTGTTAAATACTTCCAGCGAGGCATTTGACACAATTCCGGTCGTCTAAAACAATACCGGAGACCACCATGACCCTACGCGAAGCAGCCGCCCAGCGTCCCGCCCTTGCCGCGATTGTGTGCGCAGGCCTGCAGTTCCTGATTACCACCCTGATCCTGAAAGCCGGCGCCGCCTGGCTCGCGCCGGCCGACTTCGGCAAGGTCAAGCTGCTGGCCTTCGCCTCGACCGTCATCCTGCCCCTGATCCTGGTGCACAGCCTTGGCATGTGGCGCCAGGTCGGCCTGGGCCAGCTCAAGGCCGGCAAGGTGTTTTACGCCAGCATGCTGCTGTGTGCACTGTTTCTCTCGATGGGCGTGCACCTGCAGCCGCAGCGCCCGCTCGGCATGGAAGTCGTGATCCAGTTCATCAACGCCTTCGGCGAAGAACTGCTGTTCCGCGGCGTGATCTTCGCCATCCTGCTCACGTTGCCGCGCTGGCAAGCGATCGTGCTGTCCGGCGTGCTGTTTGGCGGCATGCACCTGATCCACGGCTTCATGGACGGCAACTGGCAGCACGCATTCTGGTGGGCGCTCGCCACCTGCGTCTCCGGCATGATGTTCGCCGCCGTGCGCTACAGCACCGGCGGCCTCTGGCCAGTGATCGCCCTGCACATGCTGCTCAACCTCAGCAAGATCTACTCCAACATCGAACCCGCCGCCGGCCCCGCAGCCCTGCTGCTGGCCGAACGTGCAGCCTATGTCGTCGAATTCGCACTGGCAGCGTGGGTCATGTACCAAGGCGCCAAATTCGGTGCCAGCTCTGTCCATCGGACAAGCGAACGCACTCTTTGAGCTAAATCAATACGCGGAAACAGCCCGCCTGCGACCGGTTAGGCGGGGACGAGCTCGGGGGCGGCGCGCAGGGCGGCCAGCTGGTGCGGGGCGAGGCGGGCGGCGGCGGTGTTGAGGTGGCGGGCGGCGCCGGGCAGCCCGCTGCGCTCGGCCAGCGAGAGCCAGCGCCAGGCTTGCTCGGGGTCGGCGTCGGCGCCCTGGCCGGACAGGAACATCAGGCCGGCGTTCATCTGGGCGCGGGCGTGGCCCTGGCGCGCGGCGGCCAGGTACCAGGACAGGGCCTGCTTGAAGTCGCGCGGCAGGCCCTGGCCGTTGTCGTAGCGCAGGCCGAGCGTGAAGCAGGCCAGCGTGTGGCCTTGCTCGGCGGCCTTGCGGTACCAGGCGTTGGCTTGCAGCAGGTCGGGCGCGGGGCCGTCGTCGCGGTCGTGGATCTGGCCCAGCATGTATTGGGCGGCGACGTAATCCTGGTCGGCGGCGCGGCGGAACCAGCCCAGCGCCTTGCGGGCGTCCTGCGGCACGCCCTGCCCCAGCTCGTAGCGCAGGCCGAGGTCGAACTGGGCGCGCAAGTGGCCCTGGTCGGCGGCCTTGCGGTACCAGAAGATGGCTTCCTGCTGGTCGCGCGGCACGCCGTGGCCTTGTTCGTACAGCAGGGCGAGGTGGTATTGCGCGGCGGGGAAGCCTTGTTCGGCGGCCTTGTGGTACCAGGCGGCGGCTTCGCGGTAGTCCTGCGCCACGCCCTGGCCGTGGTCGTAGCGCTGGCCCAGGTTGTTCTGCGCGGCGGCGTGACCCAGTTCGGCGGCGCGGCGGTACCATTTCAGCGCGAGCTGTTCGTCGCGCGCTACGCCATTGCCGTTGTCGTAGATCAGGCCGAGGTTGAATTGCGAGCTGACGTGGTCCTGCTCGGCGGCCATGCTGTACCATTTGATAGCCTTCTGCGCGTCGGCCGCCACGTCCTGCCCTTTGTCGTAGCGCAGCGCGAGATTGAATTGCGCGGGGGCGTAGCCCTGCTCGGCGGCCTTGCGGAACCAGCCCAGCGCCTGCTTGCCGTCCTGCGCCACGCCCTGGCCGTTGTCGTAGCGCAGGCCGAGGTTGAACTGGGCGCGCGCGTAGCCTTGCTCGGCGGCCTTGCGGTACCACATGATCGCCTGCGCGTAATCCTGCGGCACCCCTTTGCCGGTGTCGTACATCATGCCGAGGTTGTTCTGCGCGCCGGGGTCGCCCTGTTCGGCGGCCTTGGCGAACCAGTAGCGCGCCTGTTCGGTGTCGTTCTCGACGCCCTGGCCTTTGGCGTACAGCCAGCCCAGGTTGTACTGGGCGGCGGCGTAGCCTTGTTCGGCGGCCAGCTGGTACCAGTGCGCGGCTTCGGCGAAATCGACGTCGACGCCCTGGCCTTTCTGGTACATCACGCCCAGGTTGTACTGCGCGTGTTCCAGGCCGGCGTTGGCGGCCTGGCGGTACCAGGCCACGGCCAGCTCATAGCTTTGCGCCACGCCCTGGCCGTTGAAGTACATGAAGCCCAGGCTGTGCTGGGCGTTGGCGACGCCGCGTTCGGCCAGCTGGCGTACGCGCAGGAATTCGGCGGCGTATTGGCCGTCGCGTGCGTCGGCTTCTTCGGATTCGGTCGGGGTGAAGCGCTGCATGCGGCCCTTTTAAGCTTGGATCGCCAGGCGCGGCGCGGCGGCCGTGATGGCGGGGGCTTCGGCCTGGTTCTGCGCCGTCAGCACTTCCATGAAGCTGGTCAGCGAAATCGGGCGGTGGAACAGGTAGCCCTGCATGGTGGCGCAGCCGTTGGCGGCCAGGTAGCGCGCCTGCACCTCGGTCTCGACCCCTTCGGCCACCAGGTGCAGTCCCAGGCCGCGCGCGATCGAGATGATCGCCAGGATCACCGGGTAGTGGCCATGCTCGTCGTGGATCTCCTTGACGAAGCTCTGGTCGATCTTGATGGTGTGGATCGGGAAGCGGTGCAGGTAGGACAGCGAGGAGTAGCCGGTGCCGAAATCGTCGATCGCCACCGAGACGCCGAGCTGGCACAGTTTGTTGAGCTGCTCGATCGCGTACTGCGGGTTGCGGATGCAGATGTTCTCGGTGATCTCGACTTCGATCTGCGACGGCGAAATCTGGTAGCGCACCAGCGCGTTGCGCATCTTTTCGAAGAAGTCGCCGCGGTCCAGGTATTGCGGCGACAGGTTCAGCGACAGGCGGATATTGTCGGCGCCGGCCGCGTTCCACAGCAGCAGGTCGCGGCACAGCGCGCCGATCATCCAGTCCGAGATCGGCAGCATCAGGCCGTTCTCTTCGGCGAACGGCAGGAACTCGCCGGCCGACAGCAGGCCGCGCGTCGGGTGGTTCCAGCGCATCAGGCCTTCGGCGCCGATGATGCGGCCGCTGGCCATGTCGACCTGCGGCTGGTAGTACATTTCCAGCTCGTTGTTTTCGAGCGCCTTGCGCAGCGACTGCTCCAGCACGATCTTCTGGTGCGACATGTCCTGCATCGAGGCGTGGTAGAAGCTGTGGCCGTTCTTGCCCTGCGCCTTGACCTGGTACATGGCGATGTCGGCGTGGCGCAGCAGCTCTTCGATCGAGTCGCCGTCGGTCGGGTACACCGCGATGCCGATCGAGGCCGAGATGTGCACCACGTGGCCGTCGAGGTCGAACGGCAGCTGCAGCGCCTCCTGGAACTTGTCGGCAATCGCCTTGGCGTCGGCGCGGTCGCGCAGCTCGGGCAGCACGATGGTGAATTCGTCGCCGCTGTGGCGCGCCAGGGTGTCGCCCTTGCGCAGGCAGTCCTTCAGGCGGCGCGCGGCCTGCTGCAGCAGCTCGTCGCCCTTGACGTGGCCCAGCGTGTCGTTGACCAGCTTGAAGCGGTCCAGGTCGATGAACATCACGGCCAGCTCGGTGAGCTTGCGCTTGGCCTGGATCACGGCCAGGCCCAGGCGGTCCTTGAACAGGATGCGGTTCGGCAGGTCGGTCAGGATGTCGTGGTAGGCCTGGTAGGAGATCATCTCCTCGGCGCGCTTGCGGTCGGTGATGTCGCGCGCCACGCCGTAGGTGCCGAAGAATTCGTGCTTGGCCACTTCCTCGCCCGGCACGTGCATGCCGATCGCGTTCAGCGAGATCGTCATCAGGGTGTTGTTGAAGGTGCGGTCGCCGGCGGCGCTGTTATTGCACTTCAGGCGCAGCTCGACGTTGCGCGAGGCGCGCTCGTCGACGCGGCGCTCGTTGAACACGTAGCGCGCGCGCTCCTGGTCTTCCTCGTGCACCAGCACCGAGTAGTGCTTGCCGATCAGCTCTTCGCGCGAGTAGCCCAGGATCTGGTAGGCGCGGTCGTTGATGAAGGTGAAGCAGCCCTCGTGGTTCAGGGTGTAGATGATGTCCGGCGAGCTGTCCACCAGGTAGCGGTACATCTTCTCGGAGTTTTCCAGGCGCTGCGCGATGCGCGTGTTCTCCACCGCCAGGCGGCGCTTTTGCAGCGCGTTCTCCACGGTCTTCAGCAGCTCGGGCGGGTTGTACGGCTTGCGCAGGTAGTCGTAGGCGCCGCGCTTCAGGGCGCCGATGGCGGCCTCGATGCCGGCTTCGCCGCTCATCACGATCACGTCGCAGTCGATCTGGCGCGAGTTCACGAAATCCATGATGTCGTGGCCGCTCATGTCCGGCAGGCGCAGGTCCAAGAGCAGCAGGTCGAAGTGCTGGCGGCTCAGCGCGGCCAGCGCTTCGGCGCCGTTGGTGGCGGTCACCAGCTGGTAGTGGTCCTGCACGCGCAGCAGCTCGTACAGGGAGGACAGCAGGCGCGGTTCGTCGTCTACCAGCAGCAGGCGTGGCTGGAATTCCGGTGCCGGGGTCGGGGGCGTCGGGAGGATCGGGTTCATGGGGCCTTATACGGAATCCACCACGCCGCGCGCCTGCACCGGGGCGAGCTGGCTGGTGCTGCCGCGGGCCGGCAGCAGGAGTTCAAACGAGGTGCCGTTGGCGCCGCTGCGGCAGCTGATCATGCCGTTCAGCTTCTTGACCAGGCTGTGGACGATGGACAGCCCCAGGCCGTGGTGCTTGCCTTCTTTGCTGCTCTTGACTGCGCTAAACAGGTTGGCCAGCACTTCCTGCGACAGGCCGGGGCCGGCGTCGCTCACCGCCAGCTCCACGTACAGCCGGCGTTCGCGGTTGACCAGCCCGCGGTTGGCAATCTCGATGCGGCCGCCGTGCGGCTGCGCTTCGATCGCGTTCTTGACCAGGTTGACCAGGATCTGCTTGAGCAGGTCGGCGTCGCCGTCGATCTCCTGCGGGCCTTCCTGCATGCGCGTGACCACCTGCACCGAGGCGGGCAGGAAGTCGGTGGCGCGGAACAGGCGCAGCACGTCTTCCACCACGCGCGCCACATTGGTGACGCTGCCCGCTTCCGAGGGCTGCAGGTCGGCCAGGCCGTTGATCAGGTGGCCGACGCGGTCGATCTCCTCGTTCAGGATCGACATTTCGGACACTACCGGCTCGCGGCGCGCCAGCTTGGCGTCCAGCACCGACAGGTAGTTCTTGATGATCGACAGCGGGTTGTTCACTTCGTGCACCACACGCCGCGAGGCCTCCCTGTATTCCTCGGCCACATGCGCTACCTGGCGGCGCGCGTGGCCGCGCTCGGACAGCGCGGTTTCCAGCGCGTTGGCGGCCTGGTTGCCGAAGGCCTGCAGGAAGCGTTCCTTCTTTTGCAGCAGCGGCAGCTGCCAGGCCGGTACGCCGCCGACGATCATGCCCAGGCAGCGCTGGCCGGCCACCAGCGGCAGGCAGACCAGGGCTTCGCTGCCGACGATGCGGAACAGCTGTTCTTCGGCGATGCCCAGGGCGGCGCCGCCGCGCGTGGCAAAGGCCAGCTGGCGGCCATTGGCCGCTTCGGCCAGCACGCCGGGTTTATTCAGGGGGATGGCAAATTCGGCCAGGCGCTGCTGCGCTTCGCCGCTGCCGGCGCCCTGCAGCGCGTGGCCGGTCGGGCTCTCGAGCAGGATCACCGTGGTTTCCAGGTCGAACAGGATGCGCGCCGAGCGCGTCATGGCGTCCAGCATGCCGGCTTCGCCCTGCTGGCGCGCAAAGCTCTGGCCCATCTCCTGCACCAGCACCATATTGCGCACTTCTTCCTGCAGGCGCGCCTGGACCGGGTCGACCGGCTGCGGCGCCACCGCCGGCGGGGCCGGGATGTCGTCGGCGCCGGCCAGGTCGATGCCCAGGTGCTCGGCGGCGCGCGCGACCTGGCGCGCGGCGGATTTGACGAAGGCGTCCAGCTGGTCTTCCTCGATGCCGCACAGGGCTGCCGCTTCGGCCGCCGCTTCCGGCGTCTCGGCGTGGTAGCACAGCTGGTGCGCCAGGCGCACGATGCGGATCAGGGGATGCGCCGCTTCCAGGCGCCCCACCGGCTCGTGGTGGTACAGCACCGAGTCGGCCAGGAAGGAATCGAGGCTCCAGCGCTCGATCAGCCAGGCGCCGGCTTCGGCGTGGGTGATTTCCAGCGTGCGCTGTTCGACCGCGCACAGCTCCTCGTCGTCGCGGGCGGTGAAGTTGTAGGCGTATTCCTTGGGGGCGGTGGCCAACAGCGCCAGGCGGCCGACGTTGTGCAGCAGGCCGGCCAGGTAGGCTTCTTCCACGTGCGGGTAGTCCAGCACGCGGGCAATGTCGCGCGCGATCACGGCGGTGGTCAGCGAGCCTTTCCAGAAGGCGCGCAGGTCGGTGCTGCCGCTGTGCGGGAAATTATTGAAGGTCTGGAACACCGACTCGGAAATCACCAGCGTCTTGATCATGTCGGTGCCGAGCGACACCAGGGCCTGCTCCAGGCCCACCGAGCGGTTGTGGCGCTGGTAGGCCGAGCTGTTGGCTACGGCCAGGATCTTGCTGGTCATCCCCGCATCCTTGGCGATCAAAGCGGCCAGCTCCGGCATGCCGGCGTCGTCGGCTTGCAGGAGCTCAATCAGCTTGATCAGGATCTGCGGCATGGCGGGCAGCCGCGCGATCAGCAAGCGATTGCGGATGTCTTGGTCAGGGTGTTGCATTTAAGCGTGGTCCAAATCCTCGAATTGCGGGTGTTTAGCAGCTCTGTTCGGGCTTGCAATCCACTGAGCAAATTAGCATAAATATACTATAACTTAATGGCAATACAAATTTCTGACGGCACTATGTTGCATTTATGTAGAAACAATACCACTGTTGAAAGAAATTTATTTATTGCCAACAAGATTTTCATTTAAGCACGTATCTTGCGCCGCAGGACGCGCGCCGTCAACCATAGTGCGAGGCCGGTCATCGCCAGCACCAGCTGGCCGCACGCCAGCCATAGTAGCGAATGGGAAGCCAGTGGCGCCAGTACCCCGGCCACCAGTGCGCCTAATAAAGTGGTGGCGAACGACTGCACCGAGGCGACCGTGCCGCGGATGTGCGGGAACAGGTCGAGCGCCAGCAAGGTGGCGCCGGGCGCGGCGACCGACATGCCGAAGGTGTAGAAGAACAGCGGCAGCACGCTCCAGGGCAGCGCTGGCGGCAGCAGCGCGTGCAGCAGCACATTGGTGCCGGCGGCGGCCAGCAGGAAGATATAGCCGATGCCGATCTGGCGCGCGAACGTGATCTTGCCGGCGATGCGGTTGGCGGCCAGGGCGCCGAGGAAGATGCCGCCCACGGCGGGCACGAACAGCCAGGCGAATTGGTCGGGGCCAAGGTGCAGCTGGGTCGGCAGCGCGACCGGGGCGGCGGTGATGTACAGGAACAGGCCGGCGAAATTGAAGGCCACTACGCCGGTCTTCAAATGGAACAGCGGCGAGGACAGGATCTGGCTGTAATTGCGCCACAGGTAGCGCGGGTTGAACGGCTGCCGCTTGTCGCGCGGCAGCGTGTCGGGCAGGCGGCGGTAGCAGAAGATGAACAGCACCACCGTGTAGCCGGCCAGCGCCAGGAAGATGGTGCGCCAGTCCGAGTACTTGACGATGAAGCCGCCCAGCACCGGGGCGATGGCGGGCGCGATCGAGAAGATCATGGTCACCATCGACAGCAGCCGCGCGGCGGCGGCATCGGCGTACAGGTCGCGGATGATGGCGCGCCCCACCACCACGCCGGCGCCGGCCGACACGCCCTGCAGCACGCGGAAGAACCACAGGTAATGCACCGAATGCGCGGCGGCGCAGCCTACGGTGCCGAGCAGGAAGGCTACCAGCGACACCAGGATCACATTGCGCCGGCCAAAGGCGTCCGACAGCGCGCCGTGCCACAGCACCATGCCGGCGAAGGCCAGCATATAGGCGGTCAGCGATTGTTGGACTTCAAGCGGGGTGGCGTGCAGCGTGGCCTGGATATTGGGGAAGGCCGGGAGGTAGGCGTCGATCGAAAAGGGGCCCAGCATGGACAGGCTGGCAAGGACTGCCGCCAGTGCGCCGGGCCCCAGCGGCTTTCGATGCGGCGCCTCGGGCTCGGGGATCTTGGATGGCTCGTCGGTCGGCAGCATCGGGGTCAGGTCTGTCAATCGGTCATTTTGCGGCCCGCGCCAATGCGGTAATGGGACACTATACCCGCTAAATGTCCGATTGTCAGACCTGACCCCGACTTTACTCAGCCGGCGGCTTGCGGTTGAAGCCCGCGACCATGTCGAAGCGGAACAGGCGGCATTCGAGTGCGCCGTTGAAGAATGGCGTCTTGCGCGATTCTTTCAGGCGCAGCAGCTTCGGCAGGCCCAGGTCGGCGGTGAACAGGTAGGCCGTCCAGCCGCTGAAACGCTGCTTCAGGGTGGTGGAGAAGGCGCTGTAAAAACTGCGCGCCAGTTCATCCTCTTCCAGGCTGGCGTCGCCGCGCACGCCAATCCGCTCGCCATACGGTGGATTGGTCAACAGGATGCCCGGCTCCTTGGTCGGCGCCTGCACCTGCTGCGCTTCGATCTGCTTGAGCGGCACCTCGAACACGATGCCGGCGCTCTTCAGGTTGTGGCGCGCCATCGCCACCATGTCGCCCGAAATATCGGAACCGAAAATGGTCGGCTCGGCCGGCAGCGGATTCGGTTTGAAGTCGGTCTTCATCTTCAGCCACGGCTCGGGATCGAAGTCGTGGAATTTCTCGAACGCGAAACGGCGGCGCGCGCCGGGCGGAATGCCCTGCACCATCTGCGCCGCTTCGCACAGGATGGTGCCGGAGCCGCACATCGGGTCGAACAGCGGCACGCCCGGCTTCCAGCCGGACACGCGCAGCAGGCCGGCGGCCAGGTTTTCGCGCAGCGGCGCGTCGCCGGTCTCTTCACGCCAGCCGCGCTTGAACAGCGCTTCGCCGGAGGTGTCGAGGTAGACCATGAACTGGCGCTGGTCGAGGAAGCCGAAAATGCGCATGTCGGGCTCGCGCGTGTTGACCGACGGGCGCTTGTTGTACATGTCGCGGAAGCGGTCGCACACGGCGTCCTTGATCTTCAGCGTGGTGAATTCGAGCGACTTCAGCGGCGACTTGATGGCGGTGACGTCGACGCGGATGGTGTGATGGACGCCGAACCATTCTTCCCAGGGCTGGGCCAGTACCAGGTCGTAGATGTCGTTTTCGTTCTGGTAGTGGCACACGCCCATGCGCATCAGCACGCGCGAGGCGATGCGCGAGTGCAGGTTGATGCGGTAGGCGTCGTACAGGTCGCCGGAGGCGTGCACGCCGCCTGGGACCTGGTTGTGGACCTTCAGGGTCGGGCTCATGGCCGCGATTTCGGTCAGTTCTTCTGCCAGGGCGGCTTCCAGGCCGCGCGGGCAGGGGCAAAAATAGGATGGCATATATGGGGAACCCTTTATCCGTTGTTTAAAGCAAAACCGGTACTTCAGGGTCAGACCCAAGGGTCTGACCCAGGTTTACCGGTTTAAAAAGGCTTGACGACCACCAGAATCACAATCGCCAGCAACATCAGCACCGGCACTTCATTGAACCACCGGTAAAACACATGACCGCGGGTATTCACGCCGCGTTCAAACTTCTTCAACAGCGAGCCGCACGCATGGTGGTAGCCCAACAGCAGGAACACCACGCCCAGCTTGGCATGCAGCCAGCCCGGCATCCTGGCGCCGTACTGCAGCGCCACCAGCCACACGCCGAACACCACCGCCGGCAGCGCCAGCATGGTGGTGAAGCGGTACAGCTTGCGCGCCATCGTCAGCAGCCGCTCAGTGGTCGGCCCCGGCGTTTCCATCGCCAGGTTGACGTAGATGCGCGGCAGGTAGAACAGGCCGGCCATCCAGGCCACGATGAAGACGATATGCAGCGCTTTAATCCAGAGCATGGTTACTTTCTAATCTCGCCGTGGCCGAACACCACGTATTTCAGGGAAGTCAGGCCCTCCAGGCCAACCGGGCCGCGTGCGTGCAGCTTGTCGTTGGAAATGCCGATCTCGGCGCCCAGCCCGTACTCGAAGCCGTCGGCGAAACGGGTCGAGGCGTTGACCATGACCGACGAGGAATCGACCTCGCGCAGGAAGCGCATCGCGGCGGAATAGTCTTCGGTCACGATCGCCTCGGTATGCTTGGACGACCAGGTGTTGCAATGCTCGATCGCGGCGTCCAGCCCATCGACCACGCGCACCGCCAGGATCGGCGCCAGGTATTCGGTGGCCCAGTCCTCTTCGGTGGCATGCGCCAGGTGCGGGTAGCCGGCGGCGGCCAGGATGGCGTGCGCTTCGGCGTCGGCGCGCAGCTCGACCTTCTCGGCGGCGTAGCGCTGCGCCAGCGCAGGCAGCACCTCGGCGGCCACCGCGCGCGCAACCAGCAGCGTCTCCATCGTGTTGCAGGTGCCGTAGCGGTGGCACTTGGCGTTGAAGCCGATATCGAGCGCCTTGGCCAGGTCGGCCTTGCCGTCGATATACACGTGGCAGATGCCGTCCAGGTGCTTGATCATCGGCACCGTGGCCTCTTCCATCAGGCGCGCGATCAGGCCCTTGCCGCCGCGCGGCACGATCACGTCCACATACTGCGGCATGGTGATCAGGGCCCCCACGGCGGCGCGGTCGGTGGTGTCGACCACCTGCACGCCGTCGGCCGGCAGGCCGGCGCCGGCCAGGCCTTCGGCCACCAGCTTGGCCAGCGCGCGGTTGCAATGGATCGCTTCCGAGCCGCCGCGCAGGATGGTGGCGTTGCCGCTCTTGATGCACAGGCCCGCCGCGTCCACGGTGACGTTGGGACGCGCTTCGTAGATGATGCCGATCACGCCCAGCGGCACGCGCATCTGGCCGACCTGGATGCCCGACGGGCGGATTTTCACGTTCGAGATTTCGCCCACCGGGTCCGGCAGCGAAATGATCTGGCGCAGGCCTTCCACCATGGTGGCGATGGCCTTGTCGGTCAGCGCCAGGCGGTCCAGCATGGCCGGCGCCAGGCCGGCGGCGCGCGCGGCGGCCAGGTCCTGCTCGTTGGCGGCGCGCAGCGCGGGCGCTTCGCGTTCGATGGCCGCGGCGATCAGCTCCAGCGCGCGGTTGCGCGTGGCGCTGTCGGCGCGCGCCATGCCGCGCGAAGCGGCGCGGGCGCGCTGGCCGATGTCCTGCATGTACTGCTTGATGTCCATAGTCTTAACCTTTTGCGACCTTCAGCGCCAGCTGCAGCATGGCATCCCACTGGTCGCCGGCGAACGCTTTGGCGCGCAAGCCTTTCACCATGCGGTCGACCTGGGCGGCCTGCTGCAGCGCCGCTTCCAGCGTCGGCAGCGAAATGCGGCGCAGCGCCGGCTCCATCAGCCGTTCGCGCGGGCCCCAGATGCGGTACTCCTTGAGCAGCGCCGGCAGCGGACGGCCTTGCGCCATGCCTGCCTTTAATTTTAGCAGCGTGCGGATTTCTTCGGAGACGGCCCACAAGACCAGCGGCAGCGCTTCGCCCTCGCCTTTCAAGCCCTCCAGCATGCGGATCAGGCGCGCGGTATCGCCGGACAGCATCGCTTCGGACAGCTTGAACACGTCGTAGCGTGCGACATTGAGCACGGCGTCCTGCACCTGCTCGTGGGCCAGCTTGCCCGGCTCGTGCAGCAAGCCGAGTTTCTGGATTTCCTGGTGCGCGGCCAGCAGGTTGCCTTCAACGCGGTCGGCGATGAAGTCCAGGCTGGCGCGGTCGGCGCTTTGCCCTTGTGCGGCAAGGCGGTGCGCGATCCATCCCGGCAGCGCGTTGCGCTCGATGTTCGGGATGTCGATATACACGGCGGCCTGCTGCAAGGCCGCCACCCACGCCGCCTTCTGCGTCTGCCAGTCCAGCTTGGGCAGGGTGATCAGCGTGAGGTTGTCGGGGGAGAGGTCTTTGGCGTAAGCCTGCAGGGCGGCGCCGCCATCCTTGCCCGGCTTGCCGGACGGGATGCGCAGCTCGATCAGCTTCTTGTCGCCGAACAGGCTCATGGCCTGGTTGGCCGCCAGCAGCTCGCCCCACTTGAAATTGCGTTCGACGGTCAGCACGTCGCGCTCGGAGTAGCCTTGCGCGCGGGCGGCGCGGCGGATCTTGTCGGCCGCCTCCAGCGCCAGCAAGTGCTCGTCGCTGGTGATGACGTACAGCGGCGCCAGCGTCTTGGTGACGTGGACGTCCAGGGCGTCGGCGCGCAACTGCATGGCGCGGCCTTAGCGGATCACCGGCGCGGCCGGCGTACTGCTGCCGGTGGCGTCCTGCGTGCCCAGCACGCCGGGCAGCACGCCCGACGGCGTCGGCGCCGGGGCCGGCGCGCCCGGCTTGATGGCGGCCATGCGGCGCATCATCTGCTGCACCAGGTCGGTCTGCATGTCCTTGTACAGCAAGGCTTCTTCCTGCTCTTTCGCCAGCAGCTGGTCTTCCTTGAACTCGATCGGGCGGCCCAGTGTGATCTGGGTCGGCGCCAGCAGCTCGTTGCCGGCCTTGTCGGTCACGCGGAACACGATGTTGTAGCTCAGCAGGTATTCGCGCACGCGGCCATTGCTGTTCAGCGACAGGATCGACTTGGTGCGGGTTTTCTCCGGATTGGTGATCACTTCGATCACGCCGTCCGCGTCGGCCGCGCGGGCCGCCACGGCGGTGTGGCCGTTGGCGCGGATATTGCGCTTCAGGTCAATCGCCAGCGGCGACGACTCCGGCAAGCTCACGTACAGGGCGTTGAAGGGCAGCGTGTAGTTGCCGCCCGAGCCGCGCAGGTGGAAGCCGCAGCCGGCCAGGGTGGCCGCTGCGCCCAGCGCCAGTATGGCGCGTTGCAGGAATGTCGTCGTCATGAACGCCTTACACCACAATGTTGACCAGCTTGCCCGGCACCACGATGACCTTCTTCGGCGCGCCTTCCAGGAACTTCTGCACGCTTTCCTCGGCCAGCGCGGCGGCTTCGATGGCGGCCTTGTCGGCGGCCTTCGGCACCTTGACCGAGCCGCGCAGCTTGCCGTTCACCTGGATCATCAGCTCGATCTCGGACTGCTCCAGCGCGGCCGGATCGACCTGCGGCCAGGCCGCATCCAGGATGTCGCCGGCGAAGCCCATCTCCTGCCACAGCACGTGGGTGATGTGCGGCGCCACCGGGTTCAGCAGGCGCAGGAAGATGGCATAGCCTTCGGCCAGCACCGCCGCTTCCACGGCTTTCGCCGACTCCAGGGTGTTCAGCATCTTCATGCAGGCCGACACCACGGTGTTGTACTGGATGCGTTTGATGTCGTAGTCGGCCTGCTGCAGCACCTTGTGCAGCTCGCGGCGCAGGGTCTTGCCGTCGTCGGTCGACGCGGCGGCAAGCAGCGGCGAACCGGCGGCGCGGATCGCGTCGCGCTGGGCGAAGCCGAAGTTCCACACGCGCTTCAGGAAGCGGTTGGCGCCTTCCACGCCGGAGCCGGACCATTCCAGGGTCTGCTCTGGCGGCGACGCGAACATGGTGAACAGGCGCGCGGTGTCGGCGCCGTACTGCTCGATCTGGGCTTGCGGGTCGATGCCGTTGTTCTTCGACTTGGACATCTTCTCGGTGCCGCCGATATGCACCGGCTGGCCGTCGGCGCGCAGCACGGCCGATACCGGGCGGCCGCGGTCGTCGGTGGTCAGTTCCACGTCGGCCGGGTTGAACCAGGTCTTCTTGCCGGCCGCGTCTTCGCGGTAGTAGGTCTCGTTCAGCACCATGCCCTGGGTCAGCAGGTTGACGAACGGCTCGTCGAACTTGACCAGGCCGAAGTCGCGCATCACCTTGGTCCAGAAGCGCGCGTACAGCAGGTGCAGCACGGCGTGCTCGATGCCGCCGATGTACTGGTCCATCGGCATCCAGTAGTCGTTGCGGGCGTCGACCATCGCGGCATTGCTGCCCGGCGAGGTATAGCGCATGTAGTACCAGCACGAGTCGACGAAGGTGTCCATGGTGTCGGTCTCACGGCGCGCAGGTTTGCCGCATTTCGGGCAGTCGCACTTGAGGAAGGCTTCATGCTTGTTCAGCGGGTTGCCGGTACCATCCGGTACGCAGTCTTCCGGCAGCACCACCGGCAGGTCCTGCTCCGGCACCGGCACCGAGCCGCAGGACTCGCAGTGGATCATCGGGATCGGGGTGCCCCAGTAGCGCTGGCGCGAGATGCCCCAATCGCGCAGGCGGAAGGTGGTCTTCTTCTCGCCCAGGCCTTTGGCGGCCAGGTCGGCGGCGATGGCTTCCAGCGCGTCGTTGTAGCGCAGGCCGTCGTACTTGCCGGAGTTGGTCACCACGGACACGGACTTGTCGCCGTACCATTCCTGCCAGGCGTCGTCGCTGTAGGCCTGGCCTTCGGCGCTGATCACCTGCTTGATCGGCAGATTGTATTTTTTCGCGAAGGCGAAGTCGCGCTCGTCGTGCGCCGGCACGCCCATCACGGCGCCGTCGCCGTAGGTCATCAGGACGTAGTTGCCGATCCAGACTTCGACTTGCTCGCCGCTGATCGGGTGGGTCACGAACAGGCCGGTCGGCATGCCCTTCTTCTCCATGGTCGCCATATCGGCTTCGATCACGGAGCCCATCTTGCATTCGGCGATGAAGGCTTGCAGTTCCGGCTTGTTCTGCGCGGCGTGGGCGGCCAGCGGGTGCTCGGCGGCCACGGCGCAGAAGGTCACGCCCATGATGGTGTCAGGGCGGGTGGTGAACACGTACAGCTTGCCGTCGTTGATCAACTGGCCGTCTGCGCCCGCGATCGTGTGCGGGAAGGCGAAGCGCACGCCGGTGCTCTTGCCGATCCAGTTCGACTGCATGATGCGCACGCGCTCAGGCCAGCCTGGCAGCTTGTGGTCGACGTAGTCCAGCAGCTCTTCGGCGTAGTCGGTGATGCGGATGTAGTACATCGGGATTTCGCGCTTTTCGATCAGCGCGCCGGAACGCCAGCCGCGGCCATCGACCACCTGCTCGTTGGCCAGCACGGTCTGGTCGATCGGATCCCAGTTCACGGTACCGGTCTTCTGGTAGATGATGCCCTTCTCCAGCATCTTCAGGAACATCCACTGGTTCCACTTGTAGTATTCCGGCTTGCAGGCCGCCATTTCGCGCGACCAGTCGATCGCCAGGCCCATGGACTCCATCTGCTCCTTCATGTGGGCGATGTTGGAGTAGGTCCACTGCGCCGGCGGCACGTTGTTGGCCATTGCCGCGTTTTCGGCCGGCATGCCGAAGGCGTCCCAACCCATCGGCATCAGCACGTTGTAGCCGTTCATGCGCAGGTAGCGGTACATCACGTCATTGATCGTATAGTTGCGCACGTGGCCCATGTGCAGCTTGCCCGATGGGTAAGGCAGCATCGAGCAAGCGTAATACTTGCCTTTTGGGAAACGTGGGTCGTTTTCGACCGCTTTGTAGGCGTCGATCGCCTTCCAGTGCGATTGGGCGGCTTTTTCGACGTCTGCTGGACTATATTTTTCTTGCATGATGGAGCGCACTAAAATTGGTGGATATGAACCCTTCATTATAACAATGCATTTGGTGCGGCGCGTCAGATTGGCTTGAATATGAAATATCGGGAATTTCCGGCCCCGCCGGGGCTGGCTGGGCTGGTGGAATGCCTGTGGCTGTCCGAGGCCCCGGCTGCACCTGCCGCGGCCGGCGTTGCTGCGCCCGTTTCGCACCGGGTGCTGCCGGACAATTGCACCGATATCCTGTGGCAGGACAGCGGGGCGGCGTTCTTTGTCGGCATGATGAGCACCTGGTTTGATGTGCCGGCGGCGCGCCGCGTGCGGACGGTGGCGGTGCGCTTCCGTCCGGGCGCGGCCAGCCTGTTCGTGGGGCCGGTGCCGCTGGCGGGCCTGACCGATAGCCGCGCTGACCTGGACCAGCTGTGGGGGCGCTCGGATGCCGAGCGGCTGGGCGATGCGCTGTGGTCGGTCGCCCGCAGCGATGCCGGGCGACTCGCGCTGCTGACCGAAGCCCTCTACGCCCGCC
>NZ_JASATG010000023.1:0-75197 GCF_038440195.1 Pseudoduganella sp. OTU4001 | reverse complement strand
TTTTTTTTTTAAATATAAACTTTTGCCGGGGGGGGGGGGGCCCCCCCCCCCCCCCCCCCCAAACAAAACTCATCAGGCAGCGTGCGCGTGACCGGCGCTCTTGAAGGCAGCCATCATCTTCGCTTTATTCACCTGGTACTCCGCCACAGCCTTTTCCTTCACATGGCCAAAGCCACGGATCTTCTCCGGCAGGTTGGCAATCGCGACCGCCTGCTCATGGTTCGCCGCCGACAGCCCAGCCAGCAGCTCAGCAATAACACCGCGGAACTCGATAATCAGCGCGCGTTCCATCTTACGCTCCTCGGTATAGCCGAAGATATCGAACGCACCGCCACGCAGGCCCTTGAACTTGGCCAGCAAGGTGAACGCCTTCCACATCCACGAACCATATTCCGCCTTGACCAGGTGGCCCTTGGCATCCTTCTTCGCCAGCAGCGGCGGCGCCAGGTTGAACTTCAGCGAGAAATCGCCCTCAAACTGGGACTTCAGCTGCTCCACGAAACGGCCGTCGGTGTACAGGCGCGCCACTTCGTATTCATCTTTATAGGACATCAGCTTGAACAGCGACTTGGCGACAGCAGTGGACAGCTTGTTGCCCAAGCCCAGCGCAGTCTCTTTCGCACGCACTTCCGACACCAGCGCCTCGTAGGAAGCCGCATACGCCGCATCCTGGTAACCGGTCAGGAACTCCACGCGCTTCTTGATCACGTTCTCCAGCGACTGTGGCATCTGCACCACGACCGCCTGGGTCGGGGTCGCGACTTTCTCGACCCGCTTGAAGTCCACCGCAGCACGGCGGCCCCACAGGAAGGAGCGCTTGTTCGATTCCACCGCCACGCCATTCAGCTCAATCGCGCGCAGCAGCGCCGCTTCGCTCAGCGGGATGCGGCCTTTCTGGAAGGCGTAACCCATCATGAACAGGTTGGAAGCAATCGAATCGCCCATCAGCGCGGTCGCCAGCTTGGTGGCGTTGATGAAGTCCACCGCCTGTGCGCCGCCGACCGATTCGGTGATCAGCGCTTCCACGCTTTCAGCGGGGTACTGCCAGTCCGCGTTCTGCGCGAAGGTGCCTGGCGGCTGCTCGTGCTGGTTGACGATGGCGAAGGTACGGCCAGGGCGCATCTTCGACACGGCGTCGTAAGCGCCGGAAGTCAGCATGTCGCAACCCAGGATCAGGTCCGCTTCGCCGGTGGCGATGCGCTGCGCGCGCAGGTGGGCCGGGGTCTTCGCCACTTTGACGTGCGAGGTCACGGAACCGTTCTTCTGCGACATGCCGGTCATGTCCAGCACCGAGGCGCCTTTGCCTTCCAGGTGCGCGGCCATGCCCATCAGCGCGCCGACGGTAATCACGCCGGTGCCGCCGATACCGTTGATCAGGATGTTGTACGGCTGCTCGATGCTTGGCAGGACTGGCTGCGGTATATCGCCCCAGTCGTCGTTCTTGGCGGTGCCGGTCTTGGTCTTCTTCAGCGTGCCGCCTTCGACGGTGACGAAGGAAGGGCAGAAGCCCTTGGTGCAGCTGTAGTCCTTGTTGCAGGAAGACTGGTCGATGGTGCGTTTGCGGCCGAATTCGGTTTCCTTCGGCAGGATCGAGACGCAGTTGGACTGGATACCGCAATCGCCGCAGCCTTCGCACACCGCTTCGTTGATGACCATGCGTTTCGCAGGGTCAGGGAACTCGCCCTTCTTGCGGCGGCGGCGCTTCTCGGCGGCGCAGGTCTGGTCGTAAATGATAACGGTGCAGCCAGGCAGTTCACGCAGTTCGCGCTGCACGGCGTCCATCTCCTTGCGGTCGTGCAGGGAGACGATGGACGGCAGGGCGGAGCGGTCGGTGTAGCGCGACAGGTCTTCGGTCACCAGGGCGATGCGCTTGATGCCTTCGGCCGCCATCTGCTGCGCGATCATCGGCACGGACACGGTGCCGTCCACCGGCTGGCCGCCGGTCATTGCCACGGCGTCGTTGTACAGGATCTTGTAGGTGATGTTCACCTTGGCCGCCACGGCGGCGCGGATCGCCAGGTAGCCGGAGTGGAAGTAGGTACCGTCGCCCAGGTTCTGGAACACGTGCGGCACTTTGCTGAAGGCAGCCTGGCCGATCCACGGCGTACCCTCGCCGCCCATATGGGTGGTCAGCTTGTTCATCTCCGGGTAGATCGAAGTCGCCATCACGTGGCAGCCGATGCCGGCCAGCGCGAAGGAGCCTTCCGGTACCTTGGTCGAAGTATTGTGCGGGCAGCCGGAGCAGTAGAAGGCAGGGCGGAACGGCGTCTCGATTGCCTTCTTCAGCACTGCATCTTTGGCTTCCAGGAAGGTCAGGCGTGCCTTGATCTGGTCCTGGATATTGGTGTCGGCGATATAGCGGGCGATGCGGCTGGCGATCACGCGCGCCACTTGCGACACGGAGAAGTCAGCCTTCGGCGGCAGCAGCCACTCGCCGCGCGGCGCAACCCACTCGCCCTTGTCGTCGAACTTGCCGATGATGTGCGGACGCACGTCGTCGCGCCAGTTGTACAGCTGCTCCTTCAGCTGGTATTCGACGAACTGGCGCTTTTCTTCCACCACCAGGATTTCGTCCAGGCCTTGCGCGAATTCGCGCACCGAGTCCGGTTCCAGCGGCCATGGCATGGAGACCTTGAACAGGCGCAGGCCAACTTGCGCGGCCATGGCTTCGTCGATACCCAGTTCTTCCAGCGCTTCCAGCACGTCCAGGTAGGACTTGCCGGAGGCGATGATGCCCAGCTTGGCGTCCTTGGAATCGATGGTGGTGTGATTCAGCTTGTTCTCGCGGGCGTAAGCCAGGGCCGCGTAGATCTTATAGTCCTGCATCAGCGCTTCCTGGCTGCGCGCCTGCTGGCCCAGCGGCATCGAGGACAGGCGGGCATTCAGGCCGCCTTCCGGCATCACGAAGTCTTTCGGGATCTTGGTCTCGACGCGGAACGGATCGGCATCGATCGACGCGCTCGATTCCACGGTGTCGGCCAGCGCCTTGAAGGCCACCGCGCAACCGGAGAAGCGCGACATGGCCCAGCCATGGATACCGAGGTCGATGTATTCCTGCACATTGCATGGATACAGCACCGGGATCATGCAGGCGGAGAAGATGTGGTCCGACTGGTGCGGCAGGGTGGAGGAGTAGGCGCCGTGGTCGTCGCCCGCCACCAGCAGGATGCCGCCGTTCTTGGAGGTGCCGGCATGGTTCATGTGCTTGAAGACGTCACCGCAGCGGTCCACGCCCGGGCCCTTGCCGTACCACATGGCGAACACGCCGTCGTACTTGGCCGGGCCGATCAGGTCAACCTGCTGCGAGCCCCACACGGCGGTCGCCGCCAGGTCCTCGTTCACGCCCGGCACGAATTGCACATTGTGCTTTTCCAGGTGCGGCTTCGCCTTCCACAGGCTTTCGTCCAGGCCGCCCAGCGGCGAGCCGCGGTAGCCGGAGATGAAGCCGCCGGTGTTCAGGCCGTCGCGCGCGTCGCGCAACTGTTGCATCATAGGCAAGCGCACCAGCGCCTGGATGCCGGACAGGAAAATCTTACCGGAGGTGGAAGTGAACTTGTCGTCGAGGCTGACGTCGTTGAGTACAGGCGCGTTGCTGCCTGGTGCCGGGGTAGATGGCATGGGGGCTGTCTCCAAAATCATGGTTCGGTGCTGTGCCTGGCATAGGTGGGCGCTGGGTAAGCGCCTCCTTGCCTAAGTCACAATGGCCGCCGGTGTGCGGCCCTTTTCAATCTTCCAGTTTACGGTTTACTTTACGTATACGGAAATACGGTTTGGGGATGGGGGTATAAGAAAAAATGATAGGTAGGCGAACTTTCCTTGCCGCTGCTTCGCTGCTGCTGACCCGTCCGGGCCTGGCGCTGGCTGGCGTGGCGCGCTCGATGCGCCTGGTGACCAGCCATCTGCCACCGCTGGTGCATGAAACAGGGCGGCCTGGCGGTTTGCAGGAGCTGGTGGGCGAGCTTTGCCGGCGCGCCGGCGTGAAGCCCGCCACCCATTTCGTGCCGTGGCGGCGCGCGCTATTCCTGGCCACCACCATGAAGGCGACCGCCATCTATCCCCTGACCCGTTTGCCTGAGCGGGAGCAGCAATACCGCTGGCTGGTGCCGCTGTACGAAGAAAACTACTTGCTGCTGGCGGTGCGCGGCAAGCTGCTGCCGGTGGAAGAGATGAAGGACAAGCGCATCGCCCTACTGCGCGGGGCAGCGCAGGGCACCATCCTGAAAGAGCTGGGCTTTACGCGCTTTGTCGAGGCGGCCTCCATCGACGAAGTGCACCGCTTCCTGCTTGGCGGCATGGCTGATGCCGCTTTTGGCGAGCGCCGCATTATCGAAGCCTCGCTCGGCAGCCGGGACCCATCGGAGGGTCAATTCGAAACCAGCGCCCCGTTGCGCAGCACCACCGCCTGGCTGGCCGGCTCGCTCGACTTCGACGACAGCGACATCGCGCTCTTCGAGCGCACCTGGGACTCAATGCGCACCGACGGCACCCAGCGCCGCATCCTCACCAAACACAAACTCGCCTGATACAGCCCAGCCCGTGTCCACCTTGGGGTCAGGCTCTTTGGTGGACACGAACTCATGCACTAAAAAGCTGAGCTTGTGTCCACAAAAGAGCCTGACCCCAAGGTGGACACGAGGTCAGCTGAGGAGGCGGGCGCCGGGCCAGGCGCCGCGCTGGCAGAGGTCGGTGGCGACTTGCTGGGTCAGGGCGGCGATGGCGTTGGCGGCGTTTGTGAGCGGAATGTTGCGCGAGGCGCACAGCACCACGGTGCGGCTGATGGCGGGGTTGTTGAGGCGGACGGTGCGCATCTGGCCAAGCTCAATTTCGGGCAGTACCGGCGCCACCGGCAAAATCGTCGCGCCCATGCCGGCCATGATGGCCGACTTCAAGATCGCGATGGAATTGATTTCGATGACATTGCCGATCATCAGCCCGGCCGCGCGCGCCACGGCTTCAATGCGCGGGCGCACGCCATGCTGCAGGCCGGGCAGGATCAGGGTGGTGTTCAGGGCTTGCTGCAGCGGAACCGTATCGCGGTCTGTGAACCAGACCGCATCGTTGCGGCAAATGAAGCGCAGCTCTTCTTCGGCCAGCGGGGTGGTGGCAAACGGCGTCAGCTGGCCATCGTCGAACAAAACGGCCAGGTTGACGCGGCCGCTTTTCAGTTGTTCGGCCAGGTTGCCGGTCAGTTCTTCGGTCAATTGCAGCGTTATGTCGGGATATTGCTCGCGCGCGGCCGTTAGCAGCGGCAAAGCGAGGGCGCCGGAAATGCTGTGCGGCAGGCCCATGGTGACGCTGCCGGAAGGGCGGGCGGACTGGGTGACGGCGGAGCGCGCATCGGCAACTTGCTTCAGGATTGCCTGCGCGTGGTCGTAAAACACTTTACCGGCATCGGTGCTGACCACGCCTTGGGCGCTGCGGTGCAGAAGCTGGGCGCCGAGCTCCTCTTCGAGCTGGCGCAGCTGCTGGGTCAGGGCCGGCTGGGCCACATGCAGTACCAGTGCCGCGCGCGACAGTGAGCCATGGTCGACGATCGCGACAAAGTAACGCAGTTGGCGAAGTTCCATTTAAATTGTTGGGAAATGTGAATATTCCCGCAAGATAACATTGTGTATACTCATTTTAACGCGCGCTATCGCAAATCATTGAGATTCACCCCATGTTAAAGAAAGTCGATTCCTCCCAGCTGAAAGTCGGGATGTATATCCACGACCTGAGCTGCGATTGGATGACCCATCCCTTCGTCCGCAACCGCTTTGTCATTGCCAGCCAGGATGAGATCAACAAGATCATCAAGGCCGGCATCCACGATGTGGTGATCGACGCCTCGAAAGGCCTCGACGTGCAGGATGCGCCGTCGCTGGCCGAAGCGCAGGCGGCGACCGAGCGCGAGCTGGAGGAAATCGCCAAGGCCCCGGCGCGCATCATCAAGACTTCGCTGGGCGAGGAGCTGAAACGCGCGGCCCAGATCCGCCACCAGGCCGCCGGCGTGGTGAAGAATGTGATGGCCGATGCCCGCCTGGGCAAGGCGATCGAGATCGGCGCCGTGGCGCCGGTGGTGCAGAACATCACGGAATCCATCCTGCGCAACCCGGGCGCCTTGCTGGGCCTGCTGCGCATCAAGACCAAGGACGATTACACCTTCCTGCATTCGGTCAGCGTGTGCGCCTTGCTGGTGGCGTTCGCCAACGCGCGCGGCATGGACGAGGACATCGTGCGCGAAGCCGGCCTGGGCGGCCTGCTGCACGATACCGGCAAGGCCATGGTGCCGGACGCCATCCTCAACAAGCCGGGCCCGCTCACCGATGAGGAATTCGCCATCATCAAGAAGCACCCGATGGATGGCTACAACATCCTGAAAGAATCGCCGGATGTGCCGCAGCTGGCGCTGGATATCACGCGCCACCATCACGAACGGCGCGACGGTACCGGTTACCCGGATAAGCTGGCCGCCGACGATATCAGTGAAATGGCGCAGATGGCGGCCATTGTCGACGTTTACGATGCATTGACGGCCGACCGTTGCTACCACAAGGGTATCCCGGCGGCAGCGGCGCTGCGCAAGATTTACGAGTGGAGCAAGCACCACTTCAACCAGCAACTGGTGCAGGAATTCATGCGCTGCGTGGGCATTTATCCGGTGGGAACGCTGGTGCTGCTGGAATCGGGCCGCCTGGGCGTGGTCATCGAGCCGCATGAAACCAATTTGCTGGCGCCGAAGGTGAATGTCTTCTTCAACACGAAAAACAACGTCTACATCAAGCCGGAAACCATCGACCTGTCGCGCGGGCTGGGATTTGGCGGCGGCGACAAGATCGTCGGCCATGAGTCGCCATCGAAATGGCAAGTGGACCCGATGCGCTTCCTGACCCTGGCGGGCAGTTAAAGGCGATCAGAAGAATTCAGCAGTATCGTTGGATTCGACGGTCGCCAGCAGGCCGCCGCTGACCAGTTCGTCGTAGTGGCAGGCCATATTGCGGCCATGGCTCTTGGCGTAGTACAGGGCCTGGTCGGCGCGGCCGAGGATGATCACCGGCGCTTCATAGGCGCTGATGCTGACGAAGCCGACACTTACCGTCACCCTGCCCACTTGTGGGAATTCATGCTGCTCCACATTCGTGCGGAAGCGTTCGATGATCTTGCGCGCATTCTCCAGCGTGGAAGAACGCAGCAGCACCACAAATTCCTCGCCACCGAAGCGGAACACGCGGTCTTGCGCGCGGAACGACGATTGCAGCAGGTTGGCGATCAGGATCAGCACCTCATCGCCGTACAAGTGGCCGAATTTGTCGTTAACTGCCTTGAAATGGTCGACATCGACCACCGCCAGCCATTGTTTTTCGGTTTCCTGCGGGGTACGGCGTTCGCGGCCATCCGGCGGCACCGCCAGGATGTCATGCTCGGCCGAAGCTTGCAGCATCTTGGCCAGCTGGTCGTCGAAAGTCTTGCGGTTGAGCAGGCCGGTCAGCGAGTCGCGCTCGCTGTAGTCCAGCAAGTTCTGGAAATTGCGGTACACGCTGACGATGCCGCCAATGATGTGGATGGTGTCGCTGGTGTACGGGGTCGGGTTGACGATTTCCAGGCAGGTATCGGCCTTGTCGCCCATCCAGATCGGCAGCCAGAGTGTGTGCTCACCTTGCGGCGACATGAAGTCGGCATTCGATTCATGGTGCGCCAGGCAGCGCGCCAGCGCCGGGAAAGTGCTGACCGGTTCGCCAGGCTGGGACGGGTCGTTATTCTCTTCCATACGCGCAGGCTGGCCGCGTTCGATCACGGCGCGCGGACGCACGTACAGCTGGCCTCGTACATTGACGATGCTCAGCACGCGTGCCTGCGTGGCGGATGCCAGTTCCGCTACCGCCGAGATCACCGAGATGTCGAGCATCGTGTGATCGCGGTGGCCGGTCATGTCCACCATATGTTTCAGAAGGGAATCCATGTGAGTGTCCGTTAACTAGGCGCTCAGTGGTAAAGCAAGGGGCTTTCTAAAGGATAGCTGACCAGCATAAATCTTTTTTGCATTCCAGGCAATTGTCTTGCGCAGATTCACGCAAAAACGCGACCTCATTGCAACACACTTCCGATATCGACAGTTTGACATAGAACATCCAAATGCGAAGAAAAGTTCTGTGCGGAAAGCTTGCGCAAAATCAACTTGCCCGTAGGAATGGCTCCTATAGTAAAGCCAATGGTGCGCTGCACAGGCATCAGAGTTTTCCTAGCGAAGGAGATCATCATGAAAGCACTATCCGCAGTGAGGCGTTTCATCAGGGATGAGAGGGGCGTGACGGCCATTGAATATGGCTTGATCGCAGCGGTGATTGCGCTGGCTGTCGCGACCACGATGGACGGCGTGAAGACCGCGCTTGAGGGGGTGTTCAATGAAGTGCGCGACACGCTGAACGGCACCTAAGAGGCCGGCTGGCTACCCGGCGGCGGCCGGGCGGCCAGCCATTCACGCCATGTTGAACGGACTCGAGATCATCCTGCTGTGCCTGGTATGCCAGGCCGCAGCATCCGACCTGGCCTGGCGCCGGGTACCCAATGTGCTGGTGCTGGCGGGCTTGCTGCTGGCGCTGGCATTGCACTGGCGCCTGGGCGGCGGCGCTGCCTTGCTGGGGCAGGCCCTGGCAGGCGGAACAGTCGGCTTGCTGCTGTTCCTGCCCATGTATGCGCTGGGCGGCATGGCCGCCGGCGACGTCAAGCTGATGGCGATGGCCGGCAGCTTCGTCGGGCCGGCGCAGGCGCTGCAGCTGGGCGTGCTGAGCGCCCTGGCCGGCGGCGTGCTGGCGCTGTGCTGGCTGGTCGCGGCGCGCTGCCGTGGCACGGTGGCGGAGGGCATGCCGTATGCGGTGGCCATCGCGGTGGGCACGATTGCCACAATTGCGCTGGCGCATGGCTAACCTTTGCTCCACCTCAATATCCATCCGGAAACCCATGCCTATCATCGTTTTCAAACGGGAGGACACCATGATCGACTTTGCAGACGATGAGCAACCGCTGCTGCCGGTGCCACCGCGCACAGTGCGCGACACCGGCCTGGAACCGGCCTTGCTGGCCGAGCTGGTGGCGAAGGCCATGCTGGGCGCGGGCAAGTGCCATTTGTCGGTCCTGACCGGGCGCCTGAAGCTGTCGATCAATGTGCTGCGCGAGGTGCTGGACGGCCTGCAGCGCGAACAGCTGGTGGAAGTGGGCTGGCGCGGCGATTCCGACATCGACGTGCAGTACCAGCTGACCGGCATTGGCCGCCAGCGCGCAGCGGAGTGGCTGGAGCGCGCGCCATATGTAGGCCCGGCGCCGGTGCCGCTCGAAGCCTGGCGCGCGCAGCTGCAGCGCCAGGCAGTGCAGCTGCCGCCGGTGCTGGCGGCTGACGTGGCGGCGGTGTTTGCCGACGACTGCCTGCCGCCGCGCATCCATGAGCTGGTGGGGGCGGCCATGCATGCCGGCCGCTCGCTGTGCGTGTACGGCCCGTCCGGCAGCGGCAAGAGCACGCTGGCGCGCAAGCTGGGGCGCCTGCTGCAAGGCGTGGTGGCGGTGCCGTATGCGGTGGCCGTGGGCAGCGCCGTCATCCAGCTGTACGACGCGGCGGTGCATATCGCGCCGCCGCCTTTGCCGGGCCGTCCTTCGATCGCGCGCGGCGGCGATGCGCGCTGGCTGCTGTGCCAGCGGCCGGTGGTGCAGCTGGGTGCTGAACTCGAAGCGGCGCTGCTGGAATTGCGCTACGACGCTGCTGGTGGCTGCTATGTGGCGCCGCCGCAGCTGAAGGCCTGCCATGGCCTGCTGATCATCGACGACCTGGGGCGCCAGCGTATGCCGGCGGCCGCCTTGCTGAACCGCCTGACGACGTTGCTCGATGCCGGCAGCGACCAGCTCTCGCTGCCGGGCGGGCAGACCTTCAGCGTGCCATGCCAGGCGGCGCTGGCTTTCGTGACCAACCTGGCGCCGCAAAGCCTGCTCGATGGCGCGGCGTTGCGCCGCATCGGCTACAAGGTTGCGCTGGGGCCTTTGCCGGAAGCGGCTTACCGCAGCCTGCTGCGCCAGCAATGCCGGGCGCGCGGCATCGAGGCCGATGAAACGGCGCTGGCTTACCTGGTGGGCGAGCTGCACCAGGGCAGCGGCCAGCCCCTGCTGGCCAGCCTGCCGCGCGAAATCGTGGGGCGGGTGGCTGAATTCGCGGGCTTTGCCGGCACCGCCCCTTGCCTGAACCCGGCCACGCTGGACCAGGCCTGGACCAGCATCTTCGCCGATGGTGTGGCATGAAAGGCCGGCGCGCCTTGCTGATGCTGGCCCTGGCCGGGCTATTGGGGCTGGCGGCGGTGCTGCTGGCGTCGCGCTGGCTGCTGCGCCAGTCGGCGCCGTCCACCGTGCGCATCGTGGTGGCGGCGGCCGACGTGGGCCTGGGCCAGCGCCTGGCGCCGGAGATGGTGGCGCTGGCCGACTGGCCCGGCCACAGCGTGCCGGACGGCGCCCAGCGCGAGCTGGCCGGACTGGCCGGGCGCGTGCTGAAGTCCAGCGTGCAGCGCGGCGAGCCGGTGACGGCGGCCAAGCTGGCGCCGGCCGGCACCCTGGGCGGCTTGTCGGCCTTGATCACGGAAGGCAAGCGCGCCATCACGGTGCGCGTCAACGACGTGGTGGGCGTGGCCGGCTTCGCACTGCCGGGCAATTTTGTCGACATCCTGGTACATGCCCAGGGCGCCGGCGCCAGCGATGCCGCCGTTTCCAAGATCGTGCTGGAGCGCATCCTGGTGCTGGCGGTGGCGCAGGAGGTGGCGCGCGACGATACCAAGCCGCGCGTGGTGAACGCCGTCACGCTGGAAGTGACGCCGGAGCAGGCCGAACGCCTGGACCTGGCGCGCGGCGTCGGCACGCTGTCGCTGGTGCTGCGCAACCAGGTCGACCCTCGGCCCGCTGCCACCGCCGGCGCCACGCGCTTCACGGTGCTGGGAGCTGCGGCAGGCGCACCGCAACTGCAGCCCGCTCCGGCTGCGACGCCACGCCTGGCGGCGGCACCGGCGCGGCCGGAGCGCGCGCCGGAGCGCTACTGCATCGGCGTCATCGACGGCAACCGCAGCAGCAAGGAATGCCTGTGAGGAGGCGCCATGCGACCTGCCCCCACCCGCCTGCTGGCGCTGGCCAGCACCGTCGCCGCCTGCGCGCTGCCCGCGCCGGCCCTTAGCGAGAACCTGCGCTGCAGCGGCGCGCCCGCCGCGCCGGGCAAACTGCAGCTCGACCTGGGCAAGTCCACCCTGATGCGCCTGCCGGATGCGGTGAGTGGCCGCAGCATCGGCAACCCGCACGTGCTGCAGGCTACGCTGGTGGCGCCAGATACGCTCTACCTGGTGGGGGCCGACATCGGCAGCACCAACCTGATCGTGCAGGGCAAGGGCGGCGCGTGCAGCGTGGTGGAAGTGGCGGTGGCGCTGGACGTGTCGCCGCTGCGCGCCAGCCTGGCCGAGCTGATGCCGCAGGAGCGCGATATCAAGGTCAGCGCCGCGGCCGACGCCATCGCCTTGAGCGGCAGCGTGAGCGACGGCGCCACGCTGGCCCAGGTGCTGGACCTGGCGCAGGCCTTCCTGCGCCAGGCGCCGCAGCCGCTGGTCAAGCGCGAGGGCGCGCCGGCGGCGCAGGCGCAGGGCCCGCGCCTGGTCAACCTGCTGTCGGTCAGCGCGCCGCAGCAGGTCAAGCTGGAAGTGAAGGTGGCCGAGGTGTCCAAGACCCTGCTCGACAAGCTGGAAGCCGGCCTGTCGCTGCGCCGCGCCGGCGGCAGCTGGAGCGCGATGGTGCTGGCCGATTTCCTGAGCGGCATGCTGGGCGCGGGGCTGCAGCTGGCCAGGTCGAACGGCACCAGCCTGACCATCGACGCCGAGCGGCAGGACGGCCAGGTGCGCATCCTGGCCGAACCGACGCTGATGGCGATGAGCGGACAAGAGGGCAGCTTCCTGGCTGGCGGCAAGGTGATGGTGCCGGTGGGGCAGGACAACAACCGCATCACGCTGGAGGAAAAGGAATTCGGCGTGGGGCTGAAATTCACGCCCACCGTGCTGGCGGGCGGCCGCATCAACCTGAAGGTGGCGCCGGAGGTGTCGGAGCTGTCGCGTGACGGCATCGGCGTCACCAGCGGCAGCATCGGCTCGCGCGCCATTTTCCCCCTGATCACCACGCGCCGCGCCAGCACCACGGTGCAGCTGCAGGATGGCCAGAGCTTTGCGATCGGAGGCCTGATCCGGCATACGCAGGTCAATAATCTCAAGGGCGTGCCCTTCCTCAGCGAGGTGCCGGTGCTGGGCGCACTGTTCCGCAGCACCGACTTCCAGAACGACCGCAGCGAACTGCTATTCGTGATTACCGCCCGCCTGGTCAAGCCGGAGGGCGACGGCGCCGGGCTGGATGGCTCGGCGGCGGCGGCGGCCCAGGCGCGCTACCGCAAGTCCTTCAGCGACGCGGCGCCGGATGCCGGAGCGCGAAAATGAAGGCGCGCCGCCAGCGTGGTTCGGTGTCGGCCATGTACGGCATCGTGCTGCCGGTGATTGTTGCCCTCATGGGGATGACACTGGACTTGTCGCTGGCATTCCAGCGCCGCGCGCAGTTGCAGCAGGTGGTCGATGTGGCGGCGGTGACCGCAGCCCAGCAGCTGAACGATGCCGTGGGCGGCATCACTGCCGCGCGCACGCTGGCGGGGGTAGCGGTGGCCATGCGCCAGGTGCGCGGCACGCAGGTGGTGGCGCTGCCCGATGCGGCATACTCCTTTGCCGCCGCGCCGGAGGGGCCCTGGGTCAGCTACGCCAGCGCGCTGGCGCAGCCGTCCGGGCTGCGCTATGTGCGGGTCGACGCGGCAGCGCTGGGCGCCGACTACACCAGCATGCCGGTGCTGTTCGGCAGTTTCCTGAACGCCAGCGGGCCCACCACGCTGGACGCCAGTGCCACGGCCGGGCCAAACGCCTTGCGCGTGCTGCCGCTGGCGATCTGCGCGGCCAGCAGTGTGCCGGTGGCCGTGCGCTCCAACGGCGGCGGGGTGGACGAGTTGGTGTATTACGGCTTCCGCCACGGCGTGAACTACAACCTGCTGGCGCTGAATCCGGCGGCAGGCGCCAGCACCGGCGAATACTTCCTGGTCGATCCGGCCAGCCCGCCTGGCAGCACGCCGCTGCCGGCCAGCACGGACGACGCCAACGTGGCGCCGTTCATGTGCACCGGCAAACTGGCATACACCGCGATGGTCGGCGAATGGCTGCACTTGCGCCGGGGCGGCGCCTTCGGCCTGTGGCAACAGCTCAATTCGCGTTTTGGCGACAACAGCAGCACCTTCGCCTGCGACAACTACTCGGCGCCGCCCGACACCAATGTGCGCGACTACTTCGGCGCCAATGCCAGCTGGATGAACAGCGCGCCGCCACAAGCCAGCGCCGCCTCCAGCACACCGGCCGCCGGCAAACCGCTGCTGACCATCGCCGACGCCCCGCCGCCATTGCCGGCCGTGGCGGCGGCGCAGTACGGCACGCTGTGGGCATACGGTCCGGCCAAAAGCAGCCCGTCGGCTGGCGCCATCGCTGCCGGCAAGTGGAACATCCTGTACCCGGCGACGCCGGCGCTGGCGGCACCCGGCTGGCCGTCCACCGGGCCGTATGGCACGAACGCTTACATGACAGCGCCGGCCGGCGGCGTGGCCGGACGCAAAGGGCGCCGCTTGCTGCACGTGCCGCTGCTTGCCTGCCCGATCCCGGCCGGCGCTTACGTCGACGGCCAGGTGCTGGCGGTGGCGCGCTTCCTGCTGACGGCGCACGCCTCCGCCACGGCGGTGCCGGGCGAGTTTGCCGGCATCCTCAGCGCGTCCGATGTGGCGAAGCTGAGCAGCGACGTGGAGCTGCTGCGATGAGGCGCCGTTATTGCAAGGGCGTCGCCGCGCTTGAGTTCGCCCTGGTGCTGCTGGCCTTCACCGCCATCATGCTCGGCTTCCTGTCGATCGGCCGGATGATGATGGTGGGCATGGCGCTGGACCGCGCCACCACCGATGCGGCGCGCTATATGGCGACGGTGCCGGTGGAAGACCTGCGCGACAGCACGCGCCGCGCCGCCTTGCTGGCCAACACGCGTTCGGTGCTGGAACAGGGGCTGGCGGCATCCGGCATCCAGGCGTCGGACCTGACGGTGGGCTACGTTTGCGGCAATACCGACTGCAATACGCTAAGCCAGAGCAATCCGCTGGAATCGATCATCGTGACCGCCACCGTGAACTATTCCGACGGCTGGTTCGGCATCGGCGAAAGGACGGAGCTCACCACGACGGCGGGGGCGGGCCGTGATAACTAAATTGAGGCGCCAGCGCGGCGCGGCCCTGGTCGAAGCCGGCATGGTGCTGCTGCTGGCGGTGACCTTTTTGCTGGCACTGGTCGAGTTCGGGCGCCTGATGTTCCTGTCGAGCGCCGTGCAGGAGGTAAGCCGCCGCGCCGCCCGCAGCGCCACCGTCACCGATTTCAGCGACAGCGCGGCCATGCAGCAGTTGCGGCAGGACGCCCTGCTGGCCGGCGGCGCCGCCGCGCTGCCGCTGGCGCCGAACATCGGCGCCGCCAACATCCGCATCGACTATATGTGGATGAATGCGAGCGGCGTGCTGGACGTGTTGCCACTGCCGCAGATGCCAGCCTGCCCGATGGCGAACCGCCTCAATTGCGCGCGCGACCCGCAAGGCCCCACCTGCATCCGCTTCGTGCGCGTGCGCCTGTGCGGCAGCGGTGCTGGCTGCACGCCGCTGAGCATCGAGCCGCTGGCGCCCTGGACCCCGTTGCCGACCACCGTGCCCACCGCCACCTCGCTGGCCCCGGCTGAATCGCTGGGCTATACGCCGGGCCAGGCGCCGTGCCCCTGAACCGCTGCAATGAAAGGATCTCCCATGAAGGCACTGTTGATCAGCAATGACGACCAGCTGCAGGCAGAAGTGGCGGCGCAGGGATCGGCGCGCCTGCCGTCGCTGCAACTGGCGGCCACCCGGCGCGACTTGCGCGATGCGGTGGAGCGCCTGCTGCCGCAAGCCCCGGAGCTGGTGCTGTTCGATGCCAGCGAAGTGGAGCCGGGCCAGGCCGCGCTGCTGGAACCGCTGGCGCGGCATTACCCGGATGCGTCCTTCATCCTGCTGACACGGGAGCCGCAGCATGAATTGCTGATCCGCGCCATGCGCGTCGGCATGCGCGAGGTGCTGCATTTGCCGCTGATACACCGCGCGCTGCACGAGGCGCTGGACCGCATCGAGATCGAACGCGGCGTGACGGCCATGCGCGAGGGTAAGGCGCTGGCCTTCATGTCCTGCAAGGGCGGCAGCGGCGCCACCTTCCTCGCCACCAATTTCGGTTATGCGCTGGCGGCGCTGGCCGGGCGCAAGGTGCTGCTGCTCGACCTGCATGGCCAGTTCGGCGACGCCACGCTGTATGTGTCGGACCAGAAGCCGGCCATGACGCTGTCCGACATCTGCAGCCAGATCGGGCGCCTCGACGCGGCCTTCCTGGAGTCCTGCCTGGTGCACGTGGCGCCGGGCTACGGCGTGCTGGCGGCGGCTGACGACCCGGCGCTGGCGACGCAG
Organism: Pseudoduganella sp. OTU4001; assembly: GCF_038440195.1. Taxonomy (NCBI): domain Bacteria; kingdom Pseudomonadati; phylum Pseudomonadota; class Betaproteobacteria; order Burkholderiales; family Oxalobacteraceae; genus Pseudoduganella; species Pseudoduganella sp. OTU4001. The sequence continues at coordinate 59,626 of NZ_JASATG010000023.1, read as the reverse complement.
ATGAAGCCTGACCATATCGACGCCATCCTGCGCGTGGCGCGCCAGCACTACGACTACGTGCTGCTGGACGTGGGGCGCCAGATCGACGCGCTGTCGCTGCGCGCGCTGGACCAGGCCGACACCATCTACCCGGTGCTGCAGCTGGCCCTGCCCGATATCCGCGACGGCCGCCGCCTGCTCGACATCTTCCGCTCGCTGGGCTATCCCGCCGAGCGCACGCGCCTGATCGTCAACCGCTACGAGAAGGGCGGCAAGCTGCGCCTGGCCGACCTGGAGCAGGCGCTGGGGGCGGATGTGCTGCACACGGTGCCGAACGATTACCTGGCCGCCACCGATTCGGTGAACCAGGGCGTCCCCTTGCTGCAACTGGCGCGCAACAGCCCGGTGGCGCGCAGCCTGGCGGAACTGGTGGAGGCGGTGACCGAGCGCCGCCTGCCCGAAAGCAAAGGCCTGTTCGACCGCCTGTTCGGGCGCGCGGAAACCGAGCATTGATAAGGAGCTTGCCATGAGTTTGCGAGAAAGCCTGGCCCTGGCCGGCGAGGAACGCAGCACCGCCAGCGCGCCGGCGCTGGCCGACGGCCTCTACCAGGAGCTGAAAAAATCCATGCACCAGATGATCCTGGAGCGCATCGACCTGGAGCGCCTGAAGCGGCTGACCCCCGAACAGTTCAAGCATGAACTGGCGCTGCTGGTGGCGCGCATCGTGGACGACGAACGCATCGCGCTGAACCAGGGCGAGCGCCACAAGCTGGTGCTGGATATCCAGAACGAGATGCTGGGCTTTGGCCCGCTGGAGCCGCTGCTGGCCGATCCCGGCGTGTCGGACATCCTGGTCAACACCCACGCCCAGGTCTACGTGGAGCGCACCGGCCGGCTGGAACTGACCGGCATCACCTTCCACGACAACTCGCACCTGATGAAGATCATCGAGAAGATCGTCTCGCGCGTAGGCCGCCGCGTGGACGAATCGAGCCCGATGGTCGATGCGCGCCTGCCGGATGGCTCGCGGGTCAATGCCATCATCCCGCCGCTGGCGGTGGACGGGCCGATCCTGTCGATCCGCCGCTTCGCCACGCAACCGCTGTCGATCGACCGGCTGCTGGAGTTCAAGAGCCTGACGCCGCCGATGGCGGAGGTGCTGAAGGCGCTGGGCCAGGCGCGCCTGAACATCCTTATTTCCGGCGGCACCGGCAGCGGCAAGACCACGCTGCTCAACGTGCTGTCGGGCTTTATCCCGGCCACCGAGCGCATCGTGACCATCGAAGATGCGGCCGAACTGCAGCTGCGCCAGCCGCACGTGGTCAGGCTGGAAACGCGCCCGCCGAATGTGGAGGGCAAGGGCGAGGTGACGCAGCGCGCCCTGGTGCGCAATGCGCTGCGTATGCGGCCCGACCGCATCATCCTGGGCGAGGTACGCGGGGCGGAGGCGATCGACATGCTGCAGGCCATGAACACCGGCCATGAAGGCTCGTTCGCCACCATCCACGCCAATTCGCCGCGCGATGCGCTGGGCCGCCTGGAAAGCATGATCGGCATGGCCGGCGCCAACCTCACGCCGCGCACCGCGCGCCAGCAGATCTGCTCCGCCATCACGGTGGTGATGCAGCTGTCGCGCCTGACCGACGGCGCGCGCAAGCTGGTCAGCCTGCAGGAGGTGACCGGCATGGAAGGCGATACCGTCGCCATGCACGAGATTTTCCATTTCGAGCAGACCGGCGTCGACCCGCAGGGCAAGGTGCTGGGCCATTACTACGCCACCGGCGTGCGGCCGCGTTTTGCCGAACGCCTGCGCATGTTCGGCGTGCCGGTGGCGGATAGCCTGTTCGACCCTGGCCGGGTCTACGAGTAAAGGGGACGCCATGGAGCTGGATTTCGCCTGGAGCGGCTTTTCCGTGCTGCTGTTCGCCGCTGTGATCTGCCTGTGCGAAGGGGCCTGGCTGTGGTGGAGCAGCAACCACGGCAGCAGCGCGCGCCGCATCGGCCGCCGCTTGCGCCTGATGGCTGGCCGCACCGACGTTGCAAGGGGCAGCATCAGCATCCTGAAAGAGCGCCGCTATGCATCGTCGCCGGTGCTGGACCGGCTGCTGCGGCGCCTGCCGCATATCGCTGCGCTGGAGCGCCTGCTGCTGCAGGCCGGCTGGCGCTGGCAGGTGGCGCGCTTCCTGCTGGTGCAGGGTGCGGCGTTGCTGGCGGGCGGGCTGCTGCCGGCCATGTTGCGGCTGCCGCCGCTGCCTGCCGCCGGGGCGGGCCTGCTGTGCTGCTGCATCCCGCTGGCCATGCTGCTGCGCGCGCGGGCGGCGCGCATCCGGCGCATCGAGGCGCAACTGCCGGAGATGGCGGATTTCCTGGCGCGTGCGCTGCGCGCCGGCCATTCCTTCGCCAATGTGATGCAGATGGCGGGCGACGAGATGGCCGATCCGCTGGGCGGGGAGTTCCGCGCCACTTACGAGGAGGTCAACTTTGGCGTCACCATGCAGGACGCGCTGCACAACCTGGCCGGACGGGTGCCGCTGACCGATCTGCGCTACCTGGTGATCGCAGTGCTGATCCAGCGCGAATCGGGCGGCAACCTGGCCGAATTGCTGGATAACGTGGCGCGCATGACGCGCGCGCGGCTGCAATTGCTGGCGCAGGTGCGGGTCATGTCGGCGGAAGGGCGCATGTCGGCCTGGATCCTGGCGCTGATGCCGGCCGGGATGCTGGCGGCGATGCAGTTGACCAATCCCCGCTATGTCGCTGTGCTGTGGCACGAGCCGGCGGGCCAGCGCCTGCTGTGGTATGCGGTTGGCGCTATCGTGCTGGGTGCGCTGTGGATGCGCGGCATTGTGCGGGTGCGGGCATGAGCGGCGGCGAGATCCTGGTGCTGCTGCTGGTGTTCCTGGTGGTGTCGGGCCTGGCGTGGTGGGCCATGCTGGCCCTGTCCAGCGGCGCCTTGCGCGAGCGCCTGAAGTCGTTCACCGGGGCGGCGGATGCGGCGCAGGCTTCCGGGCAGGGTGAATGGATCGAGAAGGTGGCGCGGGTGGCGGAGCCGTTCAGCCGCTTGTCGCTGCCGGAGGACGGCTGGGAGCGTTCGGCGCTGCGGACGCGTTTCATGAACGCCGGCTGGCGCCACCATGCGGCGCCGCGGCTGTACTTCGCCGCCAAGACGCTGCTTGCGCTTGGGCTGCCGGCGGTGATGGCGCTGCTGCTGGCGGGGCGCAACAGCCATCTGGCGCTAATCCTGTGCGCGGGGGCGGGCATCGGCTACTACCTGCCGAACGGGATCCTGGCGCGCCGTGCGCAGCGGCGCCAGCGCGATATCTTCGAGTGCCTGCCGGATGCGCTGGACCTGCTGACCATCTGTGTCGAGGCTGGCCTGAGCATGGAGCGTGCGCTGACCAAGGTGGCGGGCGAAATCCATATCAAAAGCCTGCCCCTGGCGCAGGAGCTGCAGCTGGTGCTGATGGAAATGCGCAGCGGTTTTTCCAAGGAACGCGCGCTGCGCAACTTCGCCTTGCGCAGCGGGGTGGAGGACGTGGATGCGCTGGTGGCCATGCTGGTGCAGGCGGAGCGTTTCGGTACCAGCATGGGCGATTCGCTGCGGGTGCATGCCGATAACCTGCGGCGCAAGCGCGCGGTGGTGGCGCAGGAAGCGGCGGCCAAGGTGGCGCTCAAGCTGCTGTTTCCGCTGATCTTCTGCATCTTTCCGGCGCTGATGATCGTGCTGCTCGGTCCTGCGTCGATCCAGCTCAAGACTTTACTCAAGCCTGCGGTGCATGCCGGGCGTTAGGGGGGCGTATGCGTTTCGCGATCATGGCGGCTTGCGCGGGGGCGCTGGCGGCATGCAGCTGGCCGGTGGCGCCGTCCGCGCCATTGCCGCCGTTGCCGCTGTCGGCCCAGGCGCTGGCGGGGCAGGGGCGTTATGCCGAGGCCACTGCCTTGCTCGAGGCTGAAGCGGGGCGGCGGCCGTCGGCGGAGTTGCTGGGCAATCTGGGCTACGCGTATTACCTCGAGGGGCGCCTCGTGCCGGCCCTGGCGGTATTGGAGCGCGCCTGTTTGCTGGAGCCTGGCAATGCGATGGCCTGGGAGCGGCTGGCGGCGCTGCTGGAGGCGCTGGGGGAAAGCGGGCGTGCGCTGGAGGCCATGCGGCAGGCGCGCGTGCTGCGCGAGGCTGCGGCGACGGCAGCGAGGGGCATGGCGGCAGCGGACGACCTGTGGCCGGCGGACATGGCGCGGGTCGAAGTGCGCCAGGTCGGCGCGGGGCTGGTTGAAGTAGCACGCGTGCCCGGGCGGCAGGCGCCGGGCGTGCAGCGGCTGGAGGTCAGCAACGGCAACGGTGTGCGCGGCATGGCGGCTGCGGTGGCGCAGCGTTTGCAAGCGGAGGGGATGCAGGTGGTGCGGCTGACGAACACGCTCCCCTTCAATGTGGAGGAAACGCGGGTGGAAGTGCGCGGCGGACGCGACCCCGAACTGCGCATCGTGTTAGGCAAGGACCAAATAAAAAAGCCGCCTGCTATGGGCAGGCGGCAAGCACCGTGAACGAATCACGAGTTGGTGGGAAACCGGTTGATCAATTCCAGGACACGCTGCCCAGGCCGCGCGCCGTCGACTGGCGGTTGGTTGGCTTGCCGTAGACCGTGGCCGAACCCATGCCGCTCAGGCGCAGGTTGGCGGAAGTTTTCGCGTTGAAGGTGGCGCTGCCAAGGCCGGTCATGTCGGCGTCCACGTTCTCGCTTTGCAGCTGTTTCGCATCCAGGCTGCCGATGCCGCCCAGCTTGGCGTACAGGTTCTTGCTCTGGCCCGAGATCGAAATCTGGCCGGCGCCTTTCAGGTTCAGGTCGACCGTTTCGGCCTGGGTATCGCTGACGGACATGCTGCCCACACCGGTCAGGCGCGCATCGACCTTCTTGAAGCGCGAAGCCATGTTCACCGAGCCGGCGCCTTCCAGGGAGAGGCGAACTTCATCGCCGTCGAATCCCTTCACCTCGGCCGAGCCCACGCCGGCGGAGACCAGTTCGCGCAGCTGCGGCAGCGACAGTTCCGCTTTCAGGTTGCGGCTGCCCATGTGGATGCCGCGCATGCTTTCAGTGCCGATGCGGATGGTGTCGCCATTCTGCGTCACCGTAATCTTCTGGATGTAGCGTTTGTCGCCGGAGACCAGCAGCGCTGGCGCGCCTTGCTTCAGTTTCAGGTCGACGATGCCATCCAACACAACCTTCACAGCGCGGCCGTCAACAGTGCGTGCTTCGGTGATGACCTCGTCCGCGCGGGCGGCGCCGCCCGTTGCCAGCAGTGCTGCGGTGATCATCGAGGCAGTGAAGAACTTTTTCATGTTGAGGCTCCGTGTAAGGATCGGTCGTTTTTTTGAATTACAGGCCAGCTTTTTCAGCAGCGGTCAGGCGCTTGGCGGTGACGGTCACTACTGGCATGTTCTGCACTTCAGCCTTGGCCACGATGGCGGCTGGAGCGGTGGTTTTCAGTGGGGCGGCGGCGGTTGCGAAGCCGGTTACGCCAATCAGGGCGACTGCGCCAAGGAAGATGAATTCCATGTTTTTAGCGATGTTCATTTTGCTCTCCGTTCGGTTGGGTTAAGTTCATTTCGTCTTTCGATGGTTGAACTATAGAGATGTGCGGCGTCAAGCACTATCGCCTTGCGACGAAATGCGGAAAACGCGACCTGAAATGCGGAAAACGGGTTTAAAGCAGTGCGGCGATGGCTGCGCCCATCTCGCTGGTGGAGGTATTTCCGCCCATATCGGGCGTGCGCGGCCCTTGTACCAGCACCGTTTCAATGGCATGCATGATGGCGTCGTGGGCCTGCGTATAGCGGGCGTCGCCATTGCCGAGGAAATCCAGCATCATGGCGCCGGACCAGATCATGGCTACCGGATTGGCAATATTCTTGCCATAGATATCAGGCGCCGAGCCGTGCACCGGCTCGAACAGGGAGGGCAGGGTGCGCTCCGGGTTCAGGTTGGCGGAAGGGGCGATGCCGATGGTGCCGGCGCAGGCCGGCCCCAGGTCGCTCAGGATGTCGCCGAACAGGTTGGACGCCACTACCACATCGAAACGCTCGGGGCTCAGCACGAAGCGCGCGGCAAGGATGTCGATGTGGTACTGGTCCCAGCGCACGTCCGGATAGGACGCGGCCATGGCCTTCACCCGCTCGTCCCAGTAGGGCATGCTGATGGCGATGCCGTTCGACTTGGTGGCGGAAGTCAGGTGCTTTTTGGGACGCGACTGCGCCAACTCGAATGCAAATTGCAAAATGCGATCCACGCCTTTGCGGGTGAACACGGCTTCCTGCAGCACGGTTTCGCGCTCTGTATTTTCGAACAGGCGGCCGCCGACGGCGGAATATTCGCCCTCGGTATTCTCGCGCACCACGTAGAAGTCGATATCGCCCGGCTTTTTGCCCGCCAGCGGGCAGGGCACGCCCGGCATCAGGCGCACCGGGCGCAGGTTGACGTACTGGTCGAACTCGCGGCGGAACTTGATCAGCGAGCCCCACAGGGAAATATGGTCGGGCACCGCATCGGGCCAGCCGACTGCGCCGAAGTAGATGGCGTCAAAGCCCTTCAGCTGGTCGAACCAGTCAGGCGGCATCATCTGGCCATGCTGCACGTAGTAGTCGCAGTTGGCCCATTCGAAGGGAGTGAATTCCAGGGACAGCCCAAAGCGTGCTGCAGCAGCGTGCAGCACGCGCAGGCCCTCCGGCATCACTTCCTTGCCAATGCCGTCACCGGCGATGACCGCGATGCGGTGGGTATTCATGCCTTAGCAGCAGCCAAGCATGCGCAGGCAGCACTCGATGCTCATGCAGCAATCGCTGCTGGCGGCAAAGGCGGCGGCCGATGCCAGCAGCAAGCCGGCGGCGACGATGATTTTCTTCATGGTGTTCTCCAAATAAGTTGACAGGTAGTTGGCGTACAGGCCCGCTACTCTGGCGGGCGCCAGATGCTGTCGAACGGATCGGAGATATGCCGGCGAGGCGCCGGTGCGGAAACTTCGGCCCCGGCGGGCGGTGCCAGCGCCGGCGCTGCGGGCGCCGCCGCCAGCGGTGGTACGGCAGCGGGCAGGCAGCCCATGTCGATGCAGGCGGAGACCGGGCAGTCGGCATCCAGGCAGCAAGTGTGCACCGACTTCGCCGCTGCAACCGTATGGTTGAGCAGGAAGACCAGGGACAGCAGCAGGATGCGCAGGATTGCCATGGGCCGTATTTTACGCTGCTTCCGCTTCTTCGACCGGCGCGGAGCGCATCCACTGCACCAGCGGCCAGGCATCCTTAAAGGCGCCGGCGATCATTGGCAGCAGTTCTTCCGGCTTGTTGAGCGGAAGTTTGATTTCCTGGTAGACGAAGAAGCTCTTCAGCTTGATGAATTCGATGTGCTCGTGTTCGGGATCGAAGCCTTTCGGCGGGCGCTGCAGCTTGTGCTCCTCGGTGATGCTGCCGTAGCGTGCCTTCAGCGCTTTGTTGTTCAGGGCCTTCTTGAAGCCGGCCGCGTCGTTGACCATGTGGTTGCGCAGCGCTTTCAGGCGGTGCGGCGGCGGGATATATTCGCCGGCGCCGATGCCCAGCACGCCCTCGGGGCTGATCTGGAAGTACCAGGTCGGGCCGCCCGCCATGCTGGGGCGGCGCATATCGTTCGGCGCGATGGCGGCCGAGAAATGCGTCTTGTACGGGCTTTTGTCGTGGGCGAAGCGCACGTCGCGGTTGATGCGGAACATGGCCTTCTTCGGGTTGCAGAACTTGACCTGGGCGTCGAACTTGCCCAGCTCCGCGATCACCTGGGTCACCAGCTCCAGGAATTCCTCGCGCAGGATGTCGTAGCGCGGCTTGTTCATCACAAACCAGGGGCGGTTGTTATTGTCGGTCAGTTCGGTCAGGTAACGGGTCAGGTCGCGCAGGTGCATATTATTTCTTGGCGAGGGGGCGTTTGCCCACCGTGAGTTGAAGGTCGCTTTCGCGGCTCTTGCGCAGGATGCGCATGGTCGACTGGCCACCCGGGGTGAGCTGGGCGATCAGGTTCAGCATTTCGTTGGTGTCCTTGACCGGTTTGCCGTCCACCGACAGCAGGATGTCGCCCGGCCGCATGCCAGCCTTGTCGGCCGGGCCGTTGCGCACCACGCCAGCGATGATGGCGCCGGTGTCGCGCTGCAGGCCGAAACTGGTGGCCAGTTCCGGCGTGATTTCCTGCGATTCCACGCCGATCCAGCCGCGCACCACGTGGCCATCCTTGATGATGGCTTCCAGTACATTGCGCGCCGTGCTGACCGGGATGGCGAAGCCGATGCCGACCGAGCCGCCGGTCTGCGAATAGATGGCCGAGTTAATGCCCAGCAGGTTGCCCTGGGTGTCGATCAGGGCGCCGCCCGAGTTGCCGAAATTGATGGCGGCATCGGTCTGGATGAAATTCTCGAAATGGTTGATGTGCAGGTTGTTGCGGCCCAAGGCGGAAATGATGCCCATGGTGACCGTCTGGCCCACGCCGAACGGATTGCCGATCGCCAGCACCACATCGCCCACCTTGGCCTGCTCCACCTGGCCCAGGGTCACCGAAGGCAGGTTTTCCAGCGTGATGCGCACTACCGCCAGGTCGGTTTCCGGATCGGTGCCAACCAGTTTGGCCGGCGCCTTGCGGCCATCGGGCAGCACCACCTGGATTTCGTCGGCGGCTTCCACCACGTGGTAATTGGTCAGGATATAGCCCTGCGGGCTGACGATGACGCCCGAGCCCAGGCTGTTCTGGTCCTCGTCCTCATCGCGCTCGAAAAAGCGCTTGAAGAATGGATCACGCGACAGTGGATGCTTCTTGCGTATCGCCTTGGTGGTCAGGATATTGACCACGGCGGGCATGGCGCGGCCGGCGGCAGCGCGGTAGGAACCGGGAGAAGGCGGGCCGGCATCGGCCAGCAGGGCGGGACGGGCCACGCCCGCCGCAGCTGGTGCGGCGGGAGAGCCCCGCTGCACCGCCGTATACACAAAGTACAGTGCCAGGGCGATGGTCACCGTTTGTGCAAACAATAACCAGAGTCGTCGCATGGCTGCTTTGCTGCAAAAAGGAGGTTAACTCCTATTTTCGCAAAGAATCGCGAATTTCGCGCAGGAGCACGATATCTTCGGACGGCGGGGCTGGTTCGGCGGCAACTGCAGCCGGCGCTTCATCGCGGCGCAGCTTGGACACCAGGCGCACCATCTGGAAGATGACGAAGGCCAGGATGATGAAATTCAGCAGGATGGTGAAGAAGTTGCCGTAAGCCAATACCGCGCCCAGTTTTTTGGCTTCGACCAGGCTCAGGGTGGGTGCCTGGCCATTAAGCGGGACGTAATAGTTGGCGAAATCCAGGCCGCCCAGCAGCATCCCGATCGGCGGCATGATCACATCGGCCACCAGCGAATCGACGATTTTGCCGAATGCGGCACCGATGATCACACCGACCGCCAGGTCGATCACATTGCCTTTCATGGCAAATTCTTTGAATTCTTGCAACATTCCCATTACAGATCTCCTCGAAAGTTCATGGATTTGTATCAACTTTGCTGGATTTTCATGGAACGCGCAAGAGGCCGCTACGTGGGGATGGATTGGTGGAATGCAAGGTTTTGCTTTAATTCGTCTTCCCACTCCTTTATAATTTAAGGTTGCTAGAAGCTTTGTTAACTGTCTAATAAAGATTTCAGATTTTTGACTGATTGGGGTTTGTATGAGTAACGAGAAGCAGGTCGATTCGAGCCGTCGCGGTCTCCTCGTCGCCACGTGTGCGGCGGGTGGTGTGGTCGGTTTGGGTGCAACTGGCGCCCTGGTAAGCACTTTCCAGCCTTCCGAACGTGCGAAGGCCGCTGGTGCTCCGGTGGAAGTGGACATCTCCACGCTGCAGCCAGGCGAGATGAAAACCGTCGAATGGCGCGGTAAGCCAGTCTGGATCCTGAAGCGTACGCCGGAAATGGTGGATTCGCTGAAGAAGACCGAAGGCGCAGTCGCCGACGCCAAGTCCGAGCGTACCCCGGACATGCTGACGCCAGAATACGCCCGCAACCAGCACCGTTCCATCAAGCCGGAAATCCTGGTGGCCGTGGGTATCTGCTCCCACCTGGGTTGCTCCCCATCCTCCAAGTTCCAGACCGGCGCGCAGCCATCGCTGCCTGACGACTGGGCTGGCGGCTTCCTGTGCCCATGCCACGGTTCCACCTTCGACATGGCCGGCCGCGTGTTCAAGAACAAGCCAGCACCGGACAACCTGGAAGTGCCGCGCCACATGTACGTGGGCGATTCCAAGCTGGTCATCGGTAAAGACGAGAAAGGCGAGGCATAATCCATGGGCGCTTTCAAGGAAACCAAATTCCCTGCGGACGCACCAGCAGCGCAAAAGGCGCTGGGCTGGGTCGACGACCGTTTCCCGCTGACCAAGCTGTGGAACGACCAGTGGGGCAAGTACTACGCTCCTAAGAACTTCAACTTCTGGTACATCTTCGGTTCCCTGGCCATGCTGGTCCTGGTCCTGCAGATCGTCACCGGTATCTTCCTGACCATGCACTACAAGCCAGACGCTGGCCTGGCATTCGCATCGGTTGAATACATCATGCGCGAAGTCCCATGGGGCTGGCTGGTGCGTTATATGCACTCGACCGGCGCATCGGCCTTCTTCATCATCGTGTACCTGCACATGACCCGCGGCCTGATGTACGGTTCCTACCGCAAGCCACGTGAACTGATCTGGCTGTTCGGTTTCGCCATCTTCCTGTGCCTGATGGCCGAAGCGTTCTTCGGCTACCTGCTGCCATGGGGCCAGATGTCGTACTGGGGCGCACAGGTTATTGTTAACCTGTTCGGCGCGATCCCTCTGATCGGCCCTGACCTGTCGCTGTGGATTCGTGGCGACTACGTGGTGTCCGATGCGACCCTGAACCGTTTCTTCGCCTTCCACGTGATCGCCATCCCTCTGGTCCTGCTGGGCCTGGTGGCTGCGCACCTGATCGCACTGCACGAAGTCGGTTCGTCCAACCCGGACGGCATCGAAGTGAAAGAAAACCTGGGCCCGGACGGCCACCCAGTGGATTCGATTCCTTCGCACCCTTACTACACCGTGCACGACCTGTTCGGCGTATCCGTGTTCCTGACCATCTTCTCGGCTGTGGTGTTCTTCGCGCCGGAAATGGGCGGTTACTTCCTGGAATACAACAACTTCCTGCCTGGTGACTCGCTGAAGACCCCGCCGCACATTGCGCCGACCTGGTACTTCACCCCGTTCTACTCCGTGCTGCGTGCGACGACCGCCGACTTCATGTGGGTGCTGATGGGCGCGACCGCTGCTTACGTTTCCTTCGTATGGCTGAAGTCCAAGCTGGCCTTCATGACCAAGGCGATCATCGCTGCGATCGCCCTGGTGGCCATCATCGGCATGTTCCCATGGGCACTGGACGCCAAGTTCTGGGGCGTGGTGTTCTTCGGTGGTTCTGTGGTCATCCTGGCGTTCCTGCCATGGCTGGACCACTCGCCAGTGAAGTCGATCCGCTACCGTCCACAAGGCCACAAGTACGCATACCTGGGCCTGGGCGTGGCATTCGTTGCCCTGGGTTACCTGGGTGTACAGGCTCCTAGCCCAGTCGGCACCATCGTGTCGCAGGTTGCTACCCTGTACTACTTCGCCTTCTTCCTGCTGATGCCATGGTGGAGCACCATGGGTACGTTCAAGAAAGTGCCGGACCGCGTCACTTTCCATCCGCACTAATTGAACGACCAGAACGCTAAGCAAAGGACTAATAAATGATCTTTTCCAAGAAACTGCTGGCCCTCCTGGCCCTGGTACCTGCGCTGGCATTCGCCAGCGGCGGCGGCCACCCACTGGACAAAGCACCGGACCGTTCGCACAACATGGCTGCCCTGCAAAATGGTGCCAAGCTGTTCGTGAACTACTGCCTGAATTGCCACAATGCGTCGAGCATGCGTTTCAACCGCCTGCGCGACCTGGGCCTGACCGAAGAGCAGATCAAGAACAACCTGCTGTTCACCGGTGAGAAAGTCGGCGAGCTGATGACCACCGCCATGCCAGCCAAGGATGCCAAGGCCTGGTTCGGTACCGTGCCGCCAGACCTGTCCGTGATCGCCCGCGCCAAAGCGGGTCCGGATGGTTCGGGTGCCGACTACCTGTACACCTACCTGCGTACCTTCTACAAGGACGACACCCGTCCAACCGGTTTCAACAACCTGGTACTGCCTAACGCGGCAATGCCACACGTGCTGTGGGACCTGGAAGGCGTGAAGGCGGCCAAGTTTGAAGAAGTGGCTGATCCGCACGATCACAGCAAGAAGATCCACAAGTTTGCGGGCTTCGAGCAAGTGACCAAGGGCAGCATGACCAAGCTGGAGTACGACACCGCCGTGGCCGATATCGTAGGCTACATGGAGTGGATGGCTGAGCCAGCCGCGCAGAAGCGCAAGCAGCTGGGCGTATGGGTGCTGATCTTCATGTCGTTCTTCGCTCTGCTGGCATGGCGTCTGAACGCGTCGTACTGGAAAGAAGTTAAATAATGGCGTGCGCCGGTTCTCCGGCGCGTGTTTGCGCCGTCGGCCGGGTGCCGGCGGCTCAACTGGGGTGAACCGTTCGCGGTCTCGCCCCCTTTGTTTCTAAGGAACTACAAAACATGATGGTTCTCTACTCGGGCACTACCTGCCCATTCTCCCAGCGCTGCCGCCTGGTCCTGTTCGAAAAAGGCATGGACTTCGAAGTGCGCGATGTTGACCTGTTCAACAAGCCGGAAGATATTTCGACCATGAATCCATACGGCCAGGTACCGATCCTGGTCGAGCGCGAACTGATCCTGTACGAATCGAACATCATCAATGAGTACATCGACGAGCGCTTCCCGCACCCGCAACTGATGCCGGCCGACCCGCTGATGCGCGCCCGTGCCCGCCTGATGCTGTTCAACTTCGAGAAAGAGCTGTTCGTGCACGTGCACACGCTGGAAAGCGAGCGCAACAAGGCGAACGACAAGAGCCACGACAAGGCCCGCGCAGAAATCCGCGACCGCCTGACCACCCTGGCTCCGCTGTTCCTGAAGAACAAGTACATGCTGGGCGACGAGTTCTCCATGCTGGACGTGGCCGTGGCTCCGCTGCTGTGGCGTCTGGACCACTATGGTATCGAGCTGTCGAAGACCGCTGCGCCGCTGATGAAGTACGCTGAGCGTATCTTCTCGCGTCCTGCCTACATCGAAGCGCTGACTCCGTCCGAGAAAGTAATGCGCCGTTAATCCGGCCCTGCGGCGCGCCCCGGTGGGTGCGCCGCGCTCTATAGTTGTGAACATGGCAGAAATCTCCACCAAGCCCTATATGCTGCGCGCCATCTACGAATGGTGCACCGATTGCGGCTATACCCCTTACCTGGCTGTCAAAGTCGATGGCGCGACCCAGGTACCGATGGAATACGTCAAAAAAGGCGAAATTGTCCTGAATATCAGCTTCGGCGCCACTTCCGGCCTGAAGATGGACAACGACGCGATCCACTTCCACGCGCGCTTCGGCGGCGTGTCGCGCGAAATCTACGTGCCGGTCAATAACGTGATGGCGATCTACGCCAACGAAAACGGCCAGGGCATGGCGTTCGAACCGCTGCTGGGCCAAGCGCCCGCACCGAAAGCGCCGGTTGAAGTTGAAGACCAGCCGACCCCAGTGCCGACCCTGTCCTCCGTTCCAAGCGCCCCAGCACCGCGCAGCGAGGACGACAACGGCCCGGACGATGGCGGCGAACCGCCAAAGAAAGGCGGCCGTCCAACCCTCACCCGCATTAAATAGCGTATAATCGCGGCGAAAGTTTTACAGCCGGCTTAGCTCATCAGGTAGAGCAGTTGATTTGTAATCATCAGGTGGCGGGTTCGAGTCCTGCAGCCGGCACCAGCTTCACGAAAGCCCAGCCCTCACCGGCTGGGCTTTTTCATTTCGGCTTCACGCTTGTTTGATAGGGCCAGGGTATTGCGTGACGAGCCGGTCAGCGCTTAACAGCGTGATGCCTTCGACAGCCGCTTGTGCGATGAGCAGTCGGTCGAAGGGATCTCTGTGCAAGGGCGGAAGCGATAACAGCTCGAGAGCATGTTGCGCTTTAATGTCCAGCTCCACGTACATCTGATCGAGCAATCCGCGACGTAGCAAGCGCGGATCGACGGTGAAATTAGTGCGCCTTAGCGAACGCTTGATTGCTATCTCCCAAATGCTTGCAGCGCTGAAGTAGATTTCATTGCTCTCGTCTTCAAGAAGTGCGCGGGTTTCAGCGGACAAACGTCTGGGGCTGTTGGCTACCCAAATCAAGAGATGTGTGTCCAGAAGGATATTCACTCTCTTACCCCAAACATGTCCTCGATTTCGTCCCTGCCTAACTCATCAAAGTCATCGGGAACCAAGAACTGTCCCTCCAGAAATCCCAAACGTTGAACCTTTGGTTTGCCATCCGCCGCTAAGGCCGTGACTTTGACTAAAGGCTTGCCCGCTTTCGCAATGATGAATGGTTCTCCGTTCGCTGCCTCTTCGACGAGGCGGGAAAGGTGCGTCTTTGCTTCATGGATATTGAAAGTTTTCATCGTCGCCGCTCCCTTGCGGTGGACTAGACTAAGTTAGTTTAGTCCACCTGTCTTGCGGGTCAAGCGCGACGGGTGAACAGTGCGTCGAGCGAGAATTTTCCGGCGCCTTGGGCGATCAGGGGCAGCAGCAGGGCGGCCCAGCTCAGGTGGGTTGGCCAGGCTTGCGGGTAGACGAAGAGCTGGATGACGGCGGTCATACCCAGCAGGCCGAGGGCGGCGGTGCGGGTGAACAGGCCGGCGACCAAGAGCATTGGCAGGGCGTGTTCGGCGAAGGTGGCCAGCTGGGCGGCGATTTCGGGCGGGATCAAGGGAAGCATGTACTCGTACTGGAACAGCTGCAGCGTCGATTCTTTCAGCGTGAACCAGCCTTCTACCTTGGTGCGGCCGGAGAGGAAGAAGATGGCGGCCACCGCGAGACGTGCTGCGAGTAATTGCACTGAGGCGGGAAGCAGGCGTGCGGCTAGAGCGGGAAGGGCGGCGATGCCAGTGGCCGGGGCTGCGGCGTTGGCTGGGGCGTAGCGGGTGTTCATGGTGGGTCTCCTTTTCGCTTGATCAGGTGCGCCATTTGCCGTGGCGGGCCAGGGCGGCGGCGGCTTCGGCGATTTGTTGGGGTGTGGCGTCGGCGGGCAGCGCGATGGTTGGGACTGCGGCCGCGTCGGCGGCGGGGCGCGCGTCGGGGCTGGCCAGGACCAGGCCGATCACACGGGTGCGGCGTACTTGCGTGGTGGCCTTGGCTGCGTGGGCGGCGTTGCCGGTGCCTACGAAGACGGCTTCGGGCATGTGGAGCTTGTCGATGAAGTCGATCAGGTCCTGGCCGAGCGTTTGCGGTGCGGCGTCGCGCAGTTGCGGCAGCAGGACGTGGAAGCCTTGTGCGGCCAGCAGGCTTGCGGCTTCGGCATGTTGTTCAAGAAGTTGGCCGTGGCTGCGGGCTAGCACGATGGGGCGGCCATCTTCGGGGCCGGCGGTGTGATAGCCCGGGGCGTTGGCGACGGCGCGCAGGGCGTCCGTGGCGCTGTGCAAGGGCAGCGCGGCATCCGCCAGCGCCGGGGCGAATGCGAGGCTGGCGGCGCCGGCGAGGCCGGTCATCGCTGCCAGCAAGAAGAAACGGCGCGATTCATTCATTTTCAACTCCTGTGATCAGTTCACTGCCAAGCCAGTCGGCCAGCATGGCGCCGGCGCTGGCGATGCCTTGTTCTTCGCCTTCCAGCTCGACGAGCAGCGTGCATAGGCCGGCGAAGCTGCCGTTGTGCCTCAAGTGCGATAGCGCGGCGTATTCGGTGGCGTCCAGCGCACGTAAGCAGGATGTGAAGCCGCGCCGCCATACGAGCAGGCCACCGGGGGCGGGGAGCATTTCGCTTTCGGGCTGTTCGCCGTTGTGAAGGGCGAACCAGAGGTCGGCGGCGTTGGTGGTGGCGGGGCGCAGGTGCGAGGTGGGTGTCAGGTGCAGTTTGGCTTGTTCCCAGTTGACGGCGGCCAAGGCTTCAGCGGCGACAGGCGCGGCGTCGGGGTCGACGAAGGACTGGCCGAGGGCGTGTTCGATCCATGCCAGCTCGTGCAGGTCGGGGTTGTCGGGGAAGAGCGCCATCAGCGTGTGCGCGAAATCGTCACCGTAGGCGTCCAGGGTCCAGGCGTGGGGTGGGTGGTGGTTGATGTGCGTGGCGGCGGCGTGCAGGAAGGCTTGCTCGCCAATGAAGGCGTTTAGCAGGGGATAGCTCTCTTGCAGGCAGCCGACCAGCGCGGCGCGGTAATTGTTCTGGTAGACGGCGTGGCCGAGGGCGACGCGCGGGTCGTGGAGCGGCGCGGCTGCGGCGGCGGTGAGCTCGGCGTGGAAGCTGCGCTGGAGGTCGGCGAGGTTCATGCTGCCTCCTTGTGTGCGGCGAGGCGGCGGGCGGTGTCGAGTTCGGCCAGCAGGTCGGCCAGTGGCGGGATATCGCCATCGCGTTCGATCATGGTGGCGACATCGCCGCAGCGGGCGATGGTTTGTGCGTAGAGCGACCACACGGCGTCGTTGACGGCGCTGTCGTGGGTGTCGATCAGCAGGCCGTTGCCCTGGCTGTGGCCGGCGAGGTGGATCTGCTGAACGCGGTCCATCGGTACGCCGCGCAGGAAGTCCTGCGGGTCGAAGCCGTGGTTGCTGGCGCTGACGAAGACGTTGTTCACGTCCAGCAGCAAGCCGCAGCCGGTGCGCCTCGTCATGGCGGAAATGAACTCCCATTCCGTCATGCTCGACTCGGCATAGGTCAGGTAGCTGGAAGGGTTCTCGACCAGCATGGTGCGGCCGAGTGCTTCCTGCGCCTGGTCGATGTTGTTGCAGATGATGTCGAGCGCTTCCTGCGTGTAGGGCAGCGGCAGCAGGTCGTGCGAGTTGAAGCGGCCGATGCGCGACCAGCTCAAATGGTCGGAGACGAACAGCGGTTCGACTTCATCTACCAGCGCGCGCAAGCGCGCCAGGTAATCGGAACGTAAGCCGTCGGCCGAGCCGAGCGACATCGACACACCATGCAGCACCACCGGATAGCGCTGGCGCACGCGGCGCAGGATATCGCGCGGCTGGCCGCCTGCGACCATGAAGTTCTCCGAGATCACTTCAACGAAATCCACATCGACGTCGCCGTCGAGGAAATCGCTGTAATGTTCGCGGCGCAGGCCGAGGCCGAAGCGTTGTGCGTGCATGGTATGCCTCCGTCGGTGGCTTACTTCTTCTCGGTCAGGGTGCCGCCCAGTGCCTTGCACTCGGTCGGCGTTTTCACCAATACGCCCTGGCCCTTGCATTCGTTCAGGCCTTTGCAGTCGTTCTTGGCGGTGGCGCACAGGCTGGTGCCTTTGCAGGTGTTGATGCCGTAGCAGCGGCCCGGTTCCTCTTTCACCTTGTCGGCGGCGAAGGACGGTGCAGCCAGGGTAGCCAGTGCGATCAGGGCGGCGGCGCCGGCCAGGGAAGTGCGGGTTTTGGTAGCGATGGACATGGTGTTCTCCTTGGATTTAAAGGACGCTGCGGGCAGCGTCTTCGATGACTTTCACAACCGCTTCCGGCTGCGAGACTTGTACTGCATGGCTTGCTGCGACTTCGGTAACTTTGGCGCCGGCACGCTGGTACATCCAGCGCTGCAGCTCCGGGCTGACCAGGCGGTCTTGCGTGGCGACGATGCCGTAGCTCGGCTTCTGGTGCCACATGGCGAACCAGCTCGGCGTCCCCATCAGCACATTGCTGACCGGGACCTGCGAGGCCGCCATGAAGTTGACGCGGTTCGGCGTCAGGTCGGCGGCCAGGTCGTTGCGGAACTGTGCACGGTCGTAAAACAGGAAGCCGGCGCGGTCGGGCCGTGCGCCTTCGCCGGCGGCCGGCATGGATGCCAACAGCTGCTGCGAGGTTTCGCCGACTTCCGGCATGAGGCCTGCCACGTAGACCAGCGCTTTCACCTTGTCGCCGGTGGCGACGTTGGACATCACCGCGCCGCCGATGCCGCTGGCGACCACCACCACATTGCCGAACTGCTGGAAGATGGTCTTGCGGGCGATGGCGATATCGTCGTCCAGCGAGGTATGCGGCAACTGGGCGACGGTGACGTTGAATCCTTTCAGGCTCAAGGTGTCGTGCACCAGGCGCCAGCTGGAGGCATCAAGGAAGGCGCCGGGGATGATGACGACGTTCTTGGCTGCCGGCGCCGCCGCTTGCGCGGTGGCGGCAGCGCCCAGTGCCAGGGCCAGGGCGGTGGCAACGATACGCTTCATCATTTCGCCTTCAGCGAGCCGTAGCCCTTAGGGGTCTTGATGGTGGTGCAGGTGCCTTTTTCGACCAGCATCCAGGCGTCGCCCTGGTAGTCGGTCTTGGCGGTGCCGGCGCACGAAGTGCCTGGGCCTGCGGCGCAGTCGTTCTGGCCGGCTTTCGCCACGCCGTAGCACTTCTCCATTTCTTTCTTCGGTTCGGCGGCGTGCGCGGCGCTGGCGCACAGTGCGATGGCGAGGGTTGCTGCGATACCTGCGTAAGTGGTTTTCATAATCTTGGTCTCCTTGGTTAAGGTGTGACCAGATTAAGGGGGTAGTGTGTATCGCTTGTGTCGGCCGCGTCGGCCGTGATGGCGGGGAATGTATCTGGCGCGGGGCCAGATACATTGGCATACAAAAATGTTACGGCAGAGTGTTCACGTCGACGGTCGGCTGCTGGCCGGTCGCTGGGCGGGTGAAGTACTGGTTGATGGCGACGTTAGGGCTGAAGAAGCCGCCATTACGCAGGTAGAACTTACCATCCTGCAAGCCACCAGCGTAGTCCAGGCGCTGCGCGTTGGCTGCCGTGGCATCGCCGGTGAAGCGTGCCGTCACCAGCTCGGTCCAGGCGCCGCTGGTGCTGCGTGCCCACTGGTTGTTGAACTGTACGCGACGCTCCATATAGCCGTTGGTGTCGATGAAGTTCTCGAGGAAGGAATAGACGCCGGCGTGGTAGGTCGTGGTGGCAGGGCGCTTCCAGGTGGCGATGAAGCGCCAGGCGTTGGTTTCCGGCGCGTAGAACCAGGCCGAGAAGTCGGTGGCGCCGGCGCCGTCCGGTGTGGCGCGGGTGATGAAGCGGTAGGTATTGCCGGCTACCCAGTTGTACAGCAGGTAGGACTGGCCACCAGTGCCTTCGCCGCCAAAACCGTTATCGACCACCCCCGGGCCTTTGCGCACCAGGGTGGTTTTGGCGCCATTGTCGGCATCCCAGATCGAGAACAGCACGCGGCGCTCGGTGGTCGAATTGACCTGGATGCCGAAGTAGCCGCCGTTAAAGCCGTTGGACATGAAGTAGGAGCCGATCTTGTCCTCGCCCACCGGCACCATCATCTCGTTGTAGAAGTACTCGGTGTTGGCCGGTACGGTATAGCCGATGTGGACCGACGGACCGCGGCGCGACCAGTAGTAATTGGCGGCATCGTTGGCGTAGTTCAGCGGTGTCGTGGTACTGACGCGCAGGGTGGAAACGTCGCCGAAGTAGCTGCCGGACTTGCTCACGCCTTGCAGGTCCACGCGCACATAGCCGGCGGCAGGCACGTTGATGGTGCCGACCGCGTAGGTCCGGGTATTGCCCTTGGAGAGGTTGACGTCGAACGGCGTGCCGTTGGCGGTGACGCGGATCTTGCTCGAATTGCTGCCTGCCAGGCGCGCATCCAGCGACAGCGTGGCGCTGCCGGCGGCCGACATGCGGAACCATAGGCTGGTGACGGTGCTGGCGCTGGTCCAGTTGGCCAGGCCGCTGCTGTTGATGACCTCGGTCGCGCCCGGGGCGGCGCTGGTGACGAAAGCGTTGCCGGCCAGCGCCACCACAGCGTCGGGCGCTGCGGGCGCGGCTTTTTTCAGCAGGGAAGCGAAAGTTTCTGGCTGGCCTGCTTGCGCGGCAATCGCAGAAAACGCAAGAAATACTGCAAACAATCTTCGTTTCATCATTGTCTCCTTTCGATTTATCGGATAATGCGAAAGGTAAACTATATTGAAACGAAAGTTAACGCAAGCTCTGCATGATACGCGTGCTATCGATGCGTTTGGCCAGTTTGCGGCCCTGGCTGTGCAGGCGCTGCATGGCGTCGTCGATCTCCCCCTGGCGTGGCTGCAACGGCGCCAGGGAGCGCGCCAGCTTGGGCAGCAGTTCGCGCTGCAGGAAGCGTTCGCCCATCTGGCTCAATTGCCAGGCTACCGCACCCAGGCCAAGGAAGAAGGCGATGATGAAGCCGTTGTCCATGTTTTCCGGCGCCTGCTGGCGCAGCGCCATCAGCACCACAACGCAGAACGCGAAGGCGCCGCCGATTGACCACCACACTTCGCGGTCCAGACGCGTGGCGGATTCATATTCGTCGAGGGCATCGGCCTGCAGGCGCAGCGCGGCGTCGATCTGGCGGCGGCGCTCCGATTCGTCGAGCAGCAAAGGCGCTTCGCGCATGCGCGCGGCGGCGGCCAGTGCATCGGCGTGGCGGATCGACAGGTGGGGATTGGTGGTTTGTTCCAGCTGCACCAGCGGCAGCTGCTCGGCGCTCAGGCGCGTGTAATGGCCGGTTTCCATCGGCAGCACCATGCCGCAATCGCAGCAGGTGCGCTGGTATCCGGCCAGTTCGCCTTTGGTCACGGTGATATACCACAGGTGCCATGCCATCCCGATGCGCTGCACCGAGAAGGCGCGTGCCGCCCGGCATACGGGGCAGTAATCGGCAACGTAGCCAGCATGCGAGTAGACCGGCTTCCTGCCCCAAACGAAGATCATGCTTTCCTCCCAAGCGGCAAAGGCGTGCCGGTTCGCGCAGCCATTATAGGCGCGCCATCGCCGCCGTGGGATTACGCTGCGGCCTTCTCCTCGCGCAGCTCGCGGCGCAGGATCTTGCCGACGTTGGACTTGGGCAGCGTATCGCGGAACTCGATGTGCTTGGGCTTCTTGTACGCGGTCAGCTGCTGCTTGCAGAAGTCCATCAGCTGCTCGCTGGTGAGCGAGGCATCGCGGCGCACGACGAACAGTTTGACCGCTTCGCCAGAATTGGCATCGGGTACGCCGACGCACGCGCATTCCAGCACCATCGGGTGGGCCGCCACCACGCATTCGATTTCGGTCGGGTAGACGTTGAAGCCGGACACCAGGATCATGTCCTTCTTGCGGTCGACAATGCGCACGTACCCTTGCTGGTCCATGATGCCAATATCGCCCGAGCGGAAATAGCCGGAAGCCGTCATCACGCCAGCGGTTTCATTCGGCCGGCGCCAATAGCCGGCCATCACTTGCGGGCCACGGATCGCAATCTCGCCGCGCTCGCCGAACGGCAGCGGGTTGCCCGCATCGTCGATGATGGCAACTTCGGTGGAAGGCACCGGCAAGCCGATGGTGCCGCTGAAGCCTTGCTGGTCGGTGCGGCACAGCGTGGCGGTAGGCGCAGTTTCGGACAAGCCGTAGCCTTCCAGGATCGGGCTGCCGGTGGCGGCCTGCCAGCGCTCGCTCACCACCTGCTGCACCGCCATGCCGCCGCCCAGCGTGATGCGCAAGCCGGAGAAGTCGACCTGCTCCAGGCCCGGCTGGTTCAGCAAGGCGTTGAACAGCGTGTTCACGCCGGGGAAGAAGTTGACGCGGTGTTTCGCCAGCTCCTTCACAAAGCCGGCCATGTCGCGCGGGTTGGGGATCAGCAGGTTCATTGCGCCCCAGCGCGCGCCCATCAGCATGCAGGCGTTCAGCGCCAGGATGTGGTACAGCGGCAGAGCGCAAACCGTGATGACTTGCCCGTCGCGCTGGATTTCCGCCAGCGCTGGCGCGGCCCAGGCGTCGTTCTGCAGCATGTTGGCGATCACATTGCGGTGCGTCAGCGTGGCGCCCTTCGACAGCCCGGTGGTGCCGCCGGTGTATTGCAGGAAGGCGATGTCGTCATGTCCCATCTCGAATGGGGCCAGCGCCTGGCCGGCCCCGGCGCGCAAGGCGGCACGGAACGGCACGGCGCCCGGCAGGCTGAATTCGGGCACCAGCTTCTTCACCTTGCGCACCATGAAGTTGACCAGCGGGCCTTTGGCAAAGCCCAGCATGTCGCCCATGCTGGCGACCACGATATGTTTGATGCGGGTGCGTGGCAGCACCGCCTGCAGTGTGGTGGCAAAGTTTTCGAGGATGAAGATGGCTTCCGCCCCCGAATCGGCCAGCTGGTGTTCCAGTTCGCGCGCGGTGTACAGCGGATTGACGTTGACCACGGTGCAGCCGGCGCGCAGCGCAGCCGCCACGGCGATCGGGTACTGCAGCACATTCGGCATCATCACAGCCACGCGCGCACCTTTGGCCAGGCCGCGCGACTGCAGCCAGGCCGCCATGTCGTGCGAGTGGTGGTCCCAGTCGCGGTAGCTCATGGTGCTGCCCATGCAGGCATAGGCTTTGCGTTCCGAGAAGCGCGAGAACGATTCTTCCAGCAGTGTGGGCAGCGAGCGGTATTGCTCGGGATCGATGGTGGCGGGAATGCCTTCTGGGTAGGATTTGAGCCAGACTTTTTCAGTACTCATGCGGTCTCCTCTCTTATGCGCATCAAAGCGTGGGTTTTGTCATCGGCGCCGGGGCCGGCCACCGTGGTGATTTGTTCCGGTTGCAGCTCGCGCCCATCGGCCGCGCGGATGCCGACGCCCGCCACCGGCAGGCCGGTGGCTTTTTCCACCAGTGTGAGGCGGGCGCCTTGCGGGTTTGGCGCCCACTGCTCGCCCCATAGCGTCATGGCGGCGAGGATGGGGTAGAGCGAACGGCCCTTGTCGGTCAGGCGGTAATGGACGATGCGCGCATCTTCGTGCGAAGGCTGGCGCTGCAGGATGCCGTTGTCCACCAGCTTCTCCAGCCGCCGCGCCAGGATGCTGGTGCTGATGCCCAGGTGCTGCTGGAATTCCTGGAAGCGGCTCATGCCGCAGAAGGCATTGCGCAGGATGACCAGCGACCACCACTCGCCCACCTGTTCCAGGGTCTGGGCGATCGGGCAGTTCATGTCCTCGAACGAAGTTTTGCTCATGAATTTACTTTATTGCAATTACTTCGGTAACGCAAGCGATTTTCGCGCCGCTAGGCGCCCGAGGGCGCCAGGGATTACTCCTGCTTGAATACCTTGCCGGCCGCCATCACGAATGGCACTTGCTTCAGGACTTTCACGTCCTTCAGCGGGTCGCCATTGACGGCGATGATGTCGGCGGCCTTGCCGGCTTCCAGGGTGCCGGTGACGGCGGATACGCCCAGCAGGTCGGCGGCATTGACGGTGGCGGCCTTGATCGCTTCCGCCGGGGTCATGCCGAATTCCACCATGTACTCGAATTCATCGGCATTGCGGCCATGCTTGGAGACGCCGGCGTCGGTGCCGAACGCAATCTTCACGCCGCTCTTGTGCGCCAGCTTGAAGGACTTGCCGGTGATGCCGATGCGCCATTTGATCTTCTCCAGCACATTCGGTTCGTAGGCATTCGGGTTGGCGGCCAGGCGCTCCTTGTAGCCGTTCACGGTGGACATGGTGGACACGTAGTAAGCGCCCGATTTCAGGAACAGCTTCACGCTCTGCTCGTCCAGCAGGGTGCCGTGTTCGATGGAATCCGCACCCATGGCCAGCGCCAGGTCAACGCCATCCTTGCCGTGAGCGTGCACGGCCACCTTCTTGCCGTACATATGGGCGGTTTCGATCAGGGCCTTGGCTTCGTCGTCGAACATCTGCTTGCCGACGCCGGCGCCGATCTTGCTGTTCACGCCGCCGGTGGTGGCGATCTTGATCACGTCCACGCCACGGCCCACCTGCAGGCGCACGGCCTTGCGGCATTCTTCAGGTCCGTCGCACACGTTGTGGGTGTGCACGCCTTCCTGCACCCAGTCGGCATAACCAAGACGGCCGTCCATGTGGCCGGAGGTGGCGGAAATCGAGGTGCCGGCGTCGATGATGCGCGGACCCTTGACCCAGCCCTTGGCCACCGCATCGCGCAGCGCCAGGGTGATGCCGTCGCGGCTGTCGCCCAGGTTGCGTACGGTGGTGAAGCCGGCGTTCAGGGTCTTGCCGGCATTCTGCTCCGCCTCGTAGGCCCAGGCGGCGGCGCTGGTGGTGACGTTGGCCAACTGGCCTTCGGTACCGGCGCGGTCGGACACCAGGTGCACATGGCTGTCGATCAGGCCCGGCAGCACGAACTTCTGGCGCAGGTCGATCACCTTCGCGCCCGGATAGCGCTCGGCGCCGACAAAGCCATCCAGCACGGCCTGGATCTTGCCATCTTCCACCACCAGGGTCGAATTGCCGCGCGGCGCCTGGCCCGGTTTGTCGAGCAGGGTGCCGGCCTGGATCAGGGTCGGTGCGGCAGCGGCGGCGCCGCAGGCGAGGGTGAAGGCAGCGGCAATGGCAGCGCGCATGGCGATCGAGGTCGGCATAACAATCCTATCAGGGTGAAAGTTTAGGAATGTAGCACGTCGCCCCTTCCACGTGTTCCGCATTGCAACACAGTAGTATGTTGTCATCGGTCAAAATTATCGCTAGTCTGTTTGCACAATTACTAACTGTCGATGGAGGCAAAGCATGCAGAAACTGGGTGCGGAATTCTTCGGTACTTTCTGGCTGGTATTGGGCGGTTGCGGCAGCGCGGTGCTGGCGGCGGCTTTTCCCGGCGTGGGGATTGGCTTGCATGGGGTGTCGCTGGCCTTTGGCCTGACGGTGCTGACCATGGCGTACGCCATCGGCCATATTTCCGGCTGCCACCTGAATCCGGCGGTGTCGGTCGGCCTGTGGCTCGGTGGGCGCTTCCCGGCCAAGGATTTGCCGGGCTATGTCGTGGCGCAGGTGCTGGGTGGTCTTGCAGCCGGCGGCGTGCTGTACCTGATCGCCAGTGGCAAGGCCGGGTTTGACCTGGCGGGCGGCTTCGCCTCCAACGGTTATGGCGAGCACTCGCCGGGCGGCTACAGCCTGGTCGCCGCACTGGTGACGGAAGTAGTGATGACGGCGATGTTCCTGGTGGTGATCCTGGGCGCCACCGACGGCCGCGCACCGGCCGGTTTCGCACCGATTGCGATTGGCCTGTGCCTGACCCTGATCCACCTGATTTCGATCCCGGTTACCAATACTTCGGTCAATCCGGCGCGCAGCACCGGGGTCGCGCTGTATGTGGGCGGCTGGGCGGTGGCGCAGCTATGGCTGTTCTGGATTGCGCCGATTGTGGGCGCGGCGGTGGGAGCGGGGATTTACCGATTCATCGGCGCACCGCAACGCTGAGCGGGGGCGCCTGCTGCTATCATTGGAACCATCCTTGGAGGGCATATGGCGCTACCACACGCATCATCCGGGCAAGTGGTCCGGATCGGCCAGCAGGCCGGTGAAAGCTTGTCGCAGTTTTCTTCCATTGCACTGGCCAAGACGGAGCAGCTGGAATTGATCCGCATGACGGTGCCGGCCGGACGCGCTTTGCCGGAACACGCGGTGCGCGGACAGATCACGCTGCAGTGCCTGGAGGGGGAAGTGGCCTTCGATGCGCATGGCCGCACCACCATCCTGCGTGGCGGCGAGCTGCTGCACCTGGAGGGCGGCGCGCCGCATGCGCTGCGCGCCAATGCCGATTCGCTGCTGCTCCTGACTATCGTACTGGCGTCGTAAGCGGCAACAGGAAGGTAAAGCGTACGCCTTCCTGCAGCTTGCTTTCCAATCGCACGCTGCCGTGCAGGATGGCTTGCACCGCGTTCATCACCACGGCGAGTCCGAGCCCTTGCGCCCCCTCGCCCACGCGGGTGGTGAAGAAGGGATCAAAGACGCGCGGCTGGATGGCCGGGTCGATGCCGCAGCCATTATCTTCGTACACCAGTTCCACCTGCTCACCATGCTGGGCGGCGCTGATGCGCGCGCGCCGGTCGCCGCGCCCAGCAAAGCCGTGTTCGATCGAGTTGCTGACCAGCTTGGCGATAATCTGCTCGATATGGCCGGGATAGCTGTCCATCCGCAAGCCGGCAGGCACCGCGACGTCCAGCTGCAGTTGCGCACGCCGCGTGAGCGGCCCCAGTGTGCGTGCCAGGCTTTCCAGCGCATGGTCCAGATGGAAGCTGCGCCGCTCCTGGCCGGCCTGGTCCACCGCCACCTGCTTGAAACTGGCGATCAGCTCGCCGGCCCGGTTGCCATTGCGTTCAAGGACCTCGCACGCCTGGTACCCATCCTGCAGCAACTGGCGCAGGCCGGCCTGGGTCAGGCGGCGCTCGCTGGCCTGTTGGTCGATGTCTTTGATACGGTCGGCCAACGAGGTTGCGGCCAGCATGATGTTGCCAAGCGGTGTGTTCAGTTCGTGGGCGATGCCGCTCACCAGGCGGCCGACCGTCGCCATTTTTTCTGCGACGACGATCTGCGCCATGGCCTTTTGCAGTTCTGCCGTGCGTTCGGCTACCCGTTCTTCCAGGTGGTTGTTCAATTGCTGCAGCTGCTGCAGGGCGCGCTGCTCACCTTCGCGCAGTACGGCAAATTCGGCGCGCACCCGATCCGCTTCGGCTGCACGCAGGCGGGCATCTTCGAAGGAGCGCTGCTCGCGCTGGAAAATCTGGTGCAGGTCGCGTTCGACCACATCGCGGAATTGCTCCAGCAGGCGCATGTGCAGTTCGTTGTAGGCATTCTCTTTGCGGTCGAGCACGCAGATGGTGCCGAACACATGCTGGTCGGGCCAGATCAATGGCAGGCCCAGGTAGGAGATCATGCCGAGCTTGATGTCGGGGTTACGGTCCCACTCCGGATCGGTCAGCGCATTGGGCACCAGCAGCTGGCCGCGGCGCGCCATCACGGTCTCGCAATACAGGCCCGTATTTAGCGGCGCAAGTTCGTGTTCTTCGTAGGGATTGCCATTCGAATGGCTGGACAGGAATACCTTGATGCTGGGCGGCTCGACGCGCATGATCAGCGCTGCCGGAACTTCGATCAGCTTGGCGATCAGGTCCAGCACTTGCTGCCACTTTTCGACGGTGCCGGCGTCGATCGCCAGACTTGCTGTCTCGACTGCGCTGCCCATAATCGCCTTTCGTCATGGAGGTATGCGGCGATTATAGGCTGAGGATTTCGCGGCGGCTATTTACTTGCAGTTTGCTCGGCACGTGGATCGCGCGCCAGCAAGCCTTGCACCAGTTCGGCAGGCTTCACGCCATCGAACAGCACGCTGGCAACCGCATTGGTGATCGGCATTTCCACCCCGAGACGGCGCGACAGTTCGCGCACGGCTTTGGCGCACGGCACGCCTTCTGCGACATGGCCCAGTTCGTTGACCACGGTATCCAGCGACTTGCCTTGTGCAAGTCCCAGGCCCACGCGGCGGTTGCGCGACAGGTCGCCGGTGCAGGTCAGGATCAGATCCCCCATGCCGGTCAGGCCCATGAAGGTCTCGATATTGCCGCCCAGCGCGGTGCCGAGGCGGGTGATCTCGGCCAGGCCGCGCGTGATCAGCGCGGCGCGGGCATTCAGGCCCAGGCCCATGCCATCCGCCACGCCGGTGGCGATGGCCAGCACGTTCTTCACCGCGCCGCCCACTTCCACGCCGACGATGTCTTCGCTGGAGTAGACGCGCATGGTGCCGCCATGCACCGTGCTGACCACCAGTTCGCACAGCGCGGCATTGGTGGAGGCGATGGTCAGGGCGCACGGCAGGCCCTTGGCGACTTCCTGGGCGAACGAGGGGCCGGACAGCGCGCCGGCTGGCACGCCCTCGCCCAGCACTTCGCGCACGATCTGGTGCGGCAGCATGCCGGTTTCGTACTCAAAGCCCTTGCACAGCCAGACGATATTCGGGATGTCCTTGCCCTTCAGCGCCTGCAGCAGCGGGCGCAGGCCGGCCACCGGGCAGGCGGCGATCAGCAAGCCGTCCTGGCCGGCATGGGCCACGGCGGCGTCGAAATCCGAGCTCACCTGCAGCGCAGGGGGGAAAGGGTAGCCTTGCAGATAGTGGGTGTTGTCGCGCGCGGCGGCCATTTCGGCCATCGCCGCGGCATTGCGGCCCCACAGCAGCACGTCGTGGCGGGCGGCGACCGCGATCGCCACCGCCGTGCCCCAGGCGCCAGCGCCCAGCACACTGATTTTGCGATTGTTCATTAATTGCCCCAGATTTCCGAGCTGCGCACGTAGCCGGCCAGGCCGTCGCGGTGCTTCACTTTGGTCCAGCCGTTGCTGGCCGGTTCGGCCAGTTCCAGCAGCACGCCTTTGTCGGCGATGAACACGACGGGAGAGCTTTCATCGGCCGCGCCGCGGACCTTGGTGTTGGCGGCGCGCACGATCACATTGCGCTGCTTGGCGCTCAAGCCCTTGGCTTCGGTCCAGGCCAGGTCGCCGGCCATATCGCGCACCTTGACCCATTCGCCATAGGTCAGCACGATTTCCAGCGGGGCGCCGGGCGGGACAATGTACTGCTTGGCCGCGCGGGTGGACGGCGCGCCGTACAGCACGGCAGGATTGGCGCCGACCGACCGGTAGTCGAGCGCCTGGGCGCTGGCGCAGGCCAGCAGCGGCAAGGCGAGGGCGACAATGCGGCGTAAATTCATCGAAAAGACTCTTAAAAATGCGCAAAGGCCCACCGGGGCCTTTGCTTTTTGGGGAACCGGGGTCCCCCATAGTATCGCAGAAAGATTACTGCACGGTTGCGGAGCCTTCGACCGGGGTCGCGGCAGCGCCTTCACCAGCTTGCTGGGCAGCGATAGCTGCCAGGCGCTGCTGGTAGAACACTTCGAAGTTGATTTCGGCCAGGTGGATCGGAGGGAAGCCGGCGCGGGTGATCATGTCGGCGATGTTCGAACGCAGGTATGGGTACACAATGTTCGGGCAGCCGATGCCCAGCAGTGGGTCCAGCTGTTCAGCTGGGATGTTGCGGGCTTCGAAGATACCGGCTTGCTTGCCTTCAACCAGGAAAGCGACTTTGTCTTTGACCTTGGCGGTCACGGTCACGGTCACGGTGGACTCGAAGATGCCTTCGGCCAGCGACTCGGCGCCCACGTCCAGTGCCACTTCGATCGCAGGGGCTTCCTGCTCCAGGAAGATGGCTGGGGAGTTTGGCTGCTCCAGGGACATGTCTTTCAGGTAGACGCGTTGGATTTGGAACACAGGTTGCAGGTTTTCTTCAGACATGGAACGCTTTCTCGTATCAGTTTTAGTTAATGCTTGTCCAGGCCACAGGGTAAGCCCAAGTCAAACGCGACGGCAATTGTAGCAAAACTGGTTTATTTTCAAACCTTTTGCCGGCCACAACGTTGTATTTGGGGACGTTTAACCTTTTAACAAGGGGTCAAGGCCGCCCGCCTGGTCCAAAGCATATAAATCGTCGAAACCGCCCACATGCGTATCGCCGATGTAGATTTGCGGCACGGTACGGCGGCCGGTCTTTTCCATCATCAGCTGGCGCTGGGCCGGGTCGAGGTCAACGCGGATTTTGTTGATTGCAGTGACACCCTTGCTTTCGAGCAAACGTTCGGCACGTACGCAGTACGGGCAGACCAGGGTGCTATACATGGTTACGCTGGCAGTCATGGCTGGTCCTTATTTTGTCAGTGGCAGATTCTGTGCCTTCCAGGCATCAATGCCGCCTTCCATCACGACAACGTCGGAGAAACCGGACTTTTCCAGCATGCGGGCAGCGCTGAAGGCGCTGATCCCTTTATCGCACACCACCACCAGGGTCTTGTTCTTGAACTTGTCCAGTTCGCCCATGCGGTTGCCCAGTTCGGCCAGCGGGATATGCTTGGAATCGATAATACGGCTTTCCGCCTTGTCCTTGGCGCGCACATCGAGCACGCCGGCCTTGCCGCGGTTGATCAGCAAGGTGACTTCGGCTGGGGAAGCCTTTTTACCGCGTTGCATCAGGGCTGGGAACAGCAGGGCGCCGCCGGACAGGACGACGATGGCGATCAGGAAAATATTGTCGAGGAAGAATTTCACAGGAATCCAATGGTTGAATTTAATCCGAGCATTATAAAATAGATGCTTGTTCGTGGCTTCGGCGGCGATTTCCACCCATTTCCTACTCTTATAGATATAGCTCTATGTACAAAATTGTTTTCATGCGTCATGGCGAATCCACCTGGAACCTGGAAAATCGCTTCACCGGCTGGACCGATGTGGACCTGACTGAAAAAGGCGTCAACGAAGCCAAAACCGCCGGCAAAATCCTGAAAGATGCCGGCTTCTCCTTCGATCTGTGCTATACCTCCGTACTCAAGCGCGCCATCCGCACCCTGTGGCTGACCCTGGACGAGATGGATGAAATGTACGTGCCGATCAAGCACGACTGGCGCCTGAACGAGCGTCATTACGGCGCGCTGCAGGGCCTGGACAAGGGCGAGACCGCCGCCAAGTTCGGCGATGCGCAGGTGCTGGTATGGCGCCGCAGCTACGATATCCCGCCGCCAGCGCTGGAGCCCTCCGACGACCGCACCTCATTCAACGACCCGCGCTACGCTGGCTTGCCAAAGGATTCCATCCCGCTGACCGAATGCCTGAAAGACACCGTGGCGCGCGTGATGCCTGCCTGGAACGATGAGATCGTCCCAGCCATCAAGTCTGGCAAGCAGATCCTGATTTCGGCCCACGGCAACAGCCTGCGCGCTGTGATCAAGATGCTGGACGGTATCAGCGACGAGGATATCGTTGGCCTGAACATCCCGAACGGCCAGCCGCTGGTGTATGAGCTGGACGCCGACCTGAAGCCGATCAAGAGCTACTACCTGGGCGATCCGGCAGCCATCGCTGCCGCCCAGGCAGCTGTTGCCAACCAGGGCAAGGCCAAGTAATCCCTGTGGCGTTGAATCCGACTCGCGGCGCCTGGCGCGGCCTTGCGCTGGCGCTGCTGCTGGCGCTGGGCGCCGTGCATGGCGCCGGGGCCGCCCCGAAACCGACCGAACGCAGCAAGCAAAAAGCTGCCGCCGAGACGGAGCGGGCGGCGCTGGCGCGCAAGCTGGCCAACCTGAAGGCGGAAATCGGCAAGACCGAGAGCGCCAAGGAAGACGCGGCCGATACGCTGGCCGAGTCGGAGGAAGCCATTTCCGACGCCAACCGCACCTTGCGCGAGCTGGCGGCGGAGCAGGTCCAACTGAATGGCAAGGTAGCCGAACTGGCTGCCGAGCAGCTGCGCCTGTCCGCCACCGTGGCGGCGCAGAAGCAGCAGCTGGCCAAGCTGCTGCGCGAGCAGTATGTGGCCGGCAATGAAGACCGCATCAAGCTGCTGCTGTCCGGCGACAATCCCAACCGCATCAACCGCGAACTGCAGCTGATGGCCTATGTGTCGCAGTCGCAGGCGCGCCTGCTCGACTCGCTGCGCGCCAACCTGAAGAAGGTTGAGGAAAACCAGGCCGAGGCGCAGAACGCCAAGCAGGAACTGGATGAAATCGCGGAAGAAGAGCGCCAGCAGAAGGTCAAGCTGGAGCAGGAAAAGGCGCGCCGCGCCGCGACATTGGCCAGCCTGTCGAAGAAGCTGGCCACCCAGCGTAAGGAAGCCGGCCGCATGGAGCAGGATGCGCAGCGCCTTGACGCCCTGGTCGACAAGCTGAATAAGCTGATTGAAGAACAGGCGCGCATTGCCGCCGCCGAAAAAGCGCGCCAGGAAAAGCTGGCTGCGGAACGCGCAGCCAAGGCCAAGGCGGAGGCGGAAGCCCGCGCCCTGGCGCGCGCCAAGGCGCAGGCCGAGCGCGAGCGCCTGGCGCAGGAAGCGAAAAAGGCTGGCAAGCCGGCGCCGAAGCCGCTGCCGGTGGAAGAAGAACCGAAGGTGGCCGCCAAGCCGGAGCCGGCGGAGCAGCGCGACGAGAAATCGCCGCGTCCGTCCGAAGTGGCGTTGGCGCCTGTGGTGGCGGACGGCGTGTTCGCCAAGCTGAAAGGCGCGCTGCCAACGCCGGTCAACGGCAAGGTGGAAAAGCGCTTCGGCAGCAAGAACGCCGACGGCGTGGCCTGGAAAGGCATGGTGCTGAAAGCTGGCGGCGGCGCCGAAGTGCGCGCCGTGGCGGCGGGCCGCGTGGTGCACGCAACCTGGCTGCGCGGTTACGGCAACTTCATTATCATCGACCACGGCGGCCAGTACTGGAGCGGCTACGGCTACAACGAAACGCTGATGAAGCGCGCCGGCGACGTAGTCAAAGCGGGCGAGGTGATCGCCACCGTCGGAAATACCGGCGGTTACGAAGAATCGGGTTTATACTTTGAAATGCGCCACCAGGGCAAGCCGATAGATCCGGCCGGGTGGGTCAAGTTCTAGCGGCAGAAAGCAATCAATGGGCAACAAAACGAAGAGTCTGGGCCTGGTCGGCCTTGGTATGGTGGCTGGCATCGCCGTCTCGATGCAGTTTTCCGCCCTCGCGCAGAGAGCCGGCTCGCCATTGCCGCTCGAAGAATTGCGCACCCTGTCCGAAGTTTTCAGCCTGATCAAGTCCGACTATGTCGAACAGGTCGACGAAAAGAAGCTGGTGCAGGACGCCATCTCCGGCATGGTGGCATCGCTCGATCCCCATTCCACCTACCTCGATAAGAGCGCATTCAAGGAAATGCGCGAATCCATCCACGGCAAGTTCGTCGGCATCGGCATCGAAGTCGGCATGGAGGATGGCTATGTGAAGGTGGTGGCGCCGATCGAGGATTCGCCAGCCTGGCGCGCCGGCATCAAGGCCGGCGACCTGATTACCCGCCTCGATAGCCAGCCGCTGAAAGGCCTGACGCTGGACGAGGCGATCAAGAAGATGCGCGGCGAACCGCGCTCCAAAGTAGTGCTGACGGTGTCGCGCAAAACGGAAGACAAGCCGCTGCTGATCCCTATCGTGCGCGAAGAAATCCGCGTGCAAAGCGTGAAGGTGAAGATGGTGGAACCGGGCTACGCCTGGCTGCGCATCTCGCAATTCCAGGAACCGACCGTGGAAGACATGGCGAAGAAACTGGCCGCCCTGTATGCCAAGGAACCGAACATCAAAGGCATGGTGCTGGACCTGCGCAATGATCCGGGCGGCGTGGTGCAAGGCGCGATCGGCGTGTCGGCAGCTTTCCTGCCGAAGGATGCGCTGGTGGTGTCCACCGACGGCCAGCTGGCCGATTCCAAGCAGACCTTCCACGCCACGGCGGAGAACTATACTTTCCGCAGCGGTGCCGACCCGCTGGCCAAGCTGCCGGCTGCGCTCAAGACGGTGCCGCTGGTGGTGCTGGTCAACGGCGGTTCCGCTTCCGCCTCCGAGATCGTGGCCGGCGCGCTGCAGGATTACAAGCGCGCCACCGTGATGGGCAGCCAGACCTTCGGCAAGGGCTCGGTGCAGACCCTGCGCCAGATCAGCGCCGATTCGGCCGTCAAGCTGACCACCGCGCGCTACTTCACCCCGAACGGCCGCGGCATCCAGGCCAAGGGCATCGTGCCGGACGTGCTGGTCGATGAAACGGCGGAAGGCGATGCCATCAACCACCTGCGCCTGCGCGAAGCCGACCTGCAAAAGCACCTGGCCAACGGCGACGGCGAGGAAACGCCGGGCCGCATCCGCCGCGATGAACTGGAAGAGGAAACGCGCCTGCTGGCTGCCGCGAAAAAACAGAAGCCTTTCGAATTCGGCAGCAAGGAAGACTTCCAGCTGGAACAGGCGCTGCGCCACTTCAAGGGGCTGCCGGTGAAAACCGCCAAGCCTGAGCTAGCAGCGAAGTAATGAACGACCAGCAGCTGCTGCGCTACTCGCGCCACATCCTGCTCGATGAAATCGGCATCGAGGGCCAGCAGGCCATCCTGCAGGGCAGGGCGCTGGTGATTGGCGCGGGCGGCCTGGGCTCGCCGGCGGCCTTGTACCTCGCCTCGGCCGGCATCGGCCATCTCACCATCGTCGACAACGATACGGTGGACCTGACCAACCTGCAGCGCCAGATCGCCCACACCACCGAACGGGTGGGCCAGCCCAAGGCCGAATCGGCGCGCACCACGCTGAATGCCATCAATCCCGAATGCCGCGTTACAGCGCTGGTCGAGCGCATGGACGATGCGCGCCTGGCGACGCTGGTGGCGCAGCACGACGTGGTGCTGGACTGCACCGACAACTTCAAGACCCGCCACGCCGTCAACCGCGCATGCGTGGCGCATGGCGTGCCGCTGGTATCGGGCGCCGTGATCCGCTTCGACGGCCAGGTGTCGGTGTTCGACACGCGCCACGGCCCTTGCTATTCCTGCCTGTTCCCGCAAGACCAGCCGTTTGAGGACGTGGCCTGCTCCACCATGGGCGTGTTCGCGCCGCTGGTCGGCGTGGTCGGCGCCATGCAGGCTGCCGAAGCGCTCAAGCTGGTGATGGGCGTCGGCGAGTCGCTGGCCGGCCGCCTGCTGCTGCTGGACGGATTGCATATGGAGTGGAACAGCATTAGCATCAGCCGCAACGAGGCCTGCCTGGTCTGCGGCGCACAACATCAATAAAGAGGAGACCTGTCAATGAAGCGAGTTTCGGCCGTCCTGGCGCTGGCTATCGCCAGTGCATTCGCGCAAGCCGCCGTCACGCAAACAACGCGTTACGTCATCATTTCCGAGAACAACGGCAAGCAGATGGGCGAGCAGGTGGTGGAGAGCCACGACGACGGCCTGACGAAAGTACGCTTCATCTACAAGGACAATGGCCGCGGCCCGGAACTGACGGAAGAATTCCGTCTTGGCGCCGACCGCACCATGACCGCCTACCACGTTAAAGGCAATTCGACCTTCGGCGCGGTGGTCGATGAAAAGTTTGAGCGTAACGGCAGCAAGGCTTCCTGGACTTCCACCACCGAAAAAGGCGCGACGGACGTCAACGGTGCGGCGCTCTACGTCCCTCTGAACAGCAGCTACGAATTCAATTCGCGCGCCATTGCGGCATTGGCCGCCGCGCCTGGCCGCAGCATGCCGCTGCTGCCGAGCGGCACCCTGACGCACAAGGTGCTGGACGAGGTGGAAGTATCCGGCCCGGACGGCAAGAAGCAGACCGTTGAACTGATCGCCCAGACCGGCATTGGCCTGAGCCCGCAATTCATGTGGGCCACCAAGGGTGACAAGCCTGAACTGTTTGCCCTGGTGGTACCGGGCGTGTTCGTGGCCGCCGTCGACGGCTGGCAGGGCAACGGCAAGGTACTGGCCGAGCGCCAGAAAAAGGCCGAAGCGCGAATGCTGAACGACCTGGCGGCCAAGCTGCAGCACCCGCTGCAAGGCCTGACCGTGGTGAAGAATGCGCGCATCTTCGACAGCGCCACCGGCAAGGTTGGCGCACCGTCCGACGTGTACGTGCTGCGCGGCCGCATTTCCGCCATCATGCCGGCCGGCGCACCGGTGCGCGGCGCCGTCAACGAGATCGACGCCGCCGGCCGTATCATGCTGCCAGGCCTGTTCGACATGCATGGCCATATCGGCCGCTGGGAAGGCGCGCTGCACGTGGCGGCCGGCGTGACCACGCTGCGCGATATGGGCAACGACAACGCCCAGCTGCAAATGATGATCGACGAGACGGCGGGCGGCAAGCTGCTGGCGCCGCAGATCGTGCCGACCGGCTTCCTGGAAGGCGAAAGCCCGTATTCATCCAACGGCGGCTTCGTGGTGAAAACGCTGGAGCAGTCCAAACGCGCGATCGACTGGTACGCCGAGCACGGCTACCCGCAGCTGAAGATCTATAACTCCTTCCCGAAAGAGATCCTGAAGGAGACCGTGGCCTATGCCCACTCGCGCGGCATGCGCGTCTCCGGCCACGTACCGGCCGGCCTGCGCGCCCAGCAGGCGCTGGATGCCGGCTACGACGAGCTGCAGCACATCAACCAGGTGATGCTGAATTTCCTGTTCAAGCCGGGCGTGGAAACCCGCAGCCTGGAGCGCTTCTACCTGCCGGCCGAGAAAGTCGCGGGCCTGGACATGGGTTCGAAGGAAGTGAAGGATTTCGTCGCCACCCTGAAGAAAAAGCAGATCGTGGTCGACCCGACCCTGGCCACCTTCGCCTTCCTGAAGCAGAAGGATGGCGACATCAACGAGCCGTGGGCCGCCATCAAGGACCATATGCCGCCTGACGTGGCGCGCGGCTTCCACGTCGGCACCATGAAGATCCCGGATGCCGCGACCCAGGCCCGGTATGAGAAATCCTTCGACAAGATGGTGAAGTTCGTCGGCACCCTGCATAAATCCGGCGTGCCGATCGTGGCCGGCACCGACGACCTGGCCGGCTTCACCCTGCATTCCGAGCTGGCGATGCTGGTCAAGGCCGGCCTGACCCCGGCCGAGGCAATCCAGGTGGCGACCCGCAACGGCGCCCGCTACACCCGCACCAGCGCCGACCGCGGCAGCATCGAAACCGGCAAGCTGGCCGACCTGGTGCTGGTGGACGGCGACCCGACCAAAAACATTGAAGACCTGCGCAAGGTGGCGGCCGTTATCACGCGCGGCCAGATCATCTATCCTAAGGAAGTGGACCAGGCGCTGGGCATCAAGCCATTCGTGGAAAATGGCCCGGCCGTAAAACCGCTGGAGGCGGTGCCGGCGAATATCGCCGGTTCCAACGACGGAGTGTTGCGCCAAATCGGCGCGATTGGCCGCAAGCACGATTGAATCACTTATACTGCCAGTTTAATTTTTAGTGAATCTTATGCAAAAACCAAGCAAACGCCGCTCCGGCGGTTTTACGCTGATCGAGATCATGGTGGTGGTGGTGATCATGGGCGTGCTGGCGGCACTGGTGCTGCCTAAGGTGCTGGACCGCGTAGGCCAGTCCAAGACTGCCGCCGCCAAGGTCGAAATCTCGACCATCATGCAGGCGCTGAAGATGTACAAGCTGGACAACCAGCGCTACCCGACCACGGAACAGGGCCTGCAAGCGCTGATGAGCAAGCCGACCGCCGGCCCGGCCGCCAACGGCTGGAAGGCGCCGTACCTGGAAAAGATGCCGAAGGACCCATGGGGCAACCAGTACCAGTTCCTGTCCCCGGGCGTGAAGGGTGAAATCGATGTGTTCTCCTATGGCGCCGACGGCCAGCCAGGCGGTACCGGCGACGATGCTGATATCGGCTCCTGGGAAATCTGAGCGCGGCTTCACGCTGATTGAGCTGCTGGTGGTGCTGGTCATCATCGGCCTCACGCTCGGCCTGACCGTGATGAGCGCCGCGCCGACCCAGGCGCAGGCCATGCAGAAGGAGGCGTCGCGTATCGCCCTTCTGCTGCAGCTGGCGCGCGATGAAGCCATCGTGCGCAACCGTCCTATCGCTTTTGAGGCGGGGCCGGACAGCTACCGCTTCCTGGTGCGCAATGACCGCAGCTGGGAAACGCTGCCGCAGGACGACCTGCTGCGCGAACGTCCTTTCCAGTCAGGGCCGGTGACCCTGCTGCTCGACCCTCCGATCAATGTACCGGGCACCATGCGCATCGTTTTCGGGCGCGAGCCGGTGGACCGTCCTTTCGTGCTGACCCTGGCCAGCGGCGATGCCCGGGCGACCATCCGCGCCGACGGTATCGGCCATTTCACTGTGGACTGAAGAATGCGGCAACGTGGCTTTACCCTGCTGGAAGTGCTGGTGGCGCTGCTGATTGTCGGCACGGCGCTGGGCGCCGCCTTGCGCGCCATGGGCAGCCTGACCCAGAACAGCGAAGGCTTGCGCACCGCGATGATGGCCACCTGGTCGGCCGAGAACCGGCTGGTGCAGGTGCGCCTGGCCAAGGGCTGGCCGCCCACCGGCAAGACGACTTTCGAGTGCCCGCAGGCCGATTTGAATTTCATTTGTGAAGAAGACGTGATCGCCTCGCCCAATCCGCGCATGCGCCGGGTCGAGGTCAGCGTGTTCGAAGCCAGCGCGCCGGAACGGCGCATCATCAAGCTGGTGCAACTGGTGCTGCAGGAATGAAGAACGCGCGCGGCTTTACCCTGGTCGAACTGCTGGTGGCGATCACCGTGCTGGCCATCGTCGCCGTGATGGGCTGGCGCGGGCTGGATGGCATCGTCCGTTCGCGCGAGCAGCTGACGCAGAACATGGAGCAGACGCGCGGCATCCAGCTTACCTTCGCCCAGCTGCAAAGCGACCTGGAACAGATCGCGGACAAGAACCTGCTGCGCCAGCGCCAGAATATCCTGGCCGATAACACCCGCCTGGTGTTCATCCGCACCGTGCTGGCCGAGAATGCGGCCTCGCAGCTGCAGGTGGTGAGCTACCAGATCCGCGAAGGCGTGCTGCTGCGCCGCGAGTCGGCGCAGACGCGCGACCTGGTGCAGCTGGATGCCTTGTGGCAGTCGGCCATCGGCGACGGCGGCGCGCAGGACGGGGTCGCCCTGCAAGGCGCGGTGGACGCCATGGCGGTGCGCGTGTGGGAAGCCGGCGGCTGGAAAGCGCCGGGCAATTCGCAGCCGGTGGCCACGCCTCCGCCGGCCGGCGGCGGGCCAAACCCGCCCGTGGCGCCACAAACCGAAGGCCCGACCGGGCTGGAAATTTCGCTGTCGATCCAGGGCCAGCCGGCGCCGCTGATCAAGGTTTTCCTGCTGGGGGCCGTATGAGACGCCGCTTCCTGACCCGCCAGCGCGGCGTAGCTGTTGTTACCGCGCTACTGTTGACCACCCTGGCCGTGTCCATCGTGGCCAGCCTGTTCTGGCAGCAGCAGGTGCAGGTTCGCTCGATGGAAAACCAGCGCCTGCACTTCCAGACCCGCTGGATCCTGCGCGGCGGCCTTGATCTGGTGCGGCTTATCCTGCGCCAGGACGCCGCCGACACGCACGGCGTGACGCGCGCCGACGGCTTGTGGGCCACGCCGCTGGCCGAAACCCGGCTCGACCAGTTCGTGGAACGCGAACGGCTGCAAGGCGAAAGCTTCGACGCTTCAATTTCAGGACAGACTTACGACGCACAGTCGCGCTACAATCTTGCGAATCTTGCCATTGAAGGAGGCGCGGGCGGCATCAACAAGGCGGAGTTGGCGGTCTTCACGCGCCTGCTGCAAAACCTGCAGCTGAACCCCGCGCTGGCGCGGGTGGTGGCGACCCAGGTCGCGCGCAGCGAAGGCGCGGGCCTGATGGGGCAGCAGGAACAGCCCAACCCCAACGCGGAGCCGGTGCCGGCGGGCAGCGGCCAGCCGATGAAGATGCTGCGCGCGGAGGATTTGCTGTCGGTGGCGGGCTTCGACCAGAAAGCCATCGAAAAGCTGCGTGAATTCGTGGTCGTGCTGCCGCAGATGCAAACCCGGATCAACGTCAACACCGCCTCGGCGGAGTTGCTGGGCGCCTTGGGGCCCGGCATGACGCTGCAGGACGGCCAGGCCCTGGTGAACGCGCGCAAGCGCACGGCGTATGTCAGCAAGCAGGCTTTCGAAGCGCAATTGGCATCGCTGGGCAAGCAGCTGCAAAAGGACATCGAGATCGGCTGGGGCAGTGATTACTTCCTGGTCCTGAGCCGGGTCAAGCTGGACCGCGCGGAACTGATGTCCTGGTCGCTGGTGCGGCGCTCGGCCACCAACACGCAGGTGATCTGGATTCGGGAAATTTAAGGGAATAGGGAAGGCAAGCTTTGACAACACTCTACATTCGGTATCCGGCCCGCGCCGCAGCCGCCGATAACGGCGTCCCGGCCAGCTGCCTGTTCGCCCTGGTGGGCGACGGCGGCAATGTGATGCAGCAGGGCGCCGGTGCGCTGGGCAACCTGGGCGAGCTGGTGTCGACCGCGCGCCGCGTGGTGCTGCTGCTGGCCGCCGCCGATGTCTCGCTGCTGAAAGTCAAAGTTCCGCCGCTGTCGGGCGCCAAGCTGAAGGCGGCCCTGCCCAACCTGGTGGAAGAACAAGTGCTGGGCGACCCGTTCGATTGCGTGCTGGCGCTGGCTCCGGCCAGCGGCGACAGCGATGAACGCGTGATCGCCGTCGCCAACCGCGCCTGGCTGGAAGTGCTGGTCAAGGCGCTGGTGGCGCAAGGCGCGCATGGCGTCTCGGCACTGCCGGTGCAACTGTGCCTGCCGCTGGAGCCGGGCAGCGTGTCTGCCGCCCTGGGCGTGGACGACGCGGGCCTGGAACTGACCTTGCGCAGCGCCCCGTATGAAGGCCTGGGCCTGACCCTGCCGAACGCCATCGAGCCGGCGCTGCAAACCCTGCGCGCGCTGGCCGGCGACGCGCCGATCCACCTGTACGTGGCGCCGGCGCAGCGCGCCGAATACGCCGCGGCAGCCGCCAGCGTGCCGGGCATCACCCTGGAAGAAGACAACTGGGCGCACCGCATCAGCGCCGCCAAAGCCGTGCCGTTCGACCTGGCGGCCGGCCTGGGCGCCGCCAGCGGCGCCACCGCCCGCGCCTGGGCGCGCTGGAAGTGGCCGTACCGCATTGCGGTGGCCGCCGTCGTGGTCAATATCGTCGGCCTGAACTGGGAATACATGCGCCTCAAGCGCGAAGCCGACACCGTGCGCCAGAACATGGTGCAGGTGTTCCGCTCCGCCTACCCGAACCAGCCGGTGACCGGCGACCCGGCAGCCCAGATGCGCCGCAATATCGCCGTGGCGCGCGCCAGCAATGGCGGCGGCAGCGCCGATGAATTCACCAATATGAGCGCCGCGCTGGGCGAAGCCCTGGCCCTGCTGCCCAACCGCGAGGCGGTGGCCGGCATCGATTACAAGGACCGCAGCATGACCGTCAAATTCAAGCCGAACAGCATCGACGCCAATGCCCTGGCGCAGGTGCAGGCGGCGCTGGCGCCGCGCAAGCTGACTGCCAGCGAGAGCGGTCCCGGTGTATGGCTGGTGAAAGCGGGGGGCAAGTAATGGCAAGCCTGAACGACACCATCAACAGCTACCGAGCCAATGCCGCCGCCTGGTGGAGCGCGCGCAACGAGCAGGAACAGCGCATGCTCACCATCGGCGGCGCCGTGGTGGCCCTGGGCCTGGTCTGGGGCGTGCTGATCGACCCGGCCCTGACCGGCCGCGAAAAGCTGCAAAAACAGCTGCCGCAGCTGAACCAGCAAGTGGCCGAACTGCAGGCGCTGGCCGGCGAAGCGACCCAGCTGGCGGCCACCCCGCCGGTGCAGCCGCAGCCCCTGAGCAAGGACGGCGTGACGGCCAAGCTGCAAGCGGCCGGCCTGACGCCGCAAAACCTCGCCGTCACTGGCGACTACATTAAAGTGGAATTCAAGGGCGTGCCGTTCCCTGGCCTGGCGGCCTGGCTCGACGCGATGCGGCGCGAGCAGCGCGTGGCGGTGCAGGAGGGTCATGTGACGCAGCAAGGCCCGGCCGGCCAGGTGGATGCCAACCTGACCCTGCGCCAGGAGAGCGGGACACAATGAGGCGCGCGGTATTGTGGTTGCTGGCGATTGCCATCAGCGCGGGCCTGACCGTACTGGCATTCCTGCCGGCGAGCTGGATGGGACAACTGGTGGAGCGCCAGAGCGGCGGCCGTTTGACCCTGGGGGATGCGCAAGGTACGCTGTGGCGCGGCTCCGCCTTCATCGGCGGCGCCGCCAGCCAGGACGGTGCGGTGACGCCGCTGCTGCCGGGCCGCTTCAGCTGGCGCCTGTCGCCGCTGGTGCTGGTGGGCAGCGTCGATATGGAGCTGGAAAACCCGGACGCGCTGTCGCAGCCGGTCACGCTGCGCGGCGGTTTTAGCAGCTGGGATGTCAGCCCGGCCGCGCTGATGCTGCCGGCCGACGGCCTGGCGGGACTGGGCGCGCCGCTGAACACGCTGGCGCCGAGCGGCCGCATGAAGCTGTCCTGGTCTTCGCTGCATATCGAGCGCGCCGGCCCTGCAGTCGACTTGCGCGGCCGTACCACGCTGGAAATGCAGGATATGTCGTCGCGCCTGACCCCGATCAAGCCGCTGGGCAGCTACCAGCTGGCGTTCGACTGGCAGGGCCAGCAAGCCGCGCTGGCATTGAGTTCGCAGCGCGGTCCGCTGCTGTTGAGCGGCGCAGGGAAATTCGAGCATGGCCGGCTGCAGTTCTCCGGCCAGGCGGAAGCAGCAACAGGATATGAAGACCAGCTGGTCGGCCTTTTGAACATGCTGGGCCAGCGCAAGCCGAATAGCGTTAAAAACGTCATTGCACTAGAGTTCCGATAATGAAAACACACACTGCAAGCCCAAAATCCTTCCCGGCGCTGCGCCGCCTGAGCGCCGCTGCGATGCTGTGCTGTGCGCTGGCGCCTGCCGCCGTCCCTGCCACGGCGTGGGCCCAGCCCAATGACGAAGCGGCGCTGAATTTCGTCGGCGCCGATATCGAATCGGTGGTTAAGGCGGTCGGCCATTACACCAACATCACCTTCCTGATCGACCCGCGCGTCAAAGGCACCATCAACCTGGTGTCGGAGAAGCCGATCACCAAGTCGCAAGCGTTCTCGCTGCTGGCCTCCGCGCTGCGCCTGCAAGGCTACGCCATCGTCAGCGGCGACGGCTACGCCAAGGTGGTGCCGGAAGCGGAAGCCAAGCTGCAGGCCTCGCCGACTGTGGTGGGCGGCGCGCAGTCCGGCCCGAAAGGCGACCAGGTGGTGACCCAAGTGTTCCACCTGAACCACGAAAACTCG
Organism: Pseudoduganella sp. OTU4001; assembly: GCF_038440195.1. Taxonomy (NCBI): domain Bacteria; kingdom Pseudomonadati; phylum Pseudomonadota; class Betaproteobacteria; order Burkholderiales; family Oxalobacteraceae; genus Pseudoduganella; species Pseudoduganella sp. OTU4001. Next base: position 17,185 of record NZ_JASATG010000023.1, on the reverse strand, counting down.
GCCAACCTGGTGACCGTGCTGCGTCCCCTGATCACGCCGAACAACACCATCAACGCCAACCCGGGCAACAACACCCTGGTCATCACCGACTACGCCGACAACCTGAAGCGCCTGGCCAAGATCATCGCCGCGCTGGATGCGCCGTCGGCGGCCGACCTGGACGTGATCCCGGTGCGCTACGCCATCGCCAGCGACCTGGCCGCCATGGTCAACAAGCTGATGGAGCCGGGCGCCGGCGGCGATTCCGGCCGCGTGACGGCCGTGCCTGACCCGCGCACCAACTCGCTGGTGGTACGCGCACCGTCGGCGGCGCGCGCCAACCTGGCAAAGTCCCTGATCGCGAAACTGGACCAGCCGACCGCGCAAGCGGGCAATGTGCACGTGGTCTACCTGAAGAATGCGGAAGCCACCAAGCTGGCGGAAACCCTGCGCGCCGTGGTCTCCGGCGACAGCGGCGCGGTCGGCGGCCAGTCCGGCCAGGGCGGCCTGGCGTCGCTGGGCACCGGCAGCGGCGGCGGCCAGATGGGCCAGTCCAACCTGGGCGGCCAGGGCGCGCAGACCGGCAGCACGACCGGCGGCCCGACCAACCCGGCCCTGAGCGGCAACAGCCGCAGCGGCAGCCAGTCCACGCTGGGCGGCGGCGGTGCGGCCGGTTTCATCCAGGCCGATGCCACCACCAACACCCTGATCATCACCGCACCGGAAGCCGTCTACCGCAACCTGCGCGCCGTGATCGACCAGCTGGACGTGCGCCGCGCGCAGGTCTATATCGAAGCGATGATCGTCGAAATCAATGCCAACAAGCTGTCCGAGTTCGGCGTGCAATGGGCCGGCCTGAGTGGCGAAGGCCACACCTACCGTGTCGGCGGCGCCACCACTTACAACAACGTGGCAGGCAGCAACAGCATCGTCAACCTGAATGGCCTGATCCAGGGCTCCACCGGCGCGTCGGCGCCGGGCTCCGGCCTGACGCTGGGCATCTTCAAGCAGCTTGCCAACGGCAAACTGGGACTGGGCGCCGTGGCGCACGCATTGGGCGCCGACGACGACAGCAATATTCTGTCGACCCCGAACATGCTCACCCTGGATAACGAAGTGGCCACCATCAAGGTTGGCCAGAACGTACCGATCGTGACCGGCTCCTACGCCACCAACAGCACCACCGGCGGCGGCAATCCATTCACGACCGTTGACCGCAAGGACATCGGCATTACGCTGAAGGTGCGCCCCCAGATTTCCGAAGGCGGCACGATCAAGCTGGCGATCTACAACGAAAGCTCCAGCATCGACACGTCGGTGGCGTCCAACGCCAATGGCCTGATCCTGAAGAACCGCGTGATCGAAAACAATATCGTGGCCGATGACGGCCAGGTGCTGGTGCTGGGCGGCCTGATTCAGGACGATTCGAGCGACGGCGTGGAAAAAGTGCCGGGCCTGGGCGATATCCCGTTGATCGGCAACCTGTTCAAATACCAGAAACGCACCCGCAAGAAAACCAACCTGATGGTGTTCCTGCGCCCGGTGGTGGTCCGCAACCGCGAACAGGGCATGAGCCTGACGGCCGACCGCTACGACTATATGCGGGCGACGCAGCAGGCAGCGGCGCCGGAGCCGAGCATCACCGTGCAGAGCTTGGGCGCGCCGATGCTGCCGCCGCTGCAGGACGGCAAGCCGGTCGGCAGCGGCCAGTTGGCCAGCCCGATTGCGCCTGCCGCGCCCAGCGTGCCTGAACAGAAGCAACAGCAATGAGCAACCTCCTGCCCTACGCCTTCGCGCGCGACTTCCTGGTGCTGGCCCAGCCCAGCGCCGAAGCCGAGCACGCGGTCGATGTGATGATGTCGGCCGCCACGCCCGCCTCCGCGATTGCGGAAGTGTCGCGCCGCTTCGGCCGCATCAACCTGAAACACCTGTCGCGCGCCGACCTGGAAGCGGCGATTGCCACCGCTTATGCCAGTGCCAGCGGCGACGCCTCGCAGGTGGCGGAAGAATTCGACGCCGACCTGGATTTGACCAAGCTGCTGCAGGATGTGCCGGCGATCGAAGACTTGCTGGAATCGTCCGACGACGCGCCGGTGATCCGCATGATCAACGCGCTGCTGACGCAGGCCCTGCGCGACGGCGCATCGGACATCCACATCGAACCGTTCGAACAGACCTCGGTGGTGCGTTTCCGCGTCGACGGCGCGCTGCGCGACATCGTGCGCCCGCGCAAAGCCATCCACGGCTCGCTGATCTCGCGTATCAAGATCATGGCGCAGCTGGACATCGCCGAAAAGCGCCTGCCGCAGGACGGCCGCATCACGCTGCGCGTGGGCGGCAAGCCGGTGGACGTGCGTGTCTCCACGCTGCCGACCGGCCATGGCGAGCGCGCCGTATTGCGTCTGCTGGACAAGGAAGCCGGCCGCCTCGACCTGTCCCACCTGGGCATGAGCGAAAAGATGATGGGGCAGTTCAATAGCCTGATCAACCAGCCGCACGGCATCGTGCTGGTCACCGGGCCGACCGGCTCCGGCAAGACCACCACGCTGTACGCCGCGCTGTCCATGCTGAACAACACCGCCACCAACATCATGACGGTGGAAGACCCGGTCGAATACGACCTGCAAGGCGTGGGCCAGACCCAGGTCAATGCGCGTATCGACATGACCTTCGCCAAGGCCTTGCGCGCCATCCTGCGCCAGGACCCGGACGTGATCATGATCGGCGAGATCCGCGACCTGGAAACCGCGCAGATCGCGGTGCAGGCCTCGCTGACCGGCCACCTGGTGCTGGCGACCCTGCACACCAACGACGCCGCCGCCGCCGTGACCCGCCTGCTGGACATGGGCATCGAACCGTTCCTGCTGTCGTCCTCCCTGCTGGGGGTGCTGGCGCAGCGCCTGGTGCGCAAGCTGTGCCCGAGCTGCAAGACCTTCGACGGCACGCAGTGGAAAGCCGTGGGCTGCGAACATTGCGGCAACACCGGCTACCAGGGCCGCGTCGGCATCTACGAGCTGCTGCAGACCGACGAGCATATCCGCGCCCAGATCCACGACCGCACCTCGGAAGCCGAGATCCGCGTGGCGGCGCAGAAGCACGGCATGACAACCATGCGCGAAGACGGCGAGCGCTGGCTGCAGCAGGGCGTCACCACGCCGGCTGAATTGCTGCGCGTGACGAAGGACTAAGCGATGCCGGCCTTCCGTTATGAAGCCGTCGATGCCGCTGGCGCCAGCAAGAAGGGCGTGGTCAACGCCGACAGCGCCCGTTCGGCGCGCGCCGACTTGCGCTCGCAAGGGCTGGTGCCGATCAAGGTCGATGCGATTTCGTCCCAGGTCGACGCCAGCGGCGCCACCGCGCGCCGCGGCTTCGGCGAAAAACTGAGTACCACCGAACTGGCCCTGTTCACGCGCCAGCTGGCCAGCCTGCTGGAAGCGGGGCTGCCGCTGGAGCAGGCCTTCACGGCGCTGCTGGAGCAGGCCGAGCGCCCGTATGTGCGCGACCTGGTGGCGTCGATCCGCTCGGAGGTGATGGGCGGTTCGTCGATGTCGGACGCGCTTTCGCGCCACCCGCGCGACTTCCAGGAAATTTACCGCGCGCTGGTGGCGTCGGGCGAGCAGATCGGCCAGCTGTCGCGCGTGCTGTCGCGCCTTGCCGATTACATCGAGCGCCGCAACGCGCTGGTGCAAAAGGTCAAGCTGGCCTTCACCTACCCGGCCATCGTGACCGTGGTGGCGTTCCTGATCGTGATCTTCCTGCTCACCTATGTGGTGCCGCAGATCGTGTCGGTGTTCGCCAACACCAAGCAGAAGCTGCCGCTGCTGACGGTGATCATGCTGGCCATTTCCGATTTTGTGCGGAACTACGGCTTCATCATGCTGGGCATCGCGGTGGCGGCCGGCGTCGTGGTGCGCAAGATGCTGCAGAACCCCGACGTCAAGCTGCGCTGGCATACCTGGCTGCTGACGGCGCCGCTGTACGGCAAGTTTGAACGCAGCCTGAATACCTCGCGCTTCGCCAGTACGCTGGCGATCACCACCGGCTCCGGCGTGCCGATCCTGCGCGCGCTGGAAACTAGCCGCGATACGCTGTCGAACGTGGCGATGCGCCAGCTGGTCGAACAGGCCAGCGACTCGGTGCGCGAAGGCGCCAGCCTGGCGCGTTCGCTGTCCGCGCAAAAACACTTCCCGCCGATGCTGATCCACATGATCCGCGCCGGGGAAATCACGGGTGAACTGCCCGCCATGCTGGACCGCGCCGCCAGCGCGCAGGAGGCCGACCTGGAGCGCCGCACGCTGACCATTGCGGGCTTGCTGGAACCGATGCTGATCCTGGCGATGGGCGTGGTGGTACTGCTGATCGTGCTGGCCGTGCTGATGCCGATCATCGAAATCAATCAGCTGGTGCGCTGATACTGGAGACTTGAATTGAAACGTTTGCCTTTGATTAGCAGTGTGGCCGCGGTGGCGGTGCTGTCTGCCTCGCTGGCCTATTGGGGCATGCAGCTGTTCAAACCGAAGCAGCGTCCGATCGCGGCGGTGCCGCTGGCGCAGATGCCGGAACTGAATATGGATGCGGCGCGTGGGCTGTTTGGCGGGAATACTGCGGTGGCCGTGGTCAGCAATTACCAGCTGCGCGGTGTGGTGGCGGATACGCGCGGTCGCGGTAGCGTGGCGATTATCTCGGCGGATGGGCAGCCGGCCAAGGCTTATCCGGTGGGCGCTGAACTGGCGCCGGGCGTCAGCGTGAAGGAAGTACAGCCGAAGCATGTGGTGCTGATGGAGGGTGGGGTGCAGAAGCGGCTGGAGCTGCTGGTGGAAGCCGGCGGCAGTGCTGGTGTGGCTGGCATTGCTGCGCCGCCGCCACCGCCGCCGGTGGGCGGGCCTTCGATGGAGCCGCCGGCTCCGGTGCCGCTGCCGCAGAATATGGTGCCGGCGCCGGCACCGGTGCAGATGGCGCCGGCGCAGCCGCCGACTACGTCGGCGCAACCTTCTGGCGGGAAGCCGGCTGACCGATGAAATGGCTGGTGCTGGTCCTCGGCTTTTGCGTGGGCCTCTCCTGCGCTGCCGAAACCGGTAAACCAGGGTCTGACCCAAAGGGTCAGACCCGTGATACGCGGCCGCTGCAGGCTACGGGTCAGACCCTTGGGTCTGACCCAGGTTTACCGGTTTCAGCCAAGCCAAGAGTCGCCCTGGTATTAAGCGGCGGCGGCGCCAGAGGCTTCGCCCACGTCGGTGTCCTGCGCGCCCTGCAAGAGATGCGCATCCCCATCGACATCGTGGTCGGCACCAGTATGGGCAGCGTGATCGGCGGCGCCTGGGCCGCCGGCGCCTCGCTGAAAGACCTCGAAAAAATGGCCGCCATCACCGACTGGGACAGCGTGGTGGCCGACCGCCCAGCGCGCGACGAGCTGCACTTCCGCCGCCGCGACGAAGACATCCAGCTGCCCTCCCGCATCGAATTCGGCATCAGCCTGAAAGGCGTGCAAGGCCCGCCCGGCGCCGCCGGCAACGCCGCGCTGGAAATGGCGCTGCAACGCCTGCTGCCGCCCGGCACGCGCGACCTGCCGGTGAGCCAGCTCCCGCTACCATTCCGCTCCGTCGCCTCCGACCTGCTGACCGGCGAGCTGGTGGTCCTCGACAACACGCCGCTGTTCCAAACGATGCGCGCATCGCTCGCCGTGCCCGGCGTCTTCGCCCCGGTGCGCATCAAGGACCACCTGGTGGTGGACGGCGGCCTGGTACGCAACCTGCCGGTCGACATGGCGCGCGCCATGGGCGCCGACATCGTCATCGCCGTCAATGTCGGCACCACGCTGTCGCCCGAAAAGGAACTGGGCAGCGCGCTCGGCGTCGCCAACCAGATGCTCCAGATCCTGACCGAGCAGAACGTGCAGCGCTCCCTGAGCGAATTGCGCAAGGACGATATCCTGATCGCCCCCAAGCTGGACGGCATCAGCTTCCTCGACTTTTCCACCTGGGACAAGGCCATGAAGGCCGGCGAAGCGGCTGCGCGCGCACTGGCGCCGCGCCTGGCCGCGCTGGCCGTGCCGGAAGGCGATTACGCCAGTACCGAAAGCCTGCGCCTGGCCACGCCTGCCACGGCCGACAAGCCGGTCAAGCTGGCCAGGGTGCAGGTGCAGGGCACGCGCGACGTGAACCCGGAAGTATTGCTTAACCAGTCCGGCCTGGAGCCGGGCCAGCCGACCACGCGCGAACAGGTGCGGCAAGCCGCCGTTGCGCTTTATGGGCGCGGCGATATGGCGCGGGTCGAAACCGATATCGACGATGTGGAGGGCGAACGCACCGTCACCATCCGCGCCACGGAAGCCGACTGGGCGCGCAGCCGCATGCGCGTGGGCCTGGAGCTGGCCAGCGATTTCCGCGACTCGAATGATTTCGCGATCAAGGTGATGCATGTGAAGTCGGCGCTCAATAGCTGGGGCGGCGAAATCCGCACCGAAGCGCGGCTAGGCAATGAACGCGGCGTCGGCGTGCAGTGGTGGCAGCCGCTGGGCGCTGGCGGCAAGTGGTTTGTGATGCCGTCGGCGCAGATCGGCAAGATTGCCGGCGATATTTTCCAGAAGGGGCAGCGCCTGGCGCGCGTATCCTACAGTGCGCGCGCGGCTTCGTTCGCGGTGGGCCGGCAGTTTGGCAACTGGGGCGAGTTCTCTGTGGGCGTGGCGCGCCAGGCGTATTCGGTGCGGCCGCTGATTCCGGAACCGCAGCCGCTCGGCATCGGGCGGCTGTACGACACCACCGTTTTTGCGCGCTTCCGCGTCGATACACTCGATTCGCTGGCCTTCCCGACGCGCGGCATGCTGGTGAACGTTGGGCGTGAGCAGACGCCGGGCAGCGGCAAGGGCGTAGGCACGGCGGCTTTCAACTGGGGCGCGTCGGTGTTGCAGGCCTTCCGTGTCGATAACTGGGCGGGGCATGTGTCGCTGGAATGGGCGCGTTCGCAGGCGGGGGCTTCGCCGGTGTCGCTGGGAGGTTTCCTGCGCCTGTCGGGGACCGCGACCAATTCGATCCAGGAGCCGACCATGATGCTGGGGCGGATGGTGCTGGCGCGTAAGATCGCGGCGCTGCCGAGCGCTTTTGGGGGCACGCTGAGGGCGGGGTTCTCGCTGGAGGCGGGCGGGGGATTTGACCGCACGTCGGAGGCGACGGGGCGGGCGTTGAAGCAGGCGGGGAGTGCGTTCCTGTCGGTCGAGACGCGGTTTGGGCCGCTGTTCCTTGGCGCCGGGGCTACGCGCGATGGCGAGCAGACGCTTTACCTGTTCCTCGGGCCGGTTTGGTAAGCCGGTAAACCTGGGTCTGACCCTATGGGTCAGACCCAGGTTTACCGGTTTTCGTCGTCATCGTCGCCGCGCAGCTTCTTGTCAATCAGCTTCTTCCCAGCCTGGCGTTCGGCGGTGGTGCGGCTCTTGTCGTGCGGGCCTGCGGCGCGTGCCTTGGCCAGCGCCGCAATCGGATTGCGGGGCTTGCCAAAGTTTTGCGAGGGCTCGACGCGGATCCGCATCTTCTGCCGGGTCGCCAGCTGTTTATTAGCCATTACAGTACGTAGCGCGACAAATCTTCGTTAACCGCCAGCGCATCCAGCCGCTGGTTCACATAGGCTGCGTCGATCACCACCTGCTTGTCGCCGCTCTCGGTCGCGCTGAAGGAAATCTCCTCCAGCAGCTTCTCCATCACAGTATAGAGGCGGCGCGCGCCGATATTCTCGGTGCGCTCGTTGACCTGGAACGCAATCTCCGCCAGGCGGTTGATACCATCCGGCGCAAAGTCCAGCTGCACGCCTTCCGTCGCCAGCAAGGCCTCGTACTGCTTGGTCAGGCAGGCATCGGTACTGGTCAGGATGCGCTCGAAGTCGGCAATCGACAGCGATTCCAGCTCCACGCGGATCGGGAAACGGCCCTGCAATTCAGGGATCAGGTCCGACGGCTTGGCCAGGTGGAACGCGCCCGAAGCGATGAACAGGATATGGTCGGTGCGCACCATGCCGTACTTGGTGTTGACGGTGGTGCCCTCCACCAGCGGCAGCAGGTCGCGCTGCACGCCGGCGCGCGACACGTCGGCGCCGCCCACTTCCGAGCGCGAGGCGATCTTGTCCACCTCGTCGAGGAAGACGATGCCGTTTTGCTCCACGTTGACCAGCGCCTTCTTCTTCATCTCGTCTTCGTTCACCAGCTTGGCCGCTTCCTCGTCGAGCAGCAGCTTCATGGCTTCCTTGATCTTGATCTTGCGCGCCTTCCTGCGGCCGCCGCCCATGCCGGAGAACATGGACTTGATCTGCTCCGTCATTTCCTCCATGCCAGGCGGCGCCATGATTTCCATGGTCGGGCTTTGCTCGGCCAGTTCGATCTCGATTTCCTTGTCATCCAGCTCGCCCTGGCGCAGGCGCTTGCGGAAGGTCTGGCGCGTGGTGTCGTCCGTGCGCGGCTCGTTGCCGTTGGCGGAGAAACCGAAATCGCGCGGCGGCGGCAACAGGATGTCGAGCACGCGGTCTTCGGCCGCATCCTCGGCACGCGCGCGCACCTTGGCCATTTCCGACTGGCGGGTCTGCTTGACGCCGATGTCGATCAGGTCGCGGATGATGGTGTCCACATCGCGGCCCACATAACCGACCTCGGTGAATTTGGTCGCTTCCACCTTGATGAAGGGCGCGTCGGCCAGCTTGGCCAGGCGGCGCGCGATCTCGGTCTTGCCGACGCCGGTCGGGCCGATCATCAGGATGTTTTTCGGGGTGATCTCATGGCGCAGCGGCTCTTCCACCTGCTGGCGGCGCCAGCGGTTGCGCAGCGCAATGGCGACGGCTTTCTTGGCCTTGCCTTGGCCGACCACATGCTTATCGAGTTCGCCGACGATTTCTTGAGGGGTCATGTTCATGCTGGGTCCAGGGTCTCGATGATGTGGTTCAGGTTGGTGTAGATGCATAGTTCGCCCGCGATGGTGAGCGACTTCTTCACGATCTCCGTCGGCGACAGGTCGGTGTTCTGCGCCAGGGCCAGGGCGGCCGACTGGGCGTAGCTGCCGCCCGAGCCGATGGCGCCGATGCCGTGCTCCGGTTCCAGCACGTCGCCGTTACCGGTGATCACCAGGGTGGAATCCTTGTCGGCCACCAGCAGCATCGCTTCCAGGCGGCGCAGCACGCGGTCGGTGCGCCAGTCCTTGGCCATTTCGACCGAGGCGCGCAGCAAATGGCCCTGGTGCTTTTCGAGCTTGGCTTCGAAACGGTCGAGCAGGGTGAAGGCGTCGGCGGTGCCGCCGGCGAAGCCGCACAGCACCTTGTTCTGGTACAGCTTGCGCACCTTGCGTGCGGTGCCTTTCATGACGATGTTGCCGAGGGTAACCTGGCCGTCGCCGCCGATCGCGACGTCGTTGCCGCGACGCACGCACAGGATGGTGGTGCCGTGAAATTGTTCCATGTTAATGCCTTTGTTTGAGGATTAACGCGGTATTTGGGGGCTAGGCCCCCAAAACTCAAGGAAACGTGTTACGTCCCTGTTTTTCCGTTCAGTATTTGTGGGGGAACAACCGCGCTATATCAGCATAGCCCAGCAAGCGCATCAGCGCCGCGACCAGGTGGTTCAGGTCGCGGAATTCGATGCGGCGCTCGCCGCCGGCCGACAATTCGGCGATCTTGGATTGCAGGGAGCTGGCGGCGCCGAACTCCATGCGGCCCAGGCGGCCGCAGTCAAATACCAGGGCCGGGTACTGGCCGGCGTACTCGTCGATGGCGGCCAGCAAGCCGCTGATGTCGCCTTCGATGACTGCCGGCAGCATGAAGCGGTCGGAGGCGCCGGCCGTGGCCTGGCGCGGGGCATTCGCCACCTTGCTTGGCGCCACGAAGGGCGGCGGCGACACTTCGAAGGTGACGCAGTAGTCCATCGAGGATTCTTCGAATTCTTTTTCGCGGTTCAGCAGGCGCAGCAGCTCGAGGTAGAGCAGCCATGGCGCTTCGCCGCCTTCGCGGCTGCCGATCAGCAGGATGGCGCGCACCTGGTCGGCCAGTTCGGTGGCCGCCACCACGATCAGCTCGCGGTCGCCGGTCTGGGCCTTTTTCAGGGCGGCCAGCAGCAGCGCGCAGCCTTCCGGTTCGACGCCGTTGACGCGCGAGAAGTCCAGGCGCAGCGGCAGCTTCTGGTTCATGCTGTCCAGCCGTTCCAGCTGCGGCGCAATCGAAGCGTTCAGGGTGCCGGCCAGGCCCAGGGTCGGCGCTACACCGGAATAGCCCGCTGCCACCGGTGCGTCGCTGGCGGCGCCGGCCGGGACCGTCCACGATGGCGGCGAGGTTTCGTATTGGCTGGCGTAGTCGATCGAGATGTTTTCGAAGGCTTCCTGCTTGCCCAGCACCTGGTACAGGTCGAACAGCATCCACCATACGGTGCGGTCTTGCGCGGCATCCGGCAGGCTGCCCAGCAGCATCTGCTCGGCCACTTCGGACTGGCCGTTGGAATACAGGATCGCGATCTCTTCCACGATGGGCGCGCTTTCGGCGGCCGCGGCTTCCAGCGGCACGTCCTCATCGCCCAGCAATTCGGTGGTGTACTGGTCCAGCATGGGCAGGGTGGCGCCATCGTTGCTCGCGGCGCTCGCTTGCAGCGGGCGCGGGCGGCGGGCCCAGGCCGGTTCCGGTTCATTGAAGATGTCAGCCGCCATCGCCGCCTCGATGGCGTCGATTTTCATGGCGGTGGCGCGCGCGATTTCGCGCTGCAGGTCCGACTGTTGCGCACGCTGGCGCTCCAGTTCGCTGTTCGCGGCCAGGCGTGCAGCGTTATCGTCATCGTCTACGATGACGTCGTCGGCCTTGCCTTTTTTGAAAATGGAGAACAGTCCCATAGGATCACTAGTGTAGCCCAAGGGAAAAAAATAAGGGCGTACCGTAGGGGAAGGCGCAAGAAAAAAGCACGCCGCAGCGTGCCTTTTTCCGCATGGGTCGGAAATCAGTCGCCGTACAGCTTCTGTTTCAGCTCACGGCGCTGCTGTGCTTCCAGCGACAGGGTAGCCGTTGGACGTGCGATCAGGCGTGGGATACCGATAGGCTCGCCGGTTTCTTCGCAATAGCCGTAGTCGTTATTGTCGATGGCCTGGATCGATTGCTGCACCTTCTTCAGCAGCTTGCGCTCGCGGTCGCGGGTACGCAGTTCCAGGGCGTGCTCTTCCTCGATGGTGGCACGGTCGGCCGGATCCGGCACCAGCACGGTTTCGCGCAGGTGTTCGGTGGTTTCGCCAGCGTTTTTCAGCAATTCCTTTTCGAGGTTCTGCAGTTTATTCTTGAAAAACGCCATCTGAGCCGGGTTCATATAGTCCTTGTCGCTCATCTTCAGAATTTCTTCTTCGGTGAGCAGGACGTCTGCGGCGGGGGTCGATTTATTTGCTTTTGTCATGACTTCGCTTACCTTCGATACGACAGAGTTTTCAAATTGCAGCGCTGTGTTGCTTCAAAAAGCGCCTTAGTTTATACCAAACATTGTTCAAGGCCAGTAATAAAGATGTCTTTTGGCAGATTTTTACCAATAAACACCATTTTGCTGGCGCGTGTCTCGTTTTCGCCCCATTTTGCCCCCAGGTCGCTCCCCATCAGCTGGTGCACGCCCTGGAACACAACCTTCCTTTCTGCGCCCTGCATCAACAATACGCCTTTGTAACGCAACATGCGAGGACCGTACACATCAACGAGACCGCCCAGGAATTCGTCCAGCTTGGCCGGATCGAACGGGCGTTCGCTCTTGAACACGAAGGCCGCGATATCGTCGGTGTGATGGGCGTGGTGGTGATGGTCGTGGTCGCAGTGCTCGCCGTGCTCGTGGTCGTGGCCGCAATGTTCGTCGTGCACGTGCCCGTGTTCGTCCTCGGCCAGGAAGTCGGGGTCGATTTCCAGCTTTTCATTCAGGTTGAAGCCGCGCAGGTCCAGCACTTCGGTCAGCGGGGCCTTGCCGAAATCGGAACGGCTGATCGGCGCGCGCGGGTTGATGCGCTTCAGGCGTGCCGTCAGGCTATCCACTGCGGCGGCGTCCACCAGGTCGGTCTTGGACAGCAGGATCTTGTCGGCAAAGCCGACCTGGCGCTGGGCTTCTTCGTGCTCGTCCAGCTGCTGCATGGCGTGGCGTGCATCGACCACCGTCACCACGGCGTCGAGCAGGTAGTTAGCGCCTACTTCCTCGTCAATGAAGAAGGTCTGGGCCACCGGGCCCGGATTGGCCAGGCCGGTGGTTTCGATGACCACGCGGTCGAACTGGATTTCGCCGGCGGCGCGGCGCTTGGCCAGGTCGCTCAGGCCGACGATCAGGTCGCCGCGCACGGTGCAGCAGATGCAGCCGTTGTTCATTTCCACGATTTGCTCGCGCGATTCCTGCACCAGGATCTCGTTGTCGATGTTTTCCTGGCCGAATTCGTTCTCGATGACGGCAATCTTCATGCCGTGCTCTTCACGCAGGATGCGGTTCAGCAGCGTGGTTTTGCCGGCGCCGAGGAAGCCGGTCAAAATAGTGGTTGGAATCATTGCCATAGTCATACTCGCTGCATTTGGAATCGGTCGATTATGCCGGAATTCTGGAAATGCTGGCAAATGGGCAAACTTGAGCAGGATCAAGCCTTGCTCTATTTAATTTTAGCCCTTGGATGGGCCTTGTCATAGACCAGCGCAAGGTGCTGGAAATCAAGGGCGGTATACACCTGGGTCGAGGTAATGCTGGCGTGTCCCAGCATCTCCTGCACCGCGCGCAGGTCGCCCGAGGATTGCAGCACGTGCGAGGCAAACGAGTGGCGCAGCATGTGCGGGTGCACCGCGACCGGGGCGCCGGCCTGGATGCCGTGCGCCTTCAGCCGCAGCTGCACCACGCGCGGCGTGACGCGCTTGCCGCGCTCGTTGACGAAGAGGGCGCTGCTGCCGTCGGCCGGGGCCGGGCGCACGGCCAGCCAGGCTTTCAGCGCCGCGAGGGCGGCGCTGCCGACCGGCACGCGGCGCATCTTGCTGCCTTTGCCGGTGACCACCACTTCGGCGTTTTCCAGCTCCAGCCAGCCGAGCGAGGCGGGCTGGCCGTCGCCGGCCTTGCGGAATTCGCGGTCCAGGCCGGCCAGTTCGGACACCCGCAGGCCGCTGGAATACAGCAATTCGAACATGGCGCGGTTGCACAGCTGGGCCGGCTCGCTGGCGGCGGCGCTGGGACCGGCCGGGGCGACCAGCTGCACCGCGTCGTCCACCGACAGGGCTTTCGGCAGGGTCTTGGCGCGCTTGGGCGCGCGCACGCCTTCCACCGGGTTGGCTGCCAGCGTGCTGTGCTGGCCGAGCCAGGCGAAGAAGCCGCGCCAGCCGGACAGCTTGCGGGCGATGCTGCGCGCATCCAGGCCGCGGCTATGCAGCTGGGCCGCGTAGCGGCGGATATCGAAGTGGGTGATGGCGTCCCAGGCTTTGCCGTCGGACAGGGTGGCCAGCTCGCGCAGGTCGCGCCCGTAGGCGGCCACCGTGTGCGCCGACAGCTTGCGCTGGGTGGCCAGGTGGGCCAGGTAGGCGTCGGCCGGTTGCAGCTTGCCGGCGCCGCTCATGTTCAGGCCAGCAGGGGCGCCAGCGCGACGCTGGCGGTTTCGCCGATATGCACCAGGAAGTCGGTCGCCATCAGCGAGGTGAAGCGCTCAGGGTCGGGCGAACCCATGATCAGCAGGCCGAAAGCGGCGCCCTTGCTGCCTGGCTTGCGCAGCGGCAGGATCACGGCCGACTTGATGTGCTCGGCATCATCGAGCCAGCGCACGGCTTCGAAATCGTTATTGCTGCCGCAGTAAGGCGCCAGCAGGCTGTTGGCGAACAGGCGCGCGTCTTCCGACACGCCGCTGGCGAACCATTCGTCGGCGAACTCGGGCGCCACGTTGAACAGCCGCAGGGTGGCGGCCGGCACGTGGAAGCTGTCGACCAGGCCTTGCACCACGGCGCGCGGCACTTCGGCATCGCTGCGCACTTGCAGCAGGGCCTGGTTCCAGGCGTGGAAACGGTTGGCGATGGCGGCGTTGGCTTCGGCGTGGCGGGTCAGCTCGGACAGGCGCAGTTCCAGCGCCTTGTACTTGTCGCGCATGACTTCCATCTGGCGTTCCTGCAGCGAAACGGCGCGGCCGGTCAGGGGGCTGGACAGTTTGACGTCACCCAGCAGGTTGGCGTGTTCTTCGAAGAAGTGGGGATTGTCGGCCAGGTACTGCGCGACGATTGTGGAATCCAGGGTGTCGGTCATTGTTGATGTCACATCGAATATTGCAGGCGTGGACATTCTAACCGATGGGAACAGCTGCCGGGGCGGGCCGCAGCCCGCTCCCGCAGCATAAACATCAGAAGTTGTGGTGAATACCCAGCGCGTAGTGGTTCTGGTTCATGTCCATGCTGGCTGGCGCGGTCGCCACCGGCACCTTCTTCTGCGACAGGTCCAGGTAGATATAGGTGCGCGGCGAGATATTGTGCTCGTAGCCCACCGACAGTTCCTTGGTCTTGATTTCGCCATCGGTGTCGCGCTGGCCGTAGCCGGCGCGGATCAGGCCCGTGCCCACGGTGTAGTTGGCGCCCAGCACCCAGGCTTTCATGGTGTCGTTGATGGCGCGGATATGGCTCAGGTCCTGCTTGCCGTAGGTGGCCATCAGCTTCAGGGCCGGCATCGGACGGAAATAGGCGCCCACGGAGTGCCATTTCACCTCGGTCGAGTTGCGCTCGGAACCGACGTACACCGCGTATTGCGGGGTATTGCCCGGCGCCATGTAGGTAGCGCTGATCGAGTAAGGATAGGCTTCGGCGCGCGCACCCACCGGATATTGCGGCGCGGCGGCAGTGCCGCGGCCCACGATGGCGCTGGTCAGGCCGTTGTTTTCCTTGCTGCCCACGTTCAGGTTCAGCTGGAAGCCTTCCACCACCGGGCTGTTGTACCACAGCGCATTGGCGAAGCGGTTGCCGGAGGTGCTCGATACGCCCAGCGGGTCGGAGCCGCTGCCCGGGACGGCGGCGCGGTAGCCGGCCACCATCATGTCGGTCTGGAAGCCCGCCACGTTCGGCATGCCGGACCATGGATCGAACTGGGTGGTGGTTTCCTGCAGCGCGGTCAGCGCGCGGCCCAGGCGGATGGTACCGAAGCCGCCTTGCAGGCCGACCCGGCTCTGGCCCTGGAACAGCGGACGGGTGGAACGTTCGATATTGCCGGTGTCGACTTCATAGCGAATTTCCAGGTGGAACAGGGCTTTCAGTCCATTGCCCAGGTCTTCCTGGCCGCGGAAGCCCAGTTTGCTATTGTCGCGGCCGCCTTCCAGGATGGCGGTGTTGGCGGAATTGGTGGTCTTGGTGATGCCGGCATCCAGCGTGCCGTAGATCACGACGGAGGATTGCGCAAAGGCAGCACTGCTGAAAGCGCCCATCAAGGCCAGGGCCAATAACGATTTCTTCATGTGTTCTTCCTTTTTTCAATGAGACCGGGTAGCGGGGATAGTTATACGATAAGTGCATTAGGCGCACTTTTCTGGTGAATTGGTCATTTATCCGCACCGCCGGTGTGCATTGTTGTATTTTTGAAACGCTTGTCAGGCTATTCATCGAATATGCTCCGAGAAACCCCGTCCTTTAAGGTGAGGAGTGAAAGGAGCCGGCAGCGAAGCTGTCGTTCTCCTTGAGATTAGTGAGATACTGTATAAAATTACAGTATGATTGTCGTCTATCGCTACCGTGTGAAGTCGTTGTATGGGCTGTTGAACGAGCAAGCCCGGAAGGTGAACTTCGTCTGGAATTACTGCAACGATCGGCAGAAGGATGCGCTGCGTTTCACTCGTCCCTGGCTGACGGGCTTCGACTTGAACAACTTGACGAAGGGCAGCAGCAAAGAACTCGGTTTGCACTCCGGTACGATCAACGCTGTTTGC
This sequence comes from Pseudoduganella sp. OTU4001, assembly GCF_038440195.1. Classification (NCBI taxonomy): domain Bacteria; kingdom Pseudomonadati; phylum Pseudomonadota; class Betaproteobacteria; order Burkholderiales; family Oxalobacteraceae; genus Pseudoduganella; species Pseudoduganella sp. OTU4001. The sequence goes on along the minus strand of NZ_JASATG010000023.1, from coordinate 1,325 downwards.
GAACAGTTTGCCAAGTCACGTGCACAGCACAGGCGTCCCTACTTGCGCTACCGTGGGATGAAGACGCTTGGTTGGGTCCCGCTCAAGGGCCGTGACCTGCACCGTGAAGGCGATGCGTTCCGCTATGCGGGCCACACGTTTCGCGTGTTTTACTCGCGCCCTCTGCCCGAAGGAAAGATCAAGGACGGGACGTGCTTCTCCCAAGATAGCCGGGGCAACTGGTATCTCAATATTGTCATCGAACTCGCTGACCCGCCAGTGCGTAAGTTCGAACACGGTGTTGGCATTGACTTGGGCCTGAAGGAGCTCGCGGTTCTGTCGAATGCCTGGAGGATTCCTGCGCCGGGTTACTACCGAAGAGCCGAGGCGGCGCTGGCGGTGGCGCAGCGTGCGCACAAGCGGCGCAGAGTCAAAGCGATTCAGGCGCGCACGGCGCACTGCCGGATAGATTTCCTGCACAAACGCTCGGTGGAGATCGCACGCGCCTTTGACCATATTGTTGTTGGTAATATCAATGCCAGCGGACTCGCCCAAACCAGCCTGGCGAAGTCCGTGCTTGACGCCGGCTGGTCGTCCTTCCGGAAAATGCTTGCGTACAAGGCTGTGAGGCATGGCGCGCGGTATGTGGAAGTGGACGAACGATTCACCACCCAGACCTGCTCGAATTGCGGCGCACTGCCCGAGTCGCGGCCGAAAGGTATCGCAGGCCTTGGAATAAGAGAGTGGACTTGCAGTGATTGCGGCGCGGTACATGATCGTGATCTCAATGCTGCGTTGAACATTCTCCGTCGCGGACGTGCGACGCTGGCTGCAGGAATCGCCGTCCTTTAGGGCGGGGGGACGTCAAGTAGTGAAAGAGTTGTAAGGAAGGCGAAAGCTAGGCCTGTCACATTTGTCATATATCAAGAAGTCTGTGAGTCATGCGCCGGGTAATAGCCCCCGCAGCTACACTGGACAAGCTTTTTCCTTGGAAACCGGAAGGATCGATGGCAAATCGAGAAGAGCTGGTGATTATCAGGGGAGCGCGGTCAGGAGACGCCGCCGCCCAGCTAGCCTTGGGCAAGCTCTACCTTTTCGGCGGGGCCAGCCTGCCACACAACGCGCCGACCGCATTGCATTGGCTATGCCGCGCTGCCGCCCAGGGCGTGGACGAGGCCTGGCAATTGATCGGGACCCATATTTCATTTGAGGTTGCGCTGACCGCGCGGGCCCAGGCTTTGCCGTGGTTTGCGCGGGCCGCGCAGCATGGCGTACCGGGTGCAGCGGGTGTGCTGGCGCAATTGCGCCGCATTGAGCCGGTGCTGGTGCAGGCAACGCCGGCCGCG
>NZ_JASATG010000022.1:0-81370 GCF_038440195.1 Pseudoduganella sp. OTU4001 | reverse complement strand
GTTCCCAATACCCCCCCCCCCCCCCCCCCGACTTTTGGTGCGTCCACGTACGGAGCCCATCCCGCCCCTCCCCTATCCTGACTTTGACCGAGCGCAAAGAATGGAGCTTTCGCTATAGCATTTTTGCTATCAGAGCCATAGAATCTCAGCGATTGGCACTCACCGAAGGAGAGTGCTAATATATGTTCAGAACAGCACGATAGAGGTTAAGAATCATTTAAGTTCTGTCGTGCATGCTGGTAACTCTGAATAGCTTTCCCTTCGAGCGAGGATAATTAAGATGACCGCAACTAACGCACTGGTACCTGCCGGCAGCAACGCGCTGACCCTTGGCTTCAGCGGTAGCCTGGGCAACCTGGACGCTTATATCTCGGCCGTCAACCGCCTGCCTATGCTGTCCCAAGAGGAAGAAGTGGCGCTGGGCAAGAGCCTGAAGGAAAAGAACGATATCAAGGCCGCAGAGATGCTGGTGACCTCGCACCTGCGCCTGGTGGTGTCGATCGCGCGCGGCTACCTGGGCTATGGCCTGCCACACGGCGATCTGATCCAGGAAGGCAATATCGGCCTGATGAAGGCGGTCAAGCGCTTCGACCCGGACCAGGGCGTGCGCCTGGTGTCCTATGCCATGCACTGGATCAAGGCTGAAATCCACGAATACATCCTGAAGAACTGGCGCCTGGTCAAAGTGGCCACCACCAAGGCCCAGCGCAAGCTGTTCTTCAACCTGCGCAGCCACAAGCAGGGCCTGGATGCCATGTCGCCGGCCCAGATCGACGAACTGGCCAAGACCCTGGATGTGAAGCGCGAAGACGTGATCGAGATGGAAACCCGCCTGAGCGGCCGCGACATCGCCCTGGAAGCGCCGTCCGACGATGAAGACGACAAGTTCTCGCCGATCGCCTACCTGTCCTCCGATAATATGGAGCCGACCAAGGTGCTGGAAGCGGAACAGGTGGTGCGCCTGCAGTCCGAGGGGCTGGAAACCGCCCTGTCGAAGCTGGATCCGCGCTCGCGCCGCATTGTGGAAGCACGCTGGCTGGCCAATGACGATGGCTCCGGCGCCACCCTGCACGCCCTGGCGGAAGAGTTCGGCGTGTCGGCCGAACGCATCCGCCAGATCGAAGCGGCCGCGCTGAAAAAGATGAAAGGTGCGCTGGCCGCTTATCTCTAAGCCGCCCGCGTTCCGCGCCGAAAGCGCCGTTACCGAAAGGTACGGCGCTTTTTCTTTTGGTACATCCATTTAATGTCGGGAATTTTTACATTCCAAGGTGCAATATGGACTAAGTCCTTGATATGGATGAGTTTCAATTTCTGGCACGCGATATGCTTTGTAACTGTTGAGCACATCCACTGAGGAGTTACCCATGTTCAAGAAGCTTGCAACCGCCGCCGTGTGCATGCTGGCATTGGCTCTTGGTACCGCCCACGCCACCCCTACCTCTTTGACGGAGATGCAAGACATCGACGACGTCAAGCTCAAGTGGGATGGCGGCAATGGCAGTCCGAAGACTATTTTCTTCAACCATACTTATGACACCCTCTGGATTAACGTCATCCAGGAAGGCGATTATGCCTTCACCCTGACCCGCCCGGCCAACGCCAATTCGGATGCAACTGTTGAGCTGAGGTTGGGTGAGGACCTGACGTTGGGCGATGCGTTCCGCAGCGCGACCGGGAGCACCTGGGTATTCAGCCCTATCCACCTTGAGATTGGCGACTATTACGTTGGTTTGCAAATTTTCAAGAGCGGCCCGAGCGCTGGCAACCCGGAGATGTTTTTCCTTGCCTCGAACCTGGTTCCAAACGATGACGATGACGAGACCCCAACCCAAAGCACTGACGTCCCTGAGCCAGCCTCGCTGGGCTTGCTTGGCCTCGGCATGCTTGGCATGGCCCTGGCACGCCGCCGCAAAGAATAAGTAGTCAACTCCAACAATAAAATCTGGCGCCCTGCGGGGCGCCTTTTTTTTGTCGGGAATTTTTACAGCCGAGTTAGCTCGACAGTTGAGTGGACTCAACAGTGCAACGCGGGTGATTGCGATTTGCTAAGCTGTTCTCAGGCCAGAGGAGAACATCATGCATCCTAGACTGATCTGCCTGGGCATGGCGGGCCTGGTCCTCGCCATCGCCGCTGCCTGCGGTTCCACCCGCAGCACTGCTGACGACATCGCCAGCCGCCCACCACCGCGCACCAGCGCCAGCTATGTGCTGGCACAGGGGGAAACCGTCACGCTGGCCCCCGCCGTCACGCTCAGGCTTGAGCGTGTGAACGATAGCCGTTGTAAAAAAGGCGCAGTCTGCGTGTGGGCCGGTTACATCAGCTACAGCTTCGTCCTGGCCGACAAACAGGGCAGCACCAGTTTCCTGCTGGCGGAAGACATGCCGGGCGCCAGCAAGACCGCGACGCGCAATGGCCTGACCTTTACGTTGCAGGGGCTGGAACCAGCCGAGCCGCCTGCGCTGAAGGCTGCTGTGCCGGATTATCGGGTAAGCTTGCGGGTAAATATTTCCCAACCGATATAGTTGCCCATGACGCCAAACGCCCTGCCCCGACGACTGACTTCCACCATCATCATCGCGCTGGCATTCAGCGCCCCGGCCTGGGCCAAGACCCCGGTTGCCACCGGCACCGGGGGCGCGGTCGCCACCATCAGCGAGCCGGCTTCGCAAGCGGCGCTGGCGATCCTGAACCAGGGCGGCAATGCGGTCGATGCGGCCGTGGCGGCGGCCGCCGCGCTGGGCGTAACCGATCCATTCAGCTGCGGCGTGGGCGGCGGCGGCTTCATGGTGATTTACCTGGCCAAGGAAAACCGCGTCATTACACTCGACCACCGGGAGGTGGCGCCGGCCGGCTTCCAGCCGACGGCCTTCGCCCCCGACGGCAAGCCAATCGATGAAGACACCGCGATCGCCAGCGGCATGGCGGTCGGTGTGCCCGGCACGGTGCGCGGCTGGCACGATGCGCTGGACCGCTACGGCACCATGTCGTTCAAGCAGGTGCTGGCGCCGGCCATCAAGGTGGCGCAGGACGGCTTCCGCATCAACGACAACTTCGTGGCGCTGGTGAAGGAGAGCGAAAAGAAATTTGCGCTATTCCCGGCCACTGCCGCACGCTATATGAAAGACGGCAAACCGCTGCCGGCCGGCACCTTGCTGCGCAATCCGGATCTGGCGAAAACCTACCGCCTGCTGTCGGCCGGCGGCGTGAAGGCTTTTTATTCGGGCAAGCTGGCGCAGGCGATCGTCGACACGGTCAACCAGCCGCCGGTGGCCGCCGGCGTGTCGGTACGCGCCGGCAAAATGTCGCTGGCCGACCTGTCCAACTACGAGTCGCGCTGGCGCCAGCCGGTCCGCAGCACTTACCGCGGCTATGAGCTGGTGGGCATGCCGTTGCCAAGCAGCGGTGGCGTGGCGATTGCGGAAGCGCTGAATATCCTGGAAGGCTTCGACCTCAAGTCCATGCCGCGCGCGAAAGCCGAGCACCTGTACATGGAAGCGGCGCGCCTGGCCTTCGCCGACCGCAATGCCTACCTGGCCGATCCGGAATATGTCGATGCGCCGGTGGCGGGCCTGATGAACAAGGACTATGCGGCGCGGCGCCGCGAGCTGATCGACCCGGCCCAGGCGCGCCACCATGCCGAGGCGGGCGACCCCTACCCTTACCAGCAAGACCCGAGCGTGCCTTTGCGCCCGGCCGCTGCGGCCAAGGGCAAGCTGCTGTCGGAAAGCGCGCACACCACCCACCTGGCGGTGTCGGACAAGGACGGCAATATCGTGGCCTATACCTTCACCATCGAATCATGGGGCGGCAGCGGCATTACGGTGCCGGGCTATGGCTTCATCCTGAATAACGAGATGACGGACTTCGATTTCACCGGTCCCCATCCTAATGTGCCGGAAGCGGGCAAGCGGCCGCGCAGCAGCATGTCGCCGACCATTGTTTTCCGCAACGGCAAGCCGGCCTTCACCATTGGCAGCCCGGGCGGCGGCACCATCATCACCACCGTGCTGCAGACCATCTTCAACCACATCGACCTGGGCATGCCGATGCCGCAGGCGCTGGATGCGCCGCGCATTTCGGAGCGCAACGGGCTCGCCACGTCCATCGAGCCGGGTTTCGGCGGCAGTGCGCAAGCCAAGGCGCTGGAACGCTTCGGCCAGCGCTGGGATGCCAAGGTGGAGGAAATCGGCGCCGCCAATGCCATCGTGTTCAACCCCGATGGCACCGTGACGGCGGTCAGCGAGGGCAAGCGCCACGGCGTGGGCAGCGCCCTGGTGCAGAAACGCGGGCACTAAGCTAGCCGTGCCGCGCGCGGCTGTCGGCGGGCGCTTCTGCACGCTCGTGCAGGCCGTAATCGCGCACCACGCTGGCAATGCGCAGGCGGTAATCGGCAAACAGGCGTTCGCGCCCGGCTTGCTGGGCCGCGCGGTGCGCTTCGAGCTGGCGCCACTGCTGCACCGCTTCCTCATCGCGGAAGAACGATAGCGACAGCATCTTGCCCGGGTTGCTCAGGCTCTGGAAGCGTTCGACACTGATAAAGCCGTCGATCTGCTCCAGGGTGGGACGCAAGGCGGCGGCGATGTCCAGGTAGGCATCCTTGCGGCCTGCGGCGGGGGTGACTTCGAAAATCACTGCGATCATTGGTGGAACTCCGGAATGCGCGCATTCGCCGATGCGCGGTACGTCCATGTCAACTGGGGCAGCGGCTTGCTGCCCAGCGCTTCGATACAGCCTGCTGCGATCTGCAGCGCCAGTTGCTGGCCGGGACAGGCGTGGCGGCCATGGCCAAAGCCGCGCTGCGCAGCACCCAGCATGACCAGTATCGCCTGCCCTGCTTCCACTGTCACGCCGCCTACGGTGCAGCGCTCGGCGGCGAAGCGGCGCGTGTTCACGATGGGTGGGTCGGTTTGCATTACCTGCGCCACCAGTTGCGCGGCATCGCTGCGGTCCGCGCCGTGCTGCAGGGCGACCAGCGCGTTGCCCAGCAGGCCGGCAGTGGCCTCATATGTTTGCGACAGCAGGCCAACCAGGTTGGCAAGGATGGCGTGGTCGTCGCGCCAGCCGGCTGCGGCGCCTTCCTGCGCCACGCCCTCGGCCAGCGAGCCTTCAGGCGCGGCCTGCACCAGTTCGCGCATGGCGGCCAGCAGGCGCAGGCTGGCGGCATGCGCCTGGCCTATCTGCGCTGCGTTGCTGAGCGGGGACAGGCAGGCCACGAAGCCGGCCATCCAGCGCGCCACCGCCGGCAGCTGCGCGTCAGCGAAGCCGAGCAGGCTGGCGACCGTGCTGACCGGCGCTTCGAAGGCCCAGGCGCCGATCGGACGGCCCTCGGCCAGCAAGCGCCCCGCCACCGCCCGTGCCCGCAGTTGCGCCCCGCTCGCGCCGCCGGCTGGCGCCGCGGCGAACACTGCGAGGGCGCGCTGCAAGGCCAGCTTGGGTGCGGCGTGGCGCTCGCCATCGTTCATGCGCACCAGTGCACCGAACACCTCCGCCGCACTGCCTCCTGCCAGCGCCGGGGGCACCGGTTCGGCCACCGGGCGCACGCGCAGCGCGGGATGGCCCAATACTTCCTCCACCAGCGCAGTACCTGCGGCAAGCCACATGCCGCGTCCTTCATCCCATTCCAGTTCCTGCATTTCCATCCCTCCGGCATTGTTCAAGAATTTGAAGTATCCTGAAAAAACCGCAAACACAATTCGCCGCACATCGAAACATGGATTCCAAACTTGCCAGCATCGCCGGCGCCATCGCCGAACCGGCCCGCGCCCGCATGCTGTGTTCCCTGCTGGACGGCCATGCCCGCACCGCGACTGAACTGTCGGTGGTGGCCGAAGTCGGCCCCTCCACCGCCAGCGCCCATCTGGCGCGCCTAAAAGAAGATCAGCTGCTGGTGCAGCTGGCGCAAGGCAAGCACCGCTACTACCAGCTTGCCAGCCAGGAAGTGGCAACCGCGCTGGAAGCGCTGCTGGTCGTTGCAGGCGTGCCACGCGATGAGTTCAAACCCAATACGCCGGACCGCCTGCGCAACGCGCGCACCTGTTACGATCACATGGCAGGCACGGTGGCGGTGCAACTGCACGACCACTTCGCCGCGCAAGGCTGGCTGGCCAATGCGGACGACGGCTATGACCTGAGCCGGGAAGGCGAGCAGCATTTCGCCAGCCTTGGACTGGACCTGGCCGCGCTGCGCAAGCTGCGCCGCCGTTTTGCCTGTCCTTGCCTGGACTGGAGCGAACGCAAACCGCACCTGGGCGGCGCGCTCGGCGCGGCCCTGCTGCAACTGGCGCTGAAGCGCGGCTGGGTAGAGCAGGATCTCGACAGCCGCGCGCTGCAGGTGCCGCCCAAAGGACAGCGCCAGATGCTGGCGGCTTTCGGGCTAAGCAGCGCTTAAGGTTTTGATAAGATGATGAGGTTTCCTGAACCTACCGGAGACTACGGCCGTGAAAAGATTCATCCGTGAAAACAAGGGCTTCATCGTCTTCCTGCTGACACTTGGCGTGTTTCGCACCGCCATCGCCGACTGGAACCCGATCCCCTCCGCATCGATGCACCCCAACCTGCTGGAGGGCGACGTGGTGTTCGTCAACCGCATCGCCTACGACCTGAAAGTACCGCTCACCGACATTTCTGTCAGCCGCCTGGGCGAACCACAGCGCGGCGACGTGGTCACCTTCTTCTCGCCGCGCGACCGTACGCGCCTGATCAAGCGTGTGGCGGCGCTGCCGGGCGACCGCGTGGAGATCCGCAATGAACGCCTGATCATCAACGGCAAAGCCTCCGAATACACCGTGCTGGGCGACGCCATCGAGCACATTGAAAAAGTCGGCGACCTGCAGGCGGTGCAGCTGCAGGAGCACAATGCCAGCGCCAGCTACAGCATCCAGGTGCTGCCGCAAGTGGACGCGCGGCGCAACTTCGGCCCCGTCACCGTGCCACAGGGCAGCTACCTGATGCTGGGCGATAACCGCAACAACAGCCACGATTCGCGCTACATCGGTTTCGTGCCGCGTGAACTGCTGATCGGGCGCGCCGAGCGCATCCTGGTCTCGGCCGATATCACCAGCAACTGGATGCCGCGCACCGGCCGCATCGGCATGAGCCTGCGGCCATGATCGAATTCCAGGGACTGGCCAAACACTACGGCGATTTTCCCGCCGTGCAGCCGCTGACACTGACGGTGCGGCGCGGCGAGGTGTTCGGCTTCCTTGGACCGAATGGCGCCGGCAAGACCACCACCATCCGCATGATGATGGGCATCCTGGTGCCCAGCGCCGGCCGGGTACTGGTGGACGGACTGGATTGCCAGGCCGACGCCGCACAAGTGAAGCGCCACGTCGGCTACCTGCCCGACAGCCCGATCTTCTACGACTTCCTGCGCGGACGCGAAATCCTGCAATTCGTGGCGGAGATGCACGGCGCGGCGCGCCCGGCCGCGATCGAGCGCGCCGCACAGCTGTTGCATGAATTCGGCCTGCAAGACGTGTCCGAAGAATTCGCCGTGAACTATTCGATGGGCATGAAGAAGAAGCTCGGCCTGGCCTGCGCCCTGGTGCACGATCCGGCCGTGCTGATCCTGGACGAGCCGATCAACGGCCTAGACCCGCGCGCCGCGCGCGAGGTGCAGGACCGGCTGATCGCCAGCGCCGCCGCCGGCAAGACCATTTTCGTCTCCACCCACCTGCTCGACATGGCGCAGCGCATGTGCAACCGGGTCGGCATCATCCACCACGGCGCCCTGGTGGCCACCGGCACACTGGAGGAACTACGCGGGGCCAGCAGCGACAACAGTACGCTGGAAGAACTGTTCCTGCGCTTTACCGACGAAGCCGGCCAGGCCGCCTGACATGGACCTGCCCAGCGCCCCTCGTGCATTCTGGCTGCTTGCACGACTGCGGCTGCTGCGGCTGCTGAATATCGCCAACGGGCTGGGCTTCCGCAAAGGCTGGCTGGGTCCCAGCCGCCAGGCCACGCGCGGTAAGAAGAGCGCACGCTGGATCGTCACCTGCGTGCTGTCGGCCTTCATGCTGTTCGCCTTCCTGAATACGGCCCACACCTCGCTGCTGAACATGCAATGCCGCCTGCCGACCGGCAGCCAGTGCGCCGTAACCCGTACCGACCTGGCGCCGCGCGCTGTCATGCGCACCGCGCGCCAGGAATTGCAGGCAGCGCCCTTCCATCCGGTGCTGATGCGCGCCGCCGTCATGCAGGCCAGCCTGCTGTTCTGCATCGCCTTCCTGCTGCCGTTGGGCAGCAGGGAACTGGCGCAGCCGGACTGGGACCTGGAATGGCTGGTCACCTTGCCCATGCAACGGCGCATGCTGCTGCTGGCGCGCATCGCGGAGCGCACGCTGGCCAATCCCTCCGGCATCCTGGCGCTATGGCCGCTGTGCATGGCGGTCGCCTGGCACTCCGGCCACCGCTGGAGCACACCGTTCATCGGCGCGGCCTGCGCCCTGCCCTTGCTGGCTTGCGCGGCCACGCTGCGCACCGTTGCCGACACCGGCCTGCGGCTGCGCCTCGCGCCATCGCAGCTGCGCAACCTGCAGGCGATTGCCTCGGTCGCCAGCATGCCGCTGATGTACCTCGCGATGTCGCTGGCCATGCCAACCGCTACGCTCACCCTTGGCTGGGCGCAGCAGTTCCCCGACTGGGCCCTGTGGGCGCCGCCCGGCCTGGCCTTGCAGGCGCTGAATACGCGCGATCCGCTGCAGGGCCTGGCCTACGGCGCGCTGCTGGCGGCACAGACAGCCTTGCTGGTCTGGCTTGGCCTGCGCCTGCTGCACGCCCTTCTCGCCGAGGGCGTGGTGGCCAGCGGCTCGCGCGAGACCGGCCGCCGCAGCGTAGCGCTGCCGGCCACGCCGGGCTTCGCCATTGGTACGCCGCTGCAACGGCGCGAGCTACGCCTGCTTAGCCGCGACCGCAACTTCCTGGTGCAAAGCCTGCTGATCCCCGTGATCATATTCGGCAGCCAGCTGGTGCTGAACGGCCAGGTGGACAATATGGGGCAATTCCTCACCAGCCCCAGCATGCTGGCCTCGGTCGCCTTTGGCCTGGCCGCCTATGTGCTGATGCTGTCGGCCTTCCAGACCATCAATACCGAAGGCCACGCGCTATGGATGCTGTACACCTATCCGTACAACATCAGCAGCATCCTCGCCGAGAAAGCGCAGCTATGGTCGGTGCTGGCCCTGGCCTACCCGCTGGCGGTGTACGCCATGGGCGTGTGGTCCGGTGTGCCGCTCAACAACAAGCTGTGGCCGCAACTGGTGCTGGTGATGGTTGGCATCCCCATCTTTGCCACCATTGCCGTGGCGCTGGGCGTGTGGGCCTGCGACCCGCTGGCGCAGGACCTGCATGCGCGCGTGCGCCCAACGTTCGCCTACGCCTACCTGCTGCTGTCGTCGCTTTACACCTATATGCTGAACACCCGCGAATGGCAGGTGCGGCTGGCCGTCATGGTGCTGATGACCGCCCTCGCCATGGCGCTGTGGCAGCGTGCCCGCGACGCCATGCCCTACCTGCTCGACCCGACCGCCTCGCCGCCGCCGCGCCTGTCCGCCGCCGACGGCATCATTGGCGCCATCGGCTTTTTCACGCTGCAATTGCTGGTGACCGGCGCGATGCACCTGGCGGGCCAGGAGCTCACACTGCCGGCACTCGCGCTGTCATTCGCGTTTTCCGGCGCCATGGTGTACGGCCTGACGCGGCTGATCTACTGGCGCGCCGGCACCAGCGGCGTGCCGCGCCTGTGGCACGGCTCCTGGCGCGAGGCGCGCGGCAACGCCCTGCTGTGGGGCGTGCTGATGGCGCTGCCGGCCCTGGCCGCAGGTTTCCTGTGGATGGCGGCCATGCGCCGCTTCGGCCTGCTCCCGGACACCCCGCCGCGCGCCACCATGCTATGGCTGGCGCCGCTGGCGGTACTTGCGGCGCCGCTGTTCGAGGAGTTCATCTTCCGTGGCCAGGTTTTCGGCGGCCTGCGGCGCACGCTCTCGCTGCTGCCGGCAATGGCCACCAGCGCGGCGCTGTTTGCCGTCATCCACCCACCGCTTGCCATGCTGCCGGTGTTCGCGCTGGGCCTGTGCACCGCCTACGCGGCGGAACGCAGCAAATCGCTGCTGGCGCCGATGCTGGCGCATTCGATCTACAACGCAGGCATGCTGGTGCTGCAATAAAAAAAAGCGGTGGCCTGTTGCCAGGACCACCGCAAGGAAGAACGCCATGGGGGCGTTAAACGGAGGTAAATCGTCTTAGCGGCTCTGGTGCGACATCATCCAGGCCACGAAAGCTTCGCGGTTGCGCGAGCAGATCAGCACCTTGCCGCGGCCCGAGAAGCGCAGCACCATGCCTTCGCCGCTGGTCACCGAGTTGACCAGGTTGCCCAGCAAGCCGCCGCTGGAGCGGGTCGCCACGGCCAGGTCGTAGCGCAGCGCGCTGTCCCAGGCCACCACGTGGGCGTTGTCGATCACGACTTCCTTGCCCGGCTCCACGTTCACTTCGTGCAGCGCGCCGAAGCCCGACACCACCAGCTGGCCCTGGCCGGTCGATTCGGTGATGAAGAAGCCGCCGCTCTGGCCGAACAGCGCATTGCCCACATTCTGCGTGCGCACCTTCAGGTCGATGCCGCTGCTGGCGGCGACAAACGCGCCGTCGCTGATCATGTACTGGCGCTCGCCCACGTCCAGCACGCGCATGGCGCCCGGCAGGTTGGGCGACAGCAGGCAGTTGCCGTCGCCGCCGGTGGCTTCGATGTTCTGCTGGAAGAAGGACTCGCCGTTGGCCAGGGAGCGCATCAGCGCACCACCCAGGCCGCCGCGCATCTTGCCCTTCAGCTCCAGCGTGGCATCCATCATCACCATCGCGTTCGACTCGCAGAAGATGCGCTCACCGCGCTGCATCGACACTTGCAGGAAGGGGTCGATATCCCCGGTCACAGTAAAAGTCGTCATAGTCTTAAGCTTTCAATTCAAGTTTCTTGTGGCGGATCGAGGACCACAGCGAGGCCACGATGAATGCCACACCAATCAGGCCGGTGATCACTTCCGGAATATGGAACTTCATGCTGGCCAACATGATCACTGCCAGGATGCCGATCGCGTAGTGCGCGCCATGTTCCAGGTAGACGTATTCTTCCAGCGTACCCTTATGCACCAGGTAGACCGTCATCGAGCGCACGAACATCGCGCCAATGGCGAGGCCCAGCATGATGATTACCACGTCGCTGGTGATGGCAAAGGCGCCGATCACGCCGTCGAAGGAGAACGAAGCATCCAGCACTTCCAGGTAGAGGAAGCCGCCGATACCGCCGCGCTTGACCAGCTCACCGGCATTGACGCCGCCTTCTTCTTCCTTTTCCAGCCAGGTCGACAGCGCATCCACGCCGACGTAGATCAGCAGGCCCCACATGCCGGCCACCAACACGATGAATTTCTGCGATTCTTCGACGATGCTCAGGGAGCCGAGCAGCACGGCCATCGAAATCATGATGGCGATCGAGGACACCTTGCCCAGCGCGCCCAGCTTGCGCTCGACATGGCCCAGCCAGTGCATCTGCTTCTCATGGTCGAAGATGAAGTTCAGGAACACCATCAGCAGGAACATGCCGCCGAACGCCGCCACTTCCGCGTGGTGGTTGGTCAGGTGGGTGGAGAAGGCTTTCGGATCGTTGATCGCCAGCGTCCACACGTCCGGGATGCTCAAGTCTGCCGCCACGGCCACGATCACCAGCGGGAATACCAGGCGCATGCCGAATACCGCAATGATGATGCCGACGCCGAGGAACAGCTTTTGCCAGAACTCGTCCCAGGTTTTCAGCACGGAGGCGTTGACCACCGCGTTGTCGAAGGAGAGCGAGACTTCCATCACGCTCAGGATAAGGGCGATCCACAGCGCCGCCAGGGCGCCGCTGATGCCGGTTTGTTGGTATCCCCACCACCCTGCCACAGCAAGACAGATGAAGGAGACCAGGAATGAGACCCTGAAGTGCTTCATCGGTTTTCCCTTTCTCGTTGATTAGTCTGGCAAGTCTAAGGGCTGCCCGTACATTTAAAAATAGAAGATAATCGAAGTATTACTTCCGAAAAACAGAAGCATGAAAACCACTGGCCTGAACTTCCGTCACCTCTACTTCTTCCGCATGGTCGCCGCCGAGGGCAGCGTGACCCGGGCCGCCGACCGGCTGGGATTGGCCATCCAGACCGTCAGCACCCAGATTGCCGCGCTGGAGCAGTCGATCGGCAAGTCCCTGCTCACCCAGCAGGGCCGGCGCCTGGTGCCGACCGAGGCCGGTCGCGTGGCGCTGACTTACGCCGAGCAGATTTTCCAGCTGGGCGACCGCATGCAGGAGGCGCTGGAGGAAGTCGATGCCGGCAAGGTGCGGCTGGCGGTGGGGATTTCCGATTCCATGCCCAAGCTGATTGCGGCGCACTACCTGGAGGCGGCGCTGCCGCCGGACCAGGCGGTGCGGCTGGTGTGCACCGAGGGCGAGTTCGACGCCCTGCTGGCCGAACTGGCGCTGCACAAGCTGGACGTGGTGCTGACCGACCGTCCGGTGCGCGCCAGTTCTTCCTTGCGCGTGTTCAGCCACCTGCTGGGCGAAAGCGAGATGCAGCTGTTCGGCACGCGCGCCCTGGCGCGCAAGTACGGCAAGGAGTTCCCGGCCAGCCTGAATGGCGCGCCGCTGCTGCTGCCGACGCGGAACACGGCCCTGCGCGGCCGGATCGACGCCTGGTTATTGGAACAGGGCGTGCGGCCCGATGTGGTGGGGGAATTTGAGGACAGCGCGATGCTGAATACATTCGGCCGCAACGGCATGGGCCTGTTCTTTGCGCCCGCCGCGCTGGCGGGCGATATGCTGGAGCAGTTCGGCGCCCTGCCGGTGGGGCCCGCGCCCGAACTGCGCGAGCAGTTCTATGCGATTTCCAGCGAGCGGCGCATCAGCCACCCGGTGGTGGAGCGGATGCTGAATACTTCGCCGCGATAGCGGCCAGGCCGGCGCTGGCGTAGGTCATCATATCGTCGACCAGGCCGTCCACATCGCTGCTCAGCGCGGGGAACAGCTTGGTGCGCATTTCGCGCGGCGCGACCAGCAACGCCAGGCAGGGCGACATCAACAGGAACAGGGAGCGCTGCAAGCCCGGTGTGGTGGGCGGCAACCCGGTGATCTGGCACACCAGCCCCACCATCAGCATTGCTTTGGGGGCAATGGCTTTCTGTACCAGCGCAGGGGCGTGTTCGGTCGGCGACATCAGTTCGCGGATCACCACGCGGGCGCCCCAATGCGCTTGCGGGCCGGTGGCGCGCTGCACGATGCCGGTCAGGATCACACGCAGTTTGTCGCGCGGCGACAACTCCCGCGCCGCGATTTCCTGCATCTCTTCCAGCTTGAGCAGGTGGTGGTGGGCTTCCACCAGCACTGCCTCATATAGCGCCCCGCGACTGCCGAAGTGATAATTGACTGCAGCGATATTGGTGCCGGCGCGCTCGCAGATCTCTTTGCTGGTGGCGTCGGCGTAGCCGCGTTCGGCGAATACCTGCCCTGCTACGTCGAGCAATGTCTGGCGGGTGGCATCGCCGTCCTGGCGGCTGCCCCGGCTGCGGCTCGTGGCCTTTTTGTCAGTGTTTCCCATGGCTCGCATTGTACGTCGAAAATAAATTCAAATCCAAATTTGAATTTGATGTAGAATTTCCGCAGGAGGTTCTGCCATGAAAAAGAAACTTGTTGGAGTTGTCATTCTCGCCACTGCGCTGGTCGCCATCGGTGCCTGGCATTGGAGCCGGCCGGCGGCAAACGATAAGGAACTCGTCCTGTACGGGAACGTGGACTTGCGCCAGGTGGCGCTGGCCTTCCCCGCCAGCGAACGGGTAGCCAAGGTGTATGCCGACGAAGGCCAGCGGGTCAAGGCCGGCGAAGTGCTGGCGGAGCTGGACACGCGCGGGCTGCGTTTGCGCTTGGCGGAGGCCGAGGCGCAAGCGGCGGCCATGCAACAGGCGCTGGCGCGGCTGAAGTCCGGCACGCGGCCGGAGGAAGTAGCGCAGTCGCGTGCCCGTACCGCTGCGGCGCAGGCCGAGGCGGAACTGGCGCGCCAGCAGCTGGACCGCGTACTGGCGGTGCAGCAGGATAGCAACGGCCGTGCCGTCAGCCAGCAGGATGTCGATGCGGCGCGTGCCCGTTCCAAGGCGGCGCAGGCGCAGTTCGAACAGGCGCGCCAGGGGCAGGAGTTGGCCCAGCACGGACCACGGCGCGAAGATATCGCCCAGGCGCAGGCTCAGTTCGAGGCGGCGCAGGCGGCCATCGCGCTGCTGCAGCACCAGTTGGGCGAGGCCACGCTGAAGGCGCCGGTCAATTCAGTGGTGCGGGCACGTTTGATGGAGCCAGGCGATATGGCGTCGCCGCAGCGTCCTGTCTATACGCTGGCGATTGCCGATCCAAAGTGGGTCAGGACGTATGTGCGCGAGACCGACCTGGGGCGCATCAAGCCCGGCATGACGGCGTCCATCAGCATCGACAGCCAGCCTGGCAAGGCGCTGGCGGGCAAAGTGGGCTACATCTCCTCGGTGGCGGAATTTACGCCGAAGACGGTGCAGACCGAGGACTTGCGTACTGCGCTGGTCTATGAGGTGCGGGTGCTGGCCGAAGACAAAGCGGATGTGCTGCGTATGGGCATGCCGGCTACGGTGCGTATCGCTTTCGGGCAGTAATCATGGAAAACGCAGTGCTCAGCGGGCGCGGGCTATCGCGCCATTTCATCACCAAGGAGTCGGCGACGCCGGTCGTGGCGCTGGATGGCGTCTCGCTCGAGGTGCGTTCCGGCGCGCTGACGGCGCTGGTCGGGCCGGATGGTGCGGGCAAGACCACCTTGCTGCGCATGGTGGCGGGTTTGCTGGCGCCGACTGCCGGTTCGCTGTCGGTGCTGGGCATCGACGTGGCGGCGCATCCGCAGCAGGTGCAAGACCGCATCAGCTATATGCCGCAGCGCTTCGGCTTGTATGAAGACCTGAGCGTGCAAGAGAACATGGATCTGTATGCAGACCTGCATGGCGTGCCGCAGGATGTGCGGCGTGAGCGCTTTGCGCGGCTGCTGCATATGACGGACCTGGCACGCTTCACTGACAGGCCGGCAGGCAAGCTGTCGGGCGGCATGAAACAGAAGCTTGGGCTGGCATGCACGCTGGTGCGCTCGCCTGAATTGCTGCTGCTCGACGAACCGACGGTGGGCGTTGATCCGCTGTCGCGCCGCGAGCTGTGGGCGATTGTGCAGGAGCTGGTGGATTCCGAGAAGTTGTCGGTGGTCGTCTCGACCTCTTACATGGACGAGGCGGAGCGCTGCGAGCAGGTGTTTGTTATGCATGAAGGAAGGTTGCTGGCTTGCGGCGCGCCGGCCGAACTGCGGGCGCGCGCGAAGGGACTGTGCTTTGTCGCCACACCTGGCGCGGGCGATTCGGCGCGGGCGTTGCAGGCGCGCTTGATCGATGCGCGGGAGTCGGTGGTGGATGCGGTGCCGGAAGGTGGACAAGTGCGGTTTATTCGCCGCGCGGATGCTGCGGATGATGCGGTTGCCCGGCTGCTTCTGGGCGCGCAGCCCCACCCCGCCGCTGCACGACTGGAAGATGGCTTCATGATGCTGCTGCGCGCCGCCCCCGCGCCCGTCCCCGCTGGCACCCCGCAAGCCGGCGGCGCGAGCGGCGCGCGGACTGGCGGCACGAACGGCGCACAGGCTGGCGGCGCGCTTGGCGCGGGCAGCGCTTGCGGGGAGGCGATGATCGAGGTGCGCGACCTGGTGCGCAAGTTTGGCGACTTCACCGCCGTCGCGAGCACCAGCTTCACCGTCGCGCGTGGCGAAATCTTTGGCTTGCTGGGCCCGAACGGCGCCGGCAAGACCACCACCTTCCGCATGTTATGCGGCCTGCTCCCTGCAAGCTCCGGCTTCCTGCGAGTGGCAGGCGTCAACCTGCGCAACGCCCGCGCGCAGGCCCGCGCCAAGGTCGGCTACGTATCGCAAAAATTCGCCCTGTACGGCAACCTGACCGTCGCCGAAAACCTCGACTTCTTCGGCGGCGCCTACGGCCTGTATGGCCAGCGCCTGAAGCAGCGCACCAGCCAGGTACTGGACGAATTCGACCTGCGCGGACAAATAGATATGCCAAGCGGCCAGCTGCCCGGCGGCTTCAAGCAGCGCCTGGCGATGGCCACCGGCCTGCTGCACGAACCGGAAGTCCTGTTCCTGGACGAACCAACCAGCGGCGCCGACCCGCTCGCACGCCGCGAGTTCTGGCGCCGCATCACCACCCTGTCAGAGCAAGGCGTGACCATCGTGGTCACCACCCACTTCATGGAAGAAGCCGAATACTGCGACCACATCGTCATCCAGGATGCCGGCAAACTGCTCGCCATCGGCACGCCGCGCGAAGTTCGTACCCAGGCCGGCGGCGCCGCCAATATGGAGGACGCCTTCATCGCCATCGTCGAACAAGCCCGTAACGGAGGCCAAGCATGAACAGCGCCTTCCGCACCCGCCTCGCAGCCCTGGTCCGCAAGGAGTTCCGCCAGTTGCTGCGCGATGCATCGAATATGGCGATCGGCATCGTCCTGCCTATCGTGCTGATCCTGATCTTCGGCTACGGCCTGTCGCTGGACGTCAAAAACGCCCCCATCGCCATCGTGATGGAAGACAGCTCCCCCACCGCGCAAGATGCAGTGGCAGGCTTCAGCCTCTCGCCAGCCTTCGCCGCTGTCCCCGTGGCCTCGATGCACGATGCTGAAGCCCTGATGCAGGACCGCCGCGTGGACGCCATCGTCCGCATCCCCGCCACGTTCACGCGCGATGCAGGCGCCGGCAAAGCCACCGTGCAAGTGATCGTGCACGGCGCAGAAGCCAACCGCGCCAGCATCATCATGAACTACGCCAACGGCACGCTGCAGCAATGGAACCTGCGCCGCGCCGAACGCCTGGGCAGTGCGGCGCGGGCCGCAGCCCTGCCGGCCAGCGGCGCGGTGCAGCTCGAACAGCGCATGTGGTACAACAGCGCCAATACCAGCACCTGGTACCTGGTGCCCGGCCTGATCGTGCTGATCATGACCCTGGTCGGCGCCTTCCTCACCGCCCTGGTGATGGCGCGCGAATGGGAGCGCGGCACGCTGGAGGCGCTGTTCGTCACGCCGGTGCGTCCGGTGGAAATCCTGCTGGCCAAAGTCATCCCCTACTTCTGCGTCGGCATGATGGGCCTGTTCCTCTGCCTGGCCGCCGCGCGCTTCCTGTTCGACGTGCCGATGCAAGGATCGCTGCTGGTGATCGTCTTCGCCTCCATGCTGTACCTGATCGTCGCCGTGGGCATGGGCCTCCTGATCTCCTCGGCCACCAAGAACCAGTTCCTGGCCAGCCAGCTGGCACTGGTCAGCAGCTTCATGCCCTCGCTGATGCTGTCCGGCTTCCTGTTCGACCTGCGCAATGTACCGGTCGTGGTGCAGGCGGTGGGCCGCATACTGCCTGCCACCTACTTCATGGAACTGGTGAAGACCCTGTTCCTGGCCGGGAACGTCTGGCCGCTGATCCTGCGCAACTGCGCCATCCTCGCCGCCTACGCCGTGCTGCTGATCAGCGTTGCGCGTGCGGTCACCCGCAAACGATTGGACTGAGGCCGCCATGATTGCATTCTTCCGCCGCATTTCCGTCATCGTCCGCAAGGAATTCCTGGCCGTGCTGAAAGACCCCAAGAGCCGCGCCATCCTGGTGGTGCCGGCCATCGTGCAAAGCCTGCTGTTCGGCTATGCCGCCACTTACGACCTGACGCACGTGCCGTACGCCGTGCATGACGCCAGCCGCAGCGCCGCCTCGGCCGAACTGCTGGCCAAGCTCGATGCCAGCGGCACCTTCCAGCGCGCCGTCACCTTTGAAACGCAGGAGCAGCTGCGCGAGGCCATCGACCGCCAGCGCGCCCTGCTCGCCATCAGCATCCCGCTCGACTTCGAGCGCCGCCTGTACGCGGGCGATGCAGCCCCGCTGCAGGTGGTGCTGGATGGCCGCAATTCCAACACCGCCGGTTCAGCGGCCGCCTACCTGGGCGCTGTGGTGGCGGACTTCAACCGCCAGTGGCGCGAAAAGCACGGCGGCGCGGCACCGCCGCTGCGTATCGAATCGCGCGCCTGGTACAACCCGAATCTGGAAACGCGCTGGTACCTGATGCCCGGCATGATCGCCGCCCTCAGCATGCTGCAAACCCTGCTGCTGACCGCACTCTCGGTGGCGCGCGAGCGCGAACAAGGCACCTTCGACCAGCTGCTGGTCACGCCGCTCACCCCTCTCGACATCATGATCGGCAAGGCGCTGCCGCCGATCATGATCGGGCTGCTGCAATCGACCCTGATCCTGCTGGTGACCAACCTGTGGTTCGGCGTGCCGATGGCCGGCTCCCTGTTGTCGCTGTATGCGGCGCTGACATTGTTCACCGTGGCCAGCGTCGGCATCGGGCTGTCGATTTCCGCCGTGTCGCTGAATATGCAGCAGGCCATGCTGTATACCTTTGTCATGGTGATGCCGATGATGCTGCTGTCGGGCCTGACCACGCCGGTACGCAATATGCCGCAAGTGCTGCAGATCGTCACCATGGTCAATCCGCTGCGCTTTGCCATCGACATGGTGCAGCGCATCTACCTCGAAGGAGCCAGCCTGTGGACGCTGTGGCCGAATATGGTGCCGCTGCTGCTGATTGCCCTGATTACCCTGCCACTGGCGGCCTGGCTGTTCCGCCATCGCCTTGCTTGAACTGGAAACATCATGAAACGCACAATCATTTCCCTGCTTTGCCTGTCCCTGGCCGGTTGCGCCGTCGGTCCTGATTTCCACGCGCCTGAAGTAAAGGCCCCTGCCGCCTATGGCGACTGGCATGGCGGCGCCGCTGCCCTGCGCGACACCGGGTTGCCGGCAGGTTCCACGCAGGCCTTTGCACGTTTTGACGATCCAGTGCTGGCCGGGCTGCAAAAGCAGGCGCTGGCGGCCAGCTTCGACGTGCGCGGTGCAGCGCTGCGCTTTGCCCAAAGCCGCATGGCGCGCAATGTCGCAGCCGGCGGCCAGGGTCCGCAGGTTTCGGCGCACAGCGGCGTGTCGCGCCAGCGCCAGTCCGAATTCGGAGCAGGCACGCGCATGGTCGATGCGATCAATCCCGCCAACCGCGAGGTGCTGATCGAAAGACTCAGCGATCCGTTCTTGCTGTACCAGGCCGGGCTCGATGCCAGCTGGGAACTGGACCTGTGGGGCCGCGTGCGGCGCAGCGTGGAGGCCGCCGATGCGGGCATGGCGGAGGCCAGCTCGGTGCTGCGCGACGTGCAGCTGGCGGTGCAGGTGGAGGTGGCACGCAACTACTACGAACTGCGCTCGGTACAGCGCCAGCAGTCCTTGCTGCAGGCCGAGATTGCGGCGCTGCGCGATATGGCGGCGCTCACCACGGCGCGCCAGCGCGGCGGCCTGGCCACCGGGACGGAGGTCGATCAGCAGCAGGCCGCGCTGGCGGAACTGGAAGGCCGCCTGCCGGCGCAGCTGGAAGCGGAAGCCGGGGCGCTGAACCGCCTGACGATGCTGCTCGCGCAGCCTCCAGGCGCGCTGCAAGCGCAGCTCGCGCCGGCGCAGCCCGCAGGCGGCGTGGCGGCGATGCGCGGCCCCGACCTGGCGCTGGGCGTGCCGGGCGAGGTGTTGCGCCACCGGCCCGACATCCAGGCCGCCGAGGCGCGCCTGCAAGCGGCTACCGCACGTATCGGCGTCGCGATGGCGGACCTCTACCCGCGCGTCACGCTCGGTCTCTCATTCGGCCTCGAATCCCTGGCGGCCGGCAATTTCGGCGACTGGGGCAGCCGCCAATGGTCGCTGGGTCCCAGCCTGCAGCTGCCGATCTTCGACAACGGCCGCCGCCGCGCCACGGTCGAACTGCGCGAGCTGGAACAGCAGGAAGCCGCCATCGCTTTCCAGAAAACCGTGCTGAAAGCCTGGCACGAGATGGACGACGCCCTCTCCGGCTACGCCGCCGAACGCCAGCGCCAGCAAGCCCTGGCCGCGCGCGAAGCCAGCGCCCGCAGCACGCTGGAGCTCGCCACCGCGCGCACCAAGCGCGGCCTGGGCGACGAATTGCCCCTGCTGCAAGCGCAGCGCGCCCTGCTCGCCGTGCAGCGCGAACGCGCCGCCAGCGACACCGCGCTGGCCCTGCGCCTGCTGGGAATTTGCAAGGCCAGTGGCCTGGCGCCACAAGCAGATTCCATCAAGCAATAATGAAAAATGCGCAGGGGCGGTGCCGGGTCGGATAAGATAGAGGTTTCGACTCCCCGCCCTAGGGCGCATATGGACAACCTTTTACTAGTAATCTTTGCACTCTTCCTCGTAGCACTGAACGGCTTTTACGTCGCCGCCGAATTCAGCATCGTCACCCTGCGCCGCACCCGCGTACGCGCCATCGCCAAGACCCAGGGCCTGCGCGGCCGCATCCTTGCCAAGGTCCACGGCCACCTCGATGCCTACCTGTCCGCCTGCCAACTGGGCATCACGCTTGCCTCGCTGGGCCTGGGCTGGATCGGTGAACCTGCATTTGCCCGCCTGCTGGAACCCCTGCTTACCTTCGTCGGCATCAGCTCGCCCGAAGTCGTGCATGGCATTTCCTTCGTCTTCGCCTTCGTCACCATCTCCTTCCTGCACATCGTGGTGGGCGAACTGGCGCCGAAATCGCTCGCCATCCGCATCCCCGAAGCCGTCGCCCTGTGGTGCGCACTGCCGCTATACGCCTTTTACTGGACCATGTATCCGGCCATCTGGCTGCTGAACCAGAGTGCCAACTGGGTGCTGCGCCTGGCCGGCCTGGGCGAAGCAGGCGGCCACGAGTCGCACTATTCGAACGAAGAACTGAAGATGATCCTGCGTACCAGCCAGCCGGGCGAAGCCTTCAACAAGGACGAACGCAATGTGCTGGCCAACTCGCTCGACTTCTCGCATCTGCGCGTGGCTGACCTGATGCGCCCGATCAACGAGGTGATCGCGCTGCATGCCGACCGCTCGATCGACGAAAACCTCGACACCGTGGTGCGCAACCGCTTCAGCCGCTACCCCTACTTCGACGAGGAAGGCGATACCGTGCTGGGCGTGGTGCACCTGAAAGACCTGTTCTTTGCGCTGCAATCGCGCAAGGACATCAAGAACCTGTCCGGCTTCCTGCGCCCGGTGGAAACCATTTCCGCCCGCACCCCGGCGCTGGAACTGTTCCGCCGCTTCAAGGACGGCGCACCGCACTTCGCCCTGATCGGCGAGAAAGGCAAGCGCCCGGTCGGATTCCTGACCCTGGACAACCTGCTGGGCGCCATGGTCGGCGAGATCCACGACGAATTCCGCCTCAACGAAAACGACTGGCTGAAGCAGCCGGACGGTTCCCTGGTCGGCAAGGCCAGCCTGCCGATCTTCTCGCTGGAACGCACGCTGGGCGTCGACATCGAGAACGAAGAACTGGGCATGGAGGAGATTGAATCGGTGGGCGGCCTGATCATGCTGAAGCTGGGCGACATCCCGAAACAGGGCCAGCGCGTGGAATTCGGCAGCTTCGACCTGGTGGTTAAAAAGATGAACGGCCCGCGCATCCTGCTGGTCAAGGTCATTCCACGCAACCTGCCGCCGGACTCGGACGAACAGGATTGACATGCGATTGCGCCGCGCCCTGACAGCCATCGTCTTCGCCTGCGCCGCCGGCACCGGCAGCGCGGCTGCCGCAGCCTGCGGTCCGCTGACGGTCGCCATGTACGAGCACGGCGCGCTGTACTACCGCAGCGGCGAGCAATGGACAGGTATCGACAAGGACATCGTCGAAGAGCTGGCGCGCCGTACCGGCTGCGAGCTGCGCATGACGCGCGAATCGCGCATCCGCATCTGGACCATGCTGAAGGAAGGCACGCTGGACATGACCATGTCCGGCATCCCGACACCCGAACGCGAGGAATTTGCGCGCTTCACGCCTTACCTGCAAGCGCGCAATATGCTCCTGGTACGCCATGATTTTGCACGCAACGCGGCAACGCTGGAGCAGGTCGCCGCCCAGCCGGACCTGAAAGTCGCTGTCATCAAAGGTTTCAAGCATGGCACGTCCTACGACGCCTGGCTTGAACGCCTGCGCAAGCAGGGCCGCGTCTACGAAGCGCCCGATTACGCCACGCTGGTACGCCTGTTCCAGCATGGCCGGGTACAAGCCATCTTCCAGCTAAGCAGCAATATCGACGCCCTGCTGCGCGACAGCGCGCTGGCTGCCCGCTTCCGCGTGCTGGACCTGGTGCCGCGCGAGAATGTGCTGGGAGCGATGGTGGTGTCGCGCCTGGTGCCCGAGGCCAGCGCCGTCAAGCTGGAACAGGCGCTGCGCGCCATGCGCGAAGACGGCGCCATGAAGGCCATCATGGAACGCCACGTCAGCCCAGAACGCGCGCAGTCGATGCTGGTGCGTTAAGCGCTCTTACGGAATCGCGTCCGGCAGTACTGCCAGCCCCATCGAAACACCGTCGCTCAGGAACTTCGCCGCCTGTGCTTCAGGCAGCGGCTTGCTGAAGAAATAGCCCTGCAACTCATCGCAGCCTTCGCGCGCCAGCAGTTGCAGCTGGCCTTCCGTTTCCACGCCCTCCGCGATGGCTTTCAAGCCCAGGCTATGCGCCAGGCGGATCACGGCGGTGACGATGGAGCGGTCTTCTGGATCGCGCGTCAGGCCGCTGGTGAAGCTCTTGTCGATCTTCAGCTTATCCACCGGGAAGCGCTTCAGGTAGCTGAGGTTGGAGTAGCCCGTGCCGAAATCGTCGATCGACATGGCGACGCCGATGTCCTTCAGGCGGTACATCAGGTCGATGGTGCCTTCCGGGTTATCCATCGACAGGCTTTCCGTCAGTTCCAGCTCGATCAGGTGCGGATGCAGATGGTAGCGCGTCAGCACTTCGCGCACCTGCTTCTCCAGGTCCGAGTTGGAGAACTGCGAAGCCGCCACATTGATCGCCACCGGCACCACCGGCACGCCGGTGTCCAGCCACTTGCGCATGGTGGCGCATACCTTGTCCAGCACCCAGTTGCCGATGGCGATGATCAGGTTCGATTCTTCCGCAACCGGGATGAATTCGAGCGGCGGCACCAGGCCCAGGTCCGGCGACTCCCAGCGCAGCAGCGCCTCCATGCCGATCACCTTGCCGCGCCGGATATCGACCTGCGGCTGGTAGTGCAAAACGAACTCGTCGCGCTGCAGGGCGCGCATCAGGCCCTGCTCCAGCGTCACGCGCGCATCCAGGCGGTGCTGCATTTCCGGCGTGAAGAACTGGAAGCGGTTGCGGCCGCCCTCCTTGGCGCGGTACATGGCGATATCGGCCTGGCGCAGCAGCACTTCGGCCTGCGCCCCGTCATTGGGATACAGGCTCAGGCCCATGCTACCGGTGATGATGTGGTCCTGGCCGGCCAGTTGCAGCGGCTGCGCCAGGCGCGCGCCGATACGTTCGGCAATCATGCCGGGCGTGGTATCGCCCAGCGGACTATCCAGCAGCAGCACGAACTCGTCGCCGCCCAGGCGGGCCACGGTATCGAAGTCGCGCACGCATTTCTTCAGCGTACCGGCCACCGTGCGCAGCAGCTCGTCGCCCACCGCGTGGCCCAGCGTGTCGTTGATCTGCTTGAATTTATCCAGGTCGACGAACACCACCGCCAGCTTTTCCTTGCGGCGTTCGGCGCGCCGGATGGCATGCGTCAGGCGGTCCAGGAACAGGCTGCGGTTCGGCAGGCCAGTCAGCTGGTCGTGCGTGGCCTGGTGCTTGATCGCCTTTTCGTGCAGCAGGCGTTCGGTGATGTCGTGCGCCACGTTCATCACCGAATCTTCGTTGTTGAAGCGGATATCGGACGCAAAGAATTCGACGTCGACCAGGTTGTTATCGACGCGCAGCAGTTGCAGCGTGCTGCGCTGCTTCTCATGCACCTTCTGCAAATCCAGGCCCGACCACTCTTCCACTACCGTGTGGAAGGCTGGCGGGAAGCGGTCGAGCGCATTGGTGCCGATCAGTTCTTCCGCCGTAGCGGCGCCGAACAGGCGCACCGCAGCCGGATTGACGAAGGTGATCACGCCGCCGCTGTGGATCCAGATCGCATCCGGCGCCAGCTCCACCAGGGTGCGGTAGCGCAGCTCGCTGTCCTCCAGGTGGGTATTCAGCTGGCGCAGGTGCTGGAAGTTTTCGTACAGTTCGAGGGACTTCTGTTCGAGCAGCGTCTCCGCTTCCTTGCGTGCAGCGCGCTCACGCAGCAGGCTGCGGGTCGCGACCGTGCTTGGGGGAGAGTCGGGATTCATCAGGCTTGCTTGACCAGTTCAAAGCGGACGCGGTGCAACGCGCCTTCCTTCGGCAAATCGACACGGGTGACCTTGATGTCTTCGCCGAAGTGCTTGATACAGCCGGCAATGAGGCCCTCGGCCAGGTCGCCGAAACCGCGCGGCGAACTGTAAAGCATTACCAGCGAATCGGGCGTTGGGCGCTCGCATGGCAACGTTGGCAGTTCGGCATCGGGATACAGCTTGCGCACCTCGACGTGGATCACGTCGTCGATGCGAGCCAGGAAGTCGAAGGCGGTGCGGCTGTCGGCGAACAGCGCCTTATACTGCAAGCTGAAACGCTGGAACAGGTGTTCGCCGAACAGGTGGATCAATTGCGGCACGCTCAAGCCGCTGGCGTTGGACAGGGCTTGGACCAGGCGCACCAGCTCCGCGTGGTCATAGGTGCCCACTGCAGTGTAGGCGCCGTCGTTGGGAAGGTTGGCTTCCGTGATAATCCGGTCCAACATATCGAGGCCCATGCGCGTTTCAACCAGCTCCATGAACTCCGTAAATACGACGCCTTTCATTGCGCCCTCCTTGTGATCGTTGGACAGGCGCTAGTATAACCCTTCTGTAATGAACTATACGACTGGTTTAACTTTCGTCCAGTTTCTAAGCAAGCCAAGCGCCACCGCCAGCAGGGTTGGGCCGATGAACAGGCCGACGAAACCGAAGGCCAGCACGCCGCCCATCACGCCCAGCAGCACCAGCGCAAACGGCAGGCTGGAACCGCGCGAGATCAGGATCGGCTTGACCACATTATCGACGCCGCTGATCACCACCAGGCCGTAGACCACCATGAAGATGCCCCAGCCGGTCAGCCCTTCCGAGAACAGCCAGATCGCCGCGCCGCCCCAGATCAGCGGCGGTCCCACCGGCACCAGCGAAAAGATGAAGGTAGCTACCGACAGCAGCGCCACCGCCGGCACGCCAGCAATCAGGAAACCCACCGCAGCCACAGCAGCCTGTGCCAGCGCCGTGCCCAGCATGCCGTACATGACGCCCGTCACGGTGCGGCTGACGGTCTCGGACACCTCCACCGCATGCTCGCCCATGATCTTGTCCATACCTACCGCCAGGGCGGCCACGATGTTATGGCCGTCGCGGTACAGGAAGAAGGCGACGAAGGCGGCCAGGCTGACTTGGGCCACGCCGGCGCCCAGCACGATGCCGCTATTCAGAAGGACCGTGCGCGCCGGCTCGATGTACTTCTTGGCGACCGCCACCAGTTCCTCCTTGCTGCTCAGGACCTGGCGCAGGTAGGCATCGACCGATTCACCCACCAGCGGCAACTGGCGCAGCCAGGCCGGCGGCTCGAAATGCCCTGCCTCCAGCGCCACGCGGGCGCCGTGGTAGAAGTGCGTCACGCTGTCGGCGATATTCCAGGTCACCAGCGACAGCGGCACCAGGATCACCAGGATCAGCGACACCGTCATCACGGCTGCGCCAAGCGTGCGGCGCCCTTTCAGGCGGCCAAGCAGGCGTTCGTATAGCGGCCAGGAGGAGATGGCGATGGCGGCGGCGAACAGGATGCCGGCCAGGAAGGGACGGAGGATGTAGAGGCAGCCAATGACCAGGAAGACAATGGCTGCCAGGCGGCTATAGGGCTGAAATCGTTTTTCCATGCCCCTAGCTTAACAGGAATTCAATTTGCGGCGAGCAGCTTCAGGTCATGCACGATCGGCGCCGGGCCGCCGCCGTGGCGCAGGAACAGGCGGATCTTGCCGTTCTTGTCGAATACGTAGCTGCCGGCGGTGTGGTCGATGGTGTAGCTGTCGGCGGTTTTGCCCGGCACCTTCTGGTAGAACACCTTGAATTCCTTGGCGGTGGCGGCGGTCTGCTCCGGCGTGCCGTACAGGCCGACGAAGCGCGGGTCGAAGCCCGGCACGTATTGCGCCAGCAGTTCCTTGGTATCGCGTTCAGGGTCGAGGGTGGCAAACAGCACCTGCACCTTGTCCGCGTCCGGGCCCAGCTCCTTCATCACGGCCGACATTTCGGCCATGGTGGTCGGGCATACGTCCGGGCAGTGGGTGAAGCCGAAGAACAGCACCACTACCTTGCCCTTATACGACTCCAGCGTGACCGGCTTGCCGGTATGGTCGTTCAGAGCGAAGCCGTTGGCGTAACCCAGGCCGGTCAGGTCGGTGTTCTCGAATTTCAGCTGCTTATCGCCGCAGCCAGCCAGGGCGGCCAGCATGAACAGCGCCGCAAACAGTTTTTTCATCATGTTCAGATCTTGACGTAGTGGTCGACCAGCAGCGCCGCGAACAGCAGCGACAGGTAGATGATGGACCAGGTGAAGGCCTTGCGCGCCACGATATCGCTGTAATGCTTGTAGATGCGCCAGCCGTAGTACAGGAACACCGCATTCAGCACCACCGCGCTGGCCAGGTAAATCAGGCCGCTCATCTTCACCGCGAACGGCAGCAGCGTGGTGGCGGCCAGGATGATCGAGTACAGCCAGATATGGAAGGCGGTAAAGCCCATGCCGTGGGTCACCGGCAGCATCGGCAGACCGGAACGCTCATAGTCGGCCTTGCGGTACATGGCCAGGGCCCAGAAGTGCGGCGGGGTCCAGACGAAGATGATCAGCACCAGCAGCCAGGCTTGCATCGGCACGTCGTTGGCGACGGCGGCCCAGCCCAGGGCCGGCGGCATGGCGCCGGACAGGCCGCCGATCACGATGTTCTGCGGCGTGGCCGGCTTCAGGATCATGGTGTAGATCACGGCGTAGCCGACAAAGGTGACAAAGGTCAGCCAGGCGGTCAGCGGGTTCACCAGCTCGTGCAGGATCCACATGCCGGCGCCGCCGATCACCAGCGAAAACACCACGGTGGATTTGACGCTGATATCGCCCATCGCCATCGGACGGCGCGCGGTACGCGCCATGCGCGCGTCGATTTCGCGTTCGGCCAGGCAGTTGACGGCAAACGCCGCACCGGACAGCAGCCAGATGCCGGCGGTGCCGGCGATCACCACGCGCCAGTCAGGCAGGCCGTCGGTGGCCAGGAACATGCCGATGACGGCGCAAAACACGGCCAGCTGCGTGACACGCGGCTTGGTCAGCGCCCAATACTGGGCCATGCGGGAAGTGGAGGATTTCATTGTTATTGATATGCGGGCGCAGCGAGATACTTGGCCCGGTAGTTTATCATGGTCAGCAACAGCACCAGGGCTGCCGCGCCCGCGTTATGGACCACCGCAATGGCCAGCGGGAAGTTGAAGTAAATGGTTGCCACGCCGCTCAGCGCCTGCAATGCCAGCACCGCCGCCATCCAGCGCGCGTGCTTGCCCAGGCCTTCCACACGCCAGGCCTGCCACGCGGTCAGGCCCAGCACCAGCACCACCACGGCCGCGAAGTTGCGGTGCACCCAATGGATCGCGGTCAGCGCGGAGAACGGCAGGTAGTGGCCGGCCGCGGTCTTGCCCAGGTCGCGCCACAGGTGGTAAGCGTGTTCGAAATCCATCTCCGGCACCCAGGCGCCGGCGCAGGTCGGGAACTCGGTGCAGGCCAGGGTGGCATAGTTGGAGCTGACCCAGGCGCCCAGCGCCAGTTGCACCAGCAGCACCACGCCCGACAGCGCGGCCAGCAGGCGGATGCGGGTCAGGCGCGCATGCTGCGCCATCGGCGCGGCGGCCATCGGCGCATGCAGCTGGTCCTCACGTCCGCCGAACCAGGCCAGCAGCGCAAGCAGCGACATGCCCAGCACCAGGTGGCCGGTCACGAAAATAGGCTGCAGCTTCTGCGTCACGGTCCAGGCGCCGAATGCGCCCTGCAGCAGGATGAAGAAGAACAGGAAGGTCGGGAATCCGGGCGACACGCGGCGCGCGAACACCACCGCGTTGGCCGAGCCGCGGCGGCGGCCCAGCCAGCGCCACCACGCCACCCCCATCATGGCCACGATCAGCACACCAATGCCCATCGCCAGGTAGCGGTGGATCATTTCGATCCAGGCTTTGACCATGGTGACCGGACCGGTCGGCATCAGCGTTTCCGCCGCGCGGATCTGTTCATGCGCGATGAAAGGATTGGCTTCGCCGTAGCAGCCCGGCCAGTCCGGGCAACCCAGGCCGGAGTCGGTCAGGCGCGTGAAGGCGCCGAACACGATCAGGTCGAAGGTCAGGAACACCGCGATCCAGACCAGCTTGCGGTACTTGTTGGTGTCCTTGGAGATCCAGACGATCGACAGCGGCAGCGCCGCTACCAGCAGCGCCGTGATCGCCATATGGGCAAAGGAGTTGTGGTCCATTGCATGCGCCTTAGCCGATGGCCGAAGCCTTGAGCAGCTTGGCGATATCCTTCTTCACCTTGGCCGGGTCGGCATCTTTCGGGAAGCGCATCATCAGGTTGCCCAGCGGGTCGATCAGGTAAATATGCTCTTCCACCTTGCCGCCCTGCTCCAGCGGCAGCCACTTGCCCACCACATCGGCCGGCGCGCGCAGGAAGCGGGTGCCGTCGTTCACGCGCAGCATGAAGGTTTCCAGCGGTTCGTTATCGGTGATCAGCCAGACGCGTTCGACGCGGTCGGCTTCCTTGCCCTGCATGGTACGCAGCTGGCGCATCATGAACAGCATGTCCTGGCATTTCTGGTCGCAGGCGGAGCCGCCCACTTTCACCATGATCCACTTGCCTTTAAAGTCCTCCAGCGTCTGCGGCTTGCCGTCGACTGTGGTGCTGGCCATGGCCGGAATCGGATACTGGCGCGGGTCGATCAGGTCGCCGTAGTTGGTGCGGCCTTCCGGCTTGATGAAGTGATAGGTGATGTAGGAAGCAATGATCGGCGCAGCGCACACCAGCAGCACCGCAAACATGCTCCAGCGGCCACGGCGGCGCTGGTTCTCGACTTGTTTAGTGTTTTCCACTTTTTCTCAACCCAGTGAATACGAAGAAAAGTACTGCCATTGCCGCCAGTGCGTACCACTGGAAGGCATAACCCTTATGCTTGTCCGCGCCCAGCGCCGGTGCCGGCCAGTCGCGCACCAGCGCTTCCGCCGCCGCGCCATCCGGCGTGGTCTGCTCGACCACAATCGGCTGGAACTTCCAGCCGGTTGCCGCCGCAACTGCCGCCGCATCCGCATTCTGCACGATCGCCCCCGGCGCCAGCTTGGCCGCCTCACCCAGCTGCATGACGTGGCCCGGCGCCAGCCGCGCGATGCCCTCCACCGTCACCGGCCCGGCCGGCGTGGCGTAGGCAGGCAGCTTGCTGCGGTCCGCCATATCGCGCGGCAGCCAGCCGCGCGCCACCAGCACATGCATATCGCTGCCGGCCAGGCGCAACGGCATCAACAGGTAGAAACCAGGCCGTCCGCCATGCGGACGATTGTCGAGGTAAACCGGCCAGCCGGCCACCCACTCGCCCCGCAGGCGCACACGGCGGAACTCCACGGCGGCCGCAGCGACCGGCGCCGCGCCCAGCGTCAACGGAGCGGCCGCATTGCCGGCGGCCAGTCGCGCTTCCAGCGCGATCTTCTGCGCCGCGCGGCCATCCTGCCAGCGCCCGGCCGCAACGCCGATGGCGACCAGCACAGCGGTCGCCAGGAAGGGGATCAAGCGGAAGCGGAATGCCATACAATGAGACCTTATTTTCCTTAGTTCCTACTTAATTACCATGAAATATTTCGTCGCCGTAGCCTTCGTGCTGATCATCGGCAGCCTGGCTTCGGCCTTCATCAGCATGATGCGCAGCAAATCGGCCAATCCGAAGATGGTGCGCGCCTTCGCGCTGCGCGTCGGCTTCTCGATCTTCCTGTTCATCACCATCCTGGTGCTGGCCAAGATGGGCTACATCAAGCCGACCGGCATCCGCTAGGATGCTTACAAATGCAAAAAAGCCGCAGGCAAGCGCTGCGGCTTTTTTTATTGCGGGCTAAATTATACCCGCGTCTTACAGCCAGTACACGACGACGTACAGGCCCAGCCAGACCACGTCAACGAAGTGCCAGTACCAGGCCGCGCCTTCGAAGGCGAAGTGGTGTTCAGCGCTCATGTCGCCGCGGATCAGACGGTACAGGACGACGGACAGCATGATCGCGCCCATGGTCACGTGGAAGCCGTGGAAGCCGGTCAGCATGAAGAAGGTCGAACCGTAGATGCCGGAGGTCAGCTTCAGGTTCAGTTCGCTGTACGCGTGCATGTACTCGTAAGCCTGGAAGCCCATGAACACGGCACCCAGCAGCACGGTCGCAGCCAGCCAGAAGATCGCTTTGGAGCGGTTGGCAGCTTGCAGCGCGTGGTGCGAGATGGTCAGGGTCATGCCCGAAGCCAGCAGCAGCGCGGTGTTGATGGTTGGGATCGGGAACGGGCCCATCGGGGTGTACGAATCCACGGTGCCAGCAGGACCAACGCTGCCAGTCCAGGCGCCGTTGAAGTCAGGCCAGATGAACTTGTGGTCCAGGTCAGCCAGCCATGGGAAGGTGATGGAACGGGCGTAGTACAGCGCGCCGAAGAAAGCACCGAAGAACATCACTTCGGAGAAAATGAACCAGCCCATCGACCAGCGGTAGGACACGTCGATACGCTTGGAGTACAGGCCTTTTTCCGACTCGGAAATGGCGTCGCCGAACCAGCAGTACAGTACCGACAGGGTCATGACGATACCAGCCAGGCAGGCCACCATGCCCCAGGAGGCATCGTTAACCCAGGCGGAAGCGCCGATCATGGTAATCAGCAGGGAAATACCTGCCAGCATTGGCCATTTGGATGGACCAGGCACGAAGTAGTACGGTGCCGCGGCGTTATTAGAGCTCATCTTGTTCTCCCTAAAATCCTGCAAAATTTACTTTAAGACTACAAATTTAACGATCGATACCAGCAGGCCGATGAACATGGCCGCGCCCAGCAGGGCGGCGATGATGACGTGGGCGATGCTCAACTTCTGCTCATCCTGGTCAAAATCACCTTTGCGGCGCAGGCCAATAAACGACCACAGCACTGCTTTCATCGAATACAGGAACGACTTCATGACTTGCCCACCAGCCCGGTTTCGAAGAAGGTGTACGACATGGTCATGACTTTAATATCCTTTGGCACCGCCGGATCGATGTAGAACATCACCGGCATCTGCCGCGCCTCGTTCGCCTTCAGGGTCTGCTCCTTGAAGCAGAAGCATTCAACCTTCCTGAAATGCGGCGTGACGCTTTGCGGCGTATAGCTTGGAATCGCCTGGGCTTTCACCTCGCGCGGCAAGCTGTTCACCACTTCGTACACCACGGTGACCATTTCACCAGGATGCACGGTAATACTGTTTTGTGTCGGGCGGAAGCGCAGCGTGCCTTGCACATTGCTGTCCAGCTCAACGGTAATCGTACGGCTGGTGTCGACCTGCGTGTTTTTCACGTCGTCGACGCTGCCGTCGCGCTGTGTCAGCACGTTAATGCCGAGCACCTCGCACAAGTGCTTGTAGACCGGAATCAGCGCATAACCGAATCCGAACATCATCACCGCGATGACCAGCAGTTTGCCGAGCATCTTGCGGTTGGAATCCCCGGTGCTCATTTACACACCAAGGATCCAGCGTTTCGCGATCACTGCCGCGAAGAACACCAGCGCTACGGAACCCAGGATCAGCGCCAGGCGCAGGTTGTTCGGCTTCTTCGGATCAGACATTTGCTGCTTCCTACGCAGGCGGCCGGGCCGCCCGCAAAAACGTCATTACTTGACAGTCGGTGGTACTTCGAAGGTGTGGAACGGCGCCGGCGATGGCACGGTCCACTCCAGGCCTTCTGCGCCATCCCATGGCTTCGCTTCAGCTTTCTTGCCGCCGCGGATGGTCGGCAGGACCACAGCGAACAGGAAGAATGCCTGGGACAGACCGAAACCGAACGCGCCGATGGTGGCGATCGAGTTGAAGTCGGTGAACTGTGCCTGGTAGTCAGCGTAACGACGCGGCATACCGGCCAGACCCAGGAAGTGCATTGGGAAGAAAGTGATGTTGAAGGTGATCAGCGACAGCCAGAAGTGCGCCTTGCCCATGGTTTCGTTAACCATGTGGCCGGTCCACTTAGGAGCCCAGTAGTAGAAGCCTGCGAACAGCGCGAACAGGGAACCTGCCACCAGCACGTAGTGGAAGTGCGCCACCACGTAGTAGGTATCCTGCAGCTGGATGTCGACCGGGGTCACTGCCAGCATCAGGCCGGTGAAGCCGCCCATGGTGAACACGAAGATGAAGCCAACCGAGAACAGCATCGGGGTTTCAAAAGTCATCGAGCCTTTCCACATGGTCGCGATCCAGTTGAAGACCTTCACGCCGGTCGGCACGGAGATCAGCATGGTGGCGTACATGAAGAACAGCTGCGAGGTCACCGGCATGCCGGTGGTGAACATGTGGTGCGCCCAAACGATGAACGACAGGATCGCGATGGACGCGGTGGCGTACACCATCGAAGCGTAGCCGAACAGCTGCTTGCGGGAGAAGGCTGGGATGATCTGCGACACGATACCGAAGGCCGGCAGAATCATGATGTACACCTCTGGGTGACCGAAGAACCAGAAGATGTGCTGGTACATGACCGGGTCACCGCCGCCAGCGGCGTTGAAGAACGAGGTACCGAAGTGACGGTCGGTCAGGGTCATGGTGATGGCGCCTGCCAGAACCGGCATCACAGCGATCAGCAGGTAGGCGGTGATCAGCCAGGTCCAGCAGAACATCGGCATCTTCATCAGGGTCATGCCAGGAGCGCGCATGTTCAGGATGGTAACGATGATGTTGATGGAACCCATGATCGACGACGCGCCCATGATGTGCATCGCGAAGATACCCATGTCCATGCCGATACCCATCTGGGTCGACAGCGGAGCGTACAGGGTCCAGCCGGCAGCGGTCGCGCCGCCTGGCACGAAGAACGAGCCAGCCAGCAGGATTGCCGCAGGCGGCAGCAGCCAGAACGAGAAGTTGTTCATACGGGCGAACGCCATGTCGGATGCGCCGATCTGCAGCGGGATCATCCAGTTAGCGAAGCCGACGAACGCAGGCATGATCGCGCCGAACACCATCACCAGGCCGTGCATGGTGGTCAGCTGGTTGAAGAACTCAGGCTGGAAGAACTGCAGGCCTGGTTTGAACAGTTCGGTACGGATCATCAGTGCCAGCACGCCGCCGGACAGCAGCATGATGAACGAGAACCACATGTACAGGGTACCGATGTCCTTGTGGTTGGTCGCGAACAGCCAACGGCTCAGGCCGTGTGGGTGATCGTGTGCGTGATCGTGGTCGCCGTGGGCGTGATCGTGTGCGTGATCGTGAGTGCTCATGTAAAGCTCCTAATTACTTGCGTGCAGCCACAACTTCGGCTGGCTGAACGATGTTTTCCGCTGGCTTGTTCGACCAGGTGTTGCGGGTGTAAGTGATAACAGCCGCGATGTCGGTGTCAGACAGTTGCTTCCATGCCGGCATTTCGGATGGGAACTTGCCCGACTTCTGGCCGTGCAGCAGAACCTTGATCTGTTCGGCTTTTGGACCATTCACAACTGCCGAGCCGTCCAGTGCAGCGAATGCACCTGGCACGCCCTTGCCGTTGCCCTGGTGGCAAACTGCGCAGTTAGCGGTGTAAACTTTTTCGCCCTTGGTCTTCAGTTCGTCGATAGTCCAGGTCTTGTTCGGGTCGTCAGCCAGGGCTGCCATTTCCTTCTTCTTGCCTTCCACCCAGGCGGTGTACTCTTCGGCGGTCACAACGCGGACCACGATCGGCATGAAGGCGTGCTCTTTACCGCACAGTTCGGCGCAGTTGCCGCGGAAGGTGCCAGTGTATTCAGCTTTGAACCAGGTGTCGCGCACGAAACCAGGGATCGCATCCTGCTTGACGCCGAAGGCTGGGATCATCCAGGCGTGGATCACGTCGTTCGCGGTGGTCACGATACGGATCTTCTTGCCGACTGGAACAACCACTTCGTTGTCCACTTCCATCAGGTAGTTTTCGCCGCGCTTTTCGGTTGGCGCTTCGCCTGGGTTGCCCACTTGCGAGCGTGGGGTGGACAGGTTGGAGATGAAGGAAATGCCTTCGCCTTCGCCCTTCAGGTAGTCATAGCCCCACTTCCACTGCATGCCGGTCGCCTTGATGGTGATGTCGGCGTTGGAAGTGTCTTTCATTGCAACCACGGTCTTGGTCGCTGGCAGTGCCATACCGATAACGATCAGGAAAGGCACCACGGTCCAGGCGATTTCAACCGCGGTGGATTCGTGGAAGGTCGCAGCTTTGTGGCCGAGCGACTTGCGATGCTTAAAGATCGAATAGAACATCACGCCGAACACGGCGACGAAGATCACCATAATGATGACCATCATCAGCGTATGCAGGCTGTAAATATCAGCAGCGATCTGCGTTGCAGGAGCCTGCAGGTTCAGCTGATTAACCATTGGACCACCGGTACCGCCGGTCGCGGTCTTGTAGTCAACGGCCGCTGTCGCCGCAGGACCGGCCCACGCCGCATTCGCGGCGGTGACGGCCAAGCCGAGCATCAACGATTGAAGTCGTTTCGCAAGTTTCATGTTTTCCCCAACCACCCAAAAATAAAAAAATTGGTGTGCGCCGTTGCCCGCCGAACCGGACTGCCGCCGCACGCTAAAACACCTAAAGGTTCCGAGCCTGTCCCGCACGAAAAAAAATTTCGCGAACCGGACTGTGCTGGAACCTTGAAAATCGCTGCCGGCGACCTTACATCACCGTTAGCATTGTTGCCACGTTTGCCTGCCCGGGATCGCTTTGTCGCGTTCGGCTGGACGAAGTACTGGCAAAATTAGTCAATGATTATACTCAGTGAACATGTCCTACATCAAGGGCAGATGCCCTTTCGATGTGGTAAACCCCGGTAATTTCGCCTATTTCTGCCTATTTTTTAGGCTTGCGCGGCAGGTCAAAACGGATGATCGCCTCCCCGCTGCTGGTCACGCGCGGCGCCGGACGGAAAGCGTGTCCGTAGATCACTTCAAACGTTAATGCCAATTTGCCATCGGCGCGACGCTGTTTTTCCAGCGCGGCCTTCAGGCGCGCAAAACCGTCCTTGCCCAGCAGCCCCCTGCGGCGGGTCTGCAGCGGGTTGCCGCCCAGGGCACGGGCGTCGGCCAGCAGCTTGTCGGCATTGTCGTAAGTAACTGTTATCTTTTCCATATCCATGACCGGCTCGGCAAAGCCGGCTTCCACCAGCTGGTCGCCAAAATCGTGCATGTCGACGAACGGCAGCGTGTGCGGCGCCAGGTCGACTTCGGCGAAGGCGGCGCGCAGCTCCTGCAGCGTATCGGGACCGAAGCACGAGAACATGAGCAAACCGCCAACTTTCAGCACCCGGTGCCATTCCGCGAACACGCGGTCCGGCTGCGGGTGCCAGTGCAGCGCAAGATTAGACCAGACCAGGTCGACATTGTTGCGCGCCAGCGGTAGGTCAGCCATATCGGCACACAGGTAGTCAATGCCGGACTTTGCTGGTAGCAGTTTGCCAATCAATTGGCTGAAGCCGGATTTGCCGGCCTGGCCGCGCGCGGCGGCGATCATGCCGGGCGAGCTGTCGGCGCCCAGGATCTGGGCGGCGGGATAACTTTTTTGCAAGACCGGCAGGTCGGCGCCTGTTCCACAACCGGCGTCCAGCACACGCTGTGGGTTCACTTTCACCAGTTGCAGGCGTTCGTGCATGCGGCTGGCGATTTCGCGGCGCAGGAAATCGGCTTCCGCCACGCGCGCCGGATCGGCAAACAGCTGGCGGACTAGATCCAGATCAATGGGAGCGCTCAATTTCGGCGGTTTTGCTGGGACTTGCATATTTATTACGGCTTTAGAATGGGATAATCCGGGCAGTTTACTCGTTCGCGGGGATTTGCGATGGCCCTTGCTTTGGCCGGCGGTCTGCTGGCCGCCTTGCTGCCCTCCAATTGCGTGCTGTGCGGCGCCGCCGGGCCCACCCTGCTCTGCCCCGGCTGCCACGAGCAATTCTTCCGCCCCCACCCGCCCCGCTGCCCCATCTGCGCCAACCCGCTGCCCCCGCCCGCCGCGCCTGACGGCGCGTCCCGCCCGGCCGCACTGGCGTGCCTGGTCCCCTGTGGGCGCTGCCAGTCCGACCGTCCCGCTTTCGACGCCACGATCGTGGCGGCCGAATACGCCCTTCCTGTAGACCGCCTGATCCTTCAGTTAAAATTCGCCGGACAGCTCGCGCTGGCGCGCCTGTTCGCAAGCCTGCTGGCCGATGCGGTGCAGCGCCACGACAGCCCGCGTCCGGCCGTGCTCTGCCCCGTGCCGCTCGGCCTGCAGCGCCTGTCCGAGCGCGGCTTCAACCAGTCGCTGGAAATCGCCCGCCCGCTGGGCAAGCAGCTCGGCATTGCGACGCACGCGCAGCTGGCAGTGCGGGTGCGCGACACGCGGGCGCAGAGCAGCACGCCCCACGGCGCACGCCAGGCCAATGTTGCCCAGGTCTTCGCCATCCCCGACCGGGCGCTGGTGGAAGGCCGGCATATCGGCCTGGTGGACGACGTCATGAGCAGCGGCCAGACGCTGCAGGAGCTGGCGGCAACATTGAAGCGCCACGGCGCCGCGCGCGTGACGAACCTCGTGTTCGCCCGCACGCCCCCGAATACGAACTAGGAGAAAAACTTGTTTCATGTAGTGCTGGTCAACCCGGAAATCCCACCCAACACGGGCAATGTGATCCGCCTGTGCGCCAACACCGGCGCGCAGCTGCACCTGATCGAGCCGCTCGGCTTCCCGCTGGATGACGCCAAGATGCGGCGTGCCGGCCTGGATTACCACGAGTATGCGGAAATGAAGGTCCACAAGGATTGGTCGGCCTTCCTGGCCGACGTCCAGCCGGACAGCAGCCGCATGTTCGCCATGACCACCCATGGCTCGCGCCCCTTCGCCGAACTGGCCTTCCAGCCCGGCGACGTATTCGTGTTCGGCAGCGAAACGCGCGGCCTCGCGCCCGAGTTCCGCGAATCCTTCCCGGCGCAGCAGCGCATCCGCCTGCCCATGATGCCGGGCAACCGCAGCCTTAACCTCTCCAACACCGTCGCCGTCGTCGTATTTGAAGCCTGGCGCCAGCACGGCTACGCCGGCGGCGCCTAAGGTTTGATCTAGATCAAACGCCGGGCCGCCAACGCGCGGAACCCGGCGCAGGGACGGCGCTCCAACGCGCATGTCCCCTACCCCAGATCCCACCCACAGCCCCGACCAGCTCGACGGCGCCTGGAAGTGCGCCCTTGAATACTTGCCGGCCGAGTGCCTGACGCTCTGCTTCCCCGCTATCGCGGCGGCGCTGGACCTGTCATGCCCGTTCACCGTGCTCGATGCCGAGCTGCATCAGCCGGTTGATAGCGCGGCGCCCGCCAGCAATGCCTGCCACGCAGACCGCGTCTGGCGCTGCATAGCAAGCGACGGCCAGCCAGTCATCCTGCACCTAGAAGTCCAGTGCCAGCGCGACGAACATTTCGCCGAACGAATGTACGTCTACCACGCCTTGCTCTTCGTCAAATACCGCATTCCCGTCATCAGCCTGGCCATCCTGGGCGATGACAGTGCCATCTGGCATCCCGCACAGTTCGGCTATGGCTTCGGCCCCAGCTGGCTAGCCATGCATTTCGGCACCTGCAAGCTGCGCGAGCTGGAACCTCAGCTTGCTGCGCTGCTGAAGGCCAGCAACAGCTTCGCCCTGTTCATCGCGGCTCATCTGCAAACAGTGCGCACAAAGCGGGAACCTTTCGCGCGCCTGGCTGCCAAATGCAGGCTGACAGAAATCCTGCGCGGGCCGGGCTGGAGCGACGCCCAGCGTATGCAAATGCTCGAGCTGCTGGACCGCATCATGCAACTGCCATCCGCGCTGGACTTTCACTTCCGTCAGAATTTCACGAAGGAGGATTTCATGTACGTATCGCTTTGGGATCGCTGTAAGGAAGATCTGCGCCAAGAGCTGCAACGTCAGGCGGCAGAGCATCTTGCGAAACAACTTGCAGAAGCACGGGCGCGCTGCCTCGTGGAAGGCCGTGAAGAGGGCCGTGAAGAGGGCCGTGAAGAGGGCCGTGAAGAGGGCCGTGAAGAAGGCCGTAAGGAGGGTCGGAGGCTGATGCTGATTGACCTGGCGGAACAGCGTTTCGGTCCGTTGCCAGAGCACGTCGGCCGGCAGCTAAGCGCGGCTGGCGCAAACGAAGTGCAACGCCTGGCACAGCGCATTTGCGACGCCAAGTCACTCCAGGATTTGCTGGGTTGACGAACGGAAGCGTGTGGCCGCGCGCGCTTGAACTGACGTATAACCGGGCTGAAAGGAGCCCGACATGTTCGACATCGACCTGCCCTGGTGGGAGTTCGTCGTGCGCGGCGTAATGATCTACATCGCGCTGCTGGTCATGATGCGCGTAAGCGGCAAGCGCACCGTCGGCCAGTTCACCCCGTTTGACCTGCTGGTCGTCATGTTGCTCAGTGAGTCCGTGTCGGCCGGCCTGACCGGCGGCGACGACTCGGTGGCCGGCGGCCTGATCGTGGTGGTGACGCTAGTCGCGCTGAACGTGGCAATCGCCTTCATCACCGCGCGCAGCAGCAAGGCGGCCGATTTCGTGGAGGGCACGGCCGTTCTGCTCGGCCGCGACGGCAAGATCTTCAAGCACGTCCTGCGCCGCAACCACGTGGCGGAAGGCGATATGGAACAAGCGCTGCGCGAACACGACTGCCCGCTGGGAAAGATGAAGTACGCCTTCCTGGAAGCGGATGGCAAGATCACCATCCTGCAGAATTAAAGGAAGCCGATGTGCTTGCGCTCCAGCCCCGACATCACGAGCTTGACATACCGGTTGGGGATGTACAGCTCCAGCTCCACCGCCGCCCCTTCCGCATTCTGCGTTTCCGCAATCAGGTGGAAGAAGCTGCGGTCAGGATTGGCTTCCTTGCACGCGAGGAACTTGCCTGAAGGTCCATCGGCCAGATAGTCCTTGAGCACGGCGCCCAGTTCCGCCACGCCCTCATCGGTCAGCAGCACACCAAAAGCCATGACGGCCTCCTATTTTCCAAACATGCGCACCTTGGCCAGCAGCTTGGTGGTCGAGCGGTCGTGCTCGAAATCGATGGCCACCGCCTTGCCGCCGTAAGCCAGCACCGCCTTCCCTTCCGGGATCGCGGTCATATCGTAATCGCCGCCTTTGGCATAGATTTCCGGTTTCGCCTGCAGCACCGCCTCCAGCGCCGTGTCCTCGTCAAACGGCACCACCAGGCTGACCGATTCCAGCGCCGCCAGCAGCGCCATGCGGTCATCGCAATTATTCAGCGGACGGTCATCGCCCTTGCCCAGGCGCTTGACGGAAGCATCGGTATTGGCCGCCACCACCAGCGAAGCGCCCAGCGAGCGTGCCTGCGCCAGATAGGTCACATGGCCGCGGTGCAGGATATCGAACACGCCATTGGTCATGACCACCGGCTTGGGCAGCTCCGCCACACGCGCCGCCAGATCGGCGCGCGCGCACATCTTCTTCTCAAAATCGATCATTCGCCTTCTTCTTCCTCTTCTTCATCCAGTTGCATGCTCAGGCCGCCCGACTTGGCCGGCGTCGCGGCTTCAGCCGCATCCGGCGGCGGGCGGCTGCCGTGCAGCTTGATCTGCAGGCGCAGGCCGTTGGTCGAATCGGCGTTGCGCAGCGCCTCTTCGTAGCCGATATAGCCCCTATTATAAAGTTCGAACAAGGCCTGGTCGAAGGTGCACATGCCCAGTTCGCGCGACTTGGCCATGATCTCCTTGATCGAGTGGAAATTGCCTTTGAAGATCATCTCGGCGATGGTCGGCGTGTTCAGCAGGATCTCGATGGCCGCCTTGCGGCCGTTGCCATCTTCGGTGCGGATCAGGCGCTGCGACACGATCGCACGCAGGTTGGAAGACAGGTCCATCAGCAGCTGGTTGCGGCGCTCTTCCGGGAAGAAGTTGATGATGCGGTCCATGGTCTGGTTCGCATTGTTCGCGTGCAGGGTGCCCAGGCACAGGTGGCCGGTCTCGGCGAAGGCAATCGCGTGCTCCATGGTTTCCGTATCGCGGATTTCGCCGATCAGGATCACGTCCGGCGCCTGGCGCAGGGTGTTCTTCAGCGCATGGTGCCAGGTATGGGTATCCACGCCCACTTCGCGGTGCGTGATCAGGCAGCCCTTGTTCTTGTGCACGTACTCCACCGGGTCTTCCACGGTGATGATATGGCCGGCCGAATTCTGGTTGCGGTAATCGATCATGGCCGCCAGCGTGGTCGACTTGCCGGAGCCGGTACCACCCACCACCAGCACCAGGCCGCGCTTGGTCATTACCACTTCCTTCAGCACTTCCGGCAGGTCCAGCTTCTGGAAATTCGGGATTTCCGAGGCGATGGTACGGATCACCATGCCCACCGCCTGCTGCTGCACGAAGACATTGACGCGGAAACGGCACACATTCGGCAGCGAAATCGCGAAATTGCACTCCAGCTCCGCCTCGAACTCGCGGCGCTGCTTATCATTCATGATGGCATAGGCCAGGGCGCGCGTGACATCCGGCGTCAGGCGCTGCTGGCTCAGGGCGCGCATCGAGCCCTGCGACTTGATGCTGGGCGGGAAATCGGCCGAAATAAACAGGTCCGAGCCGCCCACCTGGTGCATGGCGGTCAATAATTTATGGATATACGCCTGGGCTTCTTCATGGCCTAGTGTGGATGACATAGTCGCCTCTCTGAATAGATTGCTGGTCATTATAGCCAGCGCCATCATCCATCCGTAGCATTGCACCAATGCATACACCTGTGTTCAAATGGATTTATGACACTGACCGAGCTTAAATATATCGTAGCAGTTGCCAGAGCGAAACACTTCGGCCATGCCGCCGAAGCGTGTTTTGTTGCCCAACCCACCCTGTCGGTCGCCATCAAGAAACTGGAGGACGAGCTCGGAGTCGTCCTGTTTGAGCGCGGCGGGGCGGAGATTTCCGTCACCCCGCTGGGGGCCCAGATCGTGGCCCAGGCGGAGCGGGTGCTGGAACAGACGGCGGCAATCAAGGAGCTGGCGAAGCAGAACAAGGACCCGCTGGCCGGGCCGCTGCGCCTGGGCGTGATCTACACCATCGGCCCCTACCTGCTGCCGCCGCTGGTCAAGCGGATGATCGAAAAGACGCCGCAGATGCCGCTGATCCTGCAGGAGAACTTCACCGTCAAGCTGCTGGAAATGCTGCGCCAGGGCGAACTCGACGCGGCCATCATGGCGCTGCCGCTGCCGGAGCACGGCATGGCGGTCCAAGCGCTGTACGACGAGCCGTTCGTGGTGGCGATGCCCAAGAGCCACCCCTGGTCGGGCCGCAGCAGCGTGCCGGCCGAACTGCTGAAAACCGAAACCATGCTCTTGCTGGGCAATGGCCACTGCTTCCGCGACCAGGTGCTGGAAGTGTGCCCCGAAATGGCGCGCTTCTCCTCGCCCGGCAACGGCATGCAGCGTACTTTCGAAGGTTCCTCGCTGGAGACCATCCGCCACATGGTGGCCAGCGGCATCGGCCTGACCGTGCTGCCACGCGCCTCGGTGCCGGATATGGAAGGCCGCGACGGCATGTTGGCTTTCCGCTATTTCGAGAATCCCGAGCCGAACCGGCGCGTGGTCATCGTCTGGCGCAAGAGTTTTACCCGCAAGGCTGCCATCGACGCCATTGTGGAAGCGGTGGGCGACTGCCAGCTGCCCGGCATCCGCATGCTGAACGGCCACGCCGAGTAAAATACGGGGATGGAAGCGACTACCCCACCCCTGAGCAAACTCGAACTGTATTTCCGCCTGGTGCGGCTGGACAAACCGATCGGCACGGTGCTGCTGCTGTGGCCGACCCTGTCGGCGCTGTGGCTGGCCTCGGGCGGCGTGCCGGACTGGCAGCTGCTGCTGATCTTCTCGCTCGGCACCTTCCTGATGCGCTCGGCTGGCTGCGCCGTCAACGATTACGCCGACCAGGACTTCGACAAGCACGTCAAACGCACCGCCGAACGCCCGATCACCAGCGGCCGCGTCAGCGGCAAGGAAGCGCTGGCCATCGCCGCCGGCCTGTCGCTGATCGCCTTTTTGCTGATCCAGCCGCTGAACGCCCTGGTCAAGCAACTGAGCGTGGCCGCGCTGGTCATCGCCGGCACCTACCCTTACTTCAAACGCTTCTTCGCCATCCCGCAAGCCTACCTCGGCATCGCGTTCGGCTTCGGCATGCCGATGGCTTTTGCCGCCGTGCAGGGCAGC
Organism: Pseudoduganella sp. OTU4001; assembly: GCF_038440195.1. Lineage (NCBI taxonomy): Bacteria > Pseudomonadati > Pseudomonadota > Betaproteobacteria > Burkholderiales > Oxalobacteraceae > Pseudoduganella > Pseudoduganella sp. OTU4001. Next base: position 38,862 of record NZ_JASATG010000022.1, on the reverse strand, counting down.
GTGCCGGCCGTGGCCTGGCTGCTATTGCTGGGCAATGTGTTCTGGGCCGTGGCCTACGACACCGAATATGCCATGGTTGACCGCGACGACGACCTGAAGATCGGCATCAAGACTTCCGCTATCACTTTTGGCCGTTTGGACGTGGCGATCATCATGCTGTGCTACGGCGTGCACCTGGCGATCCTGCTGGCGGTGGGCCTTGAGTTCGGCCTGGGCTGGCCCTTCCTGGCCGGCCTCGCCGTGGCCGCCGGCTGCGCGGTTTACCACTACTTCCTGATCCGCGGCCGCGAGCGTGCGCCCTGCTTCGCCGCCTTCCGCCACAATAACTACCTCGGCGCCGCTATCTTCGCAGGCATTGTGCTCGACTACGCGCTGCGCTGACCTATACTGCATTTATCTGAGTGCTGTTCACTGACACGAGGCGATCATGGACCAGACACCCCAAGCTGCAAAACCCAACGGCGGCGGCGTTGCCAACGGCAAGAGCCATAGCCACAACGAAAGTACCGAAGCGCGCGAACGCCTGATGGGCGATCTCAAGCAGGCGGTGCAGGATGCCGAAACCTGGCTGCGCAATGCTGCCACAGCCAATTCCGAAGACCTCGGCATGGTCAAGGCCAAGTTCGAGGACACGCTGCGCACCGCCAAGCGCGATCTGCTGAAGCTGGAAGACAGCGTGCTGGCCAGAGGCAAGATGGCGGCCCAGGCCACCGACCACTATGTGCACGACAACCCGTGGAAGGCGGTGGCCGCCGGTGCTGCCATCGGCGTAATCGTTGGGATGCTGATTTCGCGCCGCTAGCGTCCGTTGCCGCCGGCGTCGCCAATCCGGTAGCCGGCGCGCAAGCGCTGCAGCATGCCCTGCTCGCGCTGCAGGAAGCGGTTGAACTGCTCCACCACCTGCTTGCAGCGCAAGGTCGACAGGCGGAAGTCCGAACGCGCGTGCGGCAGCGAAGGATCGAACACCAGGCCGCCGGCCGTTTTCAGCTCGCCTGCCAGCATGTGGTTGGCGACATCCACGTTGACGTAAACCGCGTCCAGGTGGCCGGCCAGGCCAAGGCGCAGCAGGCTATCCGTGCTGTTCGACGTCGTCAGTTCGAGCGCGCGGCTGTCGATCGCCGCCTGGTAGGGCCAGGGCGTGAAGCCGAGCACCGTGCCAAGGGTATGCAGGGCGGACAGCGGCTTGCCGCGCCGGTCCGGCAGCACCATCGCGCCCTCTTCCGTCGATACCACCACCTCGCTGTAGGCGACCGGCAGCCCGCCGCGCAACTCCTCGCGCCATTTGGGATTATCCGGATATTTGAAGTCCAGCGTGCGCTCCGTCAGGAAACGGCTGTACAGGCGGTTGATCGGCAAGGGCACATAATCGAAGGTGTAACCATGCTGGGCCGCGAAGGCGTCGAGTACCTCGCGCGCATAGCCGCCATAGCGGTTGTTGCCGTCCACCGTATGCAAGGGCATGTATTGCAGCTTCTCCACCCCAACGCTGAAGCGGGCGCCATGGCCCGTTTCGCAACGCTGCGCCCACGCCGAGGCACAGCTCAGCGACAGGGCGAGGCAGATGATCGGGCGGATGCGCATCGGGCCAGCATAGCCAAATCCATGGATGCAAGCAATCCCGCCAGCCGCCCCTGTAGTGAATGCAGGACACCGGCCCACCCCAGCATTGCATCGCCGCGCACTCAGGCGTAAAACATAGCTTTAGACCCGATAAGAGGCGGTGCTCATGAAACGGCTGGCTATAGCAGTCCTGGCATTGGCCAGCGGCGCACACGCCGCCTGGGCCCAGCAAGGCGTGACCGTCTATGGCGTGGCTGACCTGGGCGTGGTGCGCGATACCGATTCGGGCATCACCACCATGAAAGTGGACAGCGGGCTGCAAACGGCATCGCGCCTGGGCTTCAAAGGCAATGAAGCGCTGGGCGGTGGCATGAGCGCCAGCTTCGTCATCGAATCGCAGATCGAGGCCGACACCGGCACCCCGTCCTTCGGCAGCAAGGTCTTCGGCAGCCAGGTCTGGGTCGGCCTGTCCGGCCCGCTCGGCGCGGTCAAGCTGGGCCGCATGTTCACGCCTTACTTTGGCGCCATCGCCACCAACGATCCTTTCGATGCCAAAGGACCGGGTGAAGCGACGCGCCTGTTCCAGGATTCCGGCGTGCGCATGGACAACACCATCAAATTCTCGCTGCCGCCGTCGCTCGGCGGTTTCTACGCAGACCTGGCCTATGGCTTTGGCGAATCGGGCGTCGGCCACAGCGCGAACCGTCAGGTCAGCATGGACGCCGGTTATGCCGCTGGTCCACTCAACGCGGTACTGGCTTACCACCAGACCAACGATGGCCAGGGCCGCAAACTGGTGCGCAGCGTGCTTGCCGGCGGCAACTACGATTTCGGCAAGGTGCGCGGCTGGCTGCTGGTAGCGCGCAACCGCAACGGCAGCACGCTCGACACACGCGACTACCTGCTGGGACTCACTTTCCCGTTCGGCATGAACACTCTGGCCGCCACCTATGTGCGCAAACAGGACCAGCTGCAGTCCAACGCCGACGCGCGGCAACTGGCGCTGGGCTATTACTACACGCTGTCGAAGCGCACCAACACCTACCTCATCGCGTCCGACCTGCGCAACGACGCGCTGGCACACTACCAGGCCACGCGCCTTGGCGGCGACCGGCGCCTGCTGGCCTGCGGCATGCGCCACCAATTCTGAGGCACACCATGAGCCTGGCCGCCCAACTCAAACTCGCCGCCGTGCTGGCCTTGCTGGCGCAGGCCGCACTGGCGGTCGAAGTGACAATGGCCTTTGGCGAAAAGATCCCGCCCTTCTGTTTTCCGGAAACCGATTCCGGCATCGAGCTGGAAGTGATGCGGGAAGCGCTGGCTTTCCGCGGCCATGTGCTGAAACCGCGCTACTACTCGTTTGCCCGCATCCCGGTCGCCTTCAAGGCCGGCGAAGTGGATGCCGCCATGACCGACCTGGGCGAGGACATGTCGGCCTGGGGTGCGCATTACGGCAACCCGGCAGTGTTCTACGACAATGTCTTCATCACGCTGAAAGAGCGCAAGCTGCATATCACCAAACCGGAAGACTTGCAGGGCCTGACCGTGATTTCCTTTGTCGGCGCCGCCAAGCGCTACCCCGAGTGGCTCGATCCGGTGCGCAAAGGCGGCCGCTATTACGAGCAGAATGACCAGGCCTTGCAAGTCCTGACGCTGGACCGCGGCCGCTACGACGTGGTGCTCAGCGACCGCAATATCTTCAAGTATTTTACGCTGCAGCTGAAGCTGAATAAATCCTTCCATCCCAAGCCCATCACCGAGCATGCCTTCGTCAAGTTGAATCCCATGGATTACCGTCCCGTGTTCCGCGACCCCATGATCCGCGACGATTTCAACGCCGGCTTACGGCACCTGAAAGACAGCGGCCGTTTCCAGGCCATCTATCAGAAATACCTGGCCGGCGATTGAGCGCTGATGGCGCGGTAGGCTGCCGGCGACATGTCGAATTGCTGGCTGAAGGCCCGCCGCAGCATGGCCTCGCTGCGAAAGCCCGATTGCAGCGCCACCTGCAGCAGCGAAAGTCCCGGCCGGACCAGCAGCTCCTTGGCGTATTCACTGCGGCAGCGGGCAATGTAGATATGCGGCGGCATGCCCACCGCCTGCTGGAAGCGGCGTGAGAAATTGCGCACGCTCATGGCGCTGCGCTGCGCCGCGCCCTCCACGGTCAGGTCCTGTTTGAAGCAGCGTTCAATGTATTCCTGCGCCTGGCGGATGCGCTGGTCGCCGTGCTGCTTGAGTACCGTATTGCGGATCGCCACGCGTTCATAATTGGGCTGGGTCACCGTGTTGGTGTAGCGGCCGAATTTGTGCGCCGCCGCTTCGCCGTAGAAATGGCCGACCAGATAGCTGCACGCGTCCAGGCAGGGATTGACCGAACCGGCGGTGATGATGCGGCCATCGATCAGCAGCGGCGCATCGGGCGTAAATCGCACCTCGGGATAGTGGTGGGCGAACACGCGCTGGTCGGACAGGTTGCCGGTCACCTCGCGGCCATCGAGCAAACCCGCTTCGGCCAGCAGGCGCACGCCGCCCGCCATGCCCACCATCAGCGCGCCGGACGCATGCACCTGCTGCAGCCAGCCCGCCAGCGCGGGCGACAGCGGACTGCGGGTGGCCAGCGGCAGGTAGAACGGCGGCACGATCACAACCTGCGGCGCGGTCATTTCGGCCAGGGTCAGCTCCGGCTGCAAGGCGGGGCCAGTGAAGGAGCGCACCGGCGCTTGGTGCTCCGCCACCAGCCGCACGCGGAACAGTTCCGACGCCTGCAAATCCGCATTGCGCGCATGCAACGTGCCGGCGATGGCAAAGCCTTCCCGCGCCAGCAAGGCCAAGCCTCCCCAGCAATCGTTTCCCACATAGATGGCAACTGTAACCGGCGCTTTCATTCTGGCCGATACTAGCACCGCATTTGGCCGATCCTGGACATAACAGTTTAATATCGGACAGATATACTGGCTGCGCTGCTGCATCCCTACAACAGTCAGGAGAATGTATGTTGAAAGCCATCGGCGCCCTTGCGCTGTGCGGCCTGCTGTCGGCCTGTACCAAAACCACGCCCTCCATGCCGGCGCCAGCTTCGGCGGCCGACATCGCTTTCCAGAAACAGCTCCAGGAGCAATTGCTCGACGCCAAACCCGGCTCGGTGATTGAAATCCCAGCGGGCAAGTACAAATTTACCAGCGGCTTGCAGTTGCGGGCCGACGGCGTGACGATACGCGGCGCCGGGATGGACAAGACCGTCCTCTCCTTCAAACCGCAAATCACCGGGCCGGAGGGCTTGCTGGTCTACGGTAACAATTTCACCATCGAAGGCCTGACCATTGAGGATTCCAAGGGCGATGGGCTGAAGATCAACGACGGCGACCACATCACCATCCGCAGCGTGAAGGTGCAATGGACCGGCGGCTCCAAGGTGACCAATGGCGCCTACGGCATTTACCCGGTCAAGACCAAAAATGTGCTGATCGAGGATTGCGTGGCGATTGCCGCGTCCGACGCCGGCATCTACGTCGGCCAGTCGCAGAACGTGGTGGTGCGCAATTCGCGCGCCGAAGCCAATGTGGCCGGCATCGAGATCGAGAACACCATCAACGCCGACGTGTACGACAACGTGGCCACCAACAATACCGGCGGCATCCTGGTGTTCAATATGCCCAACCTCCAGCAGCCTGGCCACAGCACCCGCGTGTTCAAGAACAAGGTCGAGAACAACAACCTGGGCAACTTCGCCGCCAAGGGCACCGCCGTGGCCAGCGTACCGGCCGGTTCGGGCGTGGTGATCAACTCCAATTCCAAGGTGGAGATCTTCGACAACGACATCGCCAACAACAAGACCGCCAACGTGATCATTTCCAGCTACCACTCGACCGGCTACTTCACCGAGAAAGGCGTGGCCAAGGATTACGATCCGTATCCAAAGGCGATCTACGTCTACGGCAACCGCTTCAAGGGCGGCGGCGATTCGCCGGACGGCCTGGACCTGGTGGCGCTCAAGGTGGCGCTGTACGGCCTGTCCGGCCACCTGCCCGACGTGCTGTGGGACGGCTATGCCGACAATGCCTTGGCCAAGAATGGCGTGATGCCGGCCGAGGCGCGCATCTGCGTGCAGGACGGCGCGGAAGTATTGAACGCCGATGGCCCCAACAAGTACAAGAACCCGAAAGCCGATTCGGCGCCGCACCGCTGCCAGCTGGCCAAACTGCCGCCGGTCACCATCCCTCAACTCAGCTCGCAATCCTGATGATGTTTGACGTCCTTGCTTTCCGCCCCCTGCGGGCGGTTGGCATGGCTGCGTGCGCGCTCGTCCTCGCGTCGTGCGCCCGCAGCCCTGCCCCGCCTGCCGAACCTGTGAACTTCATCGCCGAAGGCCGCCCCGAAAAACTCAGCGCCTGGCGCCTCATGGCCGCCAGCGAAGGCCAGCTGATGCTGAACAAGGAAGTTCTGCCCTACACCCTGAATACGCCGCTGTTCAGCGACTACGCGCACAAGCTGCGCACGGTATGGATGCCGAAAGGCGTGTCGGCAAATTATAACGCCGATACCGCCTTCGACTTCCCGGTCGGCACCATCATCAGCAAGACCTTCTACTATCCGCGCGAAGGCAGCAGCCAAGTCGTGCAAGCCACCGACGACAAGGGCGACACCAGCCAGCTAGATCTGAGCAAGGTGCGGCTGATGGAAACCCGCCTGCTGGTGCGCCGCGCCGAAGGCTGGATCGCCCTGCCCTATGTCTGGAATGAACAGCAGACCGAGGCCGAGCTGAAACGCACCGGCGACCAGATCCCGATGGAGATGGTGTCGGCGCAGGGCAAGCAGCGCTTCACTTATGTGGTGCCGAACGTGAACCAGTGCGCCTCCTGCCACGTGGCCGACCTGAAGAGCAAGAAGTTCGAACCGCTCGGCCTGAAGGCGCGCCACATCAACCTCGATGGGCAGCTGGAAAAGCTGGCCCAGGCAGGCTACCTGTCCGGCGCACCGTCCGCCGCCGAAGCGCCGCGCAACGCCGACTGGCGCGACAAGGGCGCCACCGTCGACGCGCGCGCCCGCGCCTATCTCGATATCAATTGCGCCCACTGCCACAACAAGAAGGGCACGGCCAACACCACGGCGCTGCACCTCGAAATCGGCGCGCCGGCCAACCAGCACCTGGGCCTGTGCAAGCCGCCGGTGGCGGCGGGCGCCGGCACCGGCGGCAACTCTTTCGGCATCAATCCGGGCAAACCGGACGACTCGATCTTCGTGTTCCGCCTCAAGTCGACCGAGACGGGCGTGATGATGCCGGAGCTGGGACGCACCACCTCGCACCGCGAAGGCGTGGAACTGATCCGCGAATGGATCGGTGCGATGAACGAAAGCTGCAACTAATAAAAACCGAGGGGAGACCGCATGAAGCTTCGCAAGAAAGTCCTGTCGTCCAGCATTTCCAGCGCGCTGCTCGTCTGCAGCGGCGCCGCCATCGCCGCCGACCCGGCGCCGAAAGAGGAAACCCATGTGGTGGTGGTCACCGCCCAGAACCGCACGCAGCAGGCGCAGGACGTGCCGATCGCGCTGCAGATCATCGGCGCCGACCAGATCGACAAGCTGGCCGCCCCCAACCTGGCCGAAATGGACGGCTACATCCCCGGCCTGTCAGTCAGCGCCGAGCAGCCGACCCAGCCCTCGATGTCGCTGCGCGGCATCGGCACCGGCGACTTCGGCATCGGCACCGACGCGCCGGTCGGCATGTATATCGATGGCGTGTATGCCGGCAAGACCGGCGGCGCGGTGATGAACTTCAACGACGTGCAGCGCATCGAAGTGCTGAAGGGCCCGCAGGGCACCCTGTTCGGACGCAACAGCGCCGGCGGCGCCATTTCGGTGGTGACGCGCGAACCGGGACGCGAGAACGAGCTGGAAGCGCGCCTGCGCTACGGCAAATACCAGACGCGCAATGTGGAGCTGCTGGCCAATGCGCCGCTGTCCGACAGCACCGCCCTGCGCATCAGCGCCGTGCACCATGGCAGCGACGGCTTCCTGAAAGACGCAAAAACCGGCGCCTCGCTGCAGCACGGCACCGACAGCGGCGTGCGCGCCACCCTGCGCTGGGACGCCCCGGCGCGCGCCAAGGTGCTGCTGTCGGTCGAAGCGGAAAAGCTCGACCATATGGCGCGTCCCGCCATCGGCCTGATTGCCGGCGTGCCGGCGGTGCCGGCCAATCCGGCCAACTACCTCGACCCGCGCACGGCGCCGGTCTTCAACGACGCCATCAACAATGGCGAAACGCGCGACTTCCACGGCGGCACGCTGCGCATCGAAGTGCCGCTGGGCTGGGCCACCTTCAATTCCACCAGCGCCATGCGCCGCTTCGACTCGCGCAACCGCCAGGACAACGATGGCACCAACCGCATCACGCACTACGTCGATACTGAGAACGCGGAGCGCAACCGCAGCTGGCAGCAGGAATTCCGCCTGTCCGGCAATACCGGCATGGCCGACTGGGTGACGGGCCTGAGCTTCTATCACGAGAAAGCCAACCAGACCAGCCAGGTCAACACCAACACCAATACGCTCGACACCATCTTCGGCAACGTCGCCGGCATGCCGGTCTTCAGCCTGCTGGAAGGCGCCGGCGCCATGGCCGGCATCCCGGCCGGCCTGCTCGGCAACTCGTGGCAGGAGAACATGCATGTGGCGGGCCGCTACAAGGCCAGCGCCATCTACGGCGACGTGATCTGGCACCTGGCGCCCAGGCTGAACCTGACCACCGGCGTGCGCTATACCAGGGACGACAAGCGCTTCAGCTGGTATAGCCCAACGCGCAGCGCCAATGCGCTCGATAGCTCGCTCCAGCGCCTGCAGGGCCTGGGCTTCTTCGATGCCCTGGTTGGCATGGGCGCCATTTCCGAAATGGAGATGATGATGGCGCTGGGCGCCATGACCCAGAACATCGAGTTCACCAGCGCCGGCGCCACCGCCAAGCCGCTGGAGAAGCGCAACAAGTGGAACGACACCAGCCCGCGCGCGGTGCTGGACTACAAGCTCAATGAGGACATGATGGTCTACGGCTCGATCGCCAAGGGCTACCAGTCGGGCGGCTTCAACGCGCTGCAGGTCAATGCCACCTACGAGCCGGAGAAAGTGTGGAACTACGAAGTGGGCATGAAGAACTACTACCGCCAGTACAAGCTGCTGGTGAATGCCTCGCTCTACCACTACAAGTTCAGCAACCTGCAGTCGCTGGCGCTGGTAAACAACGGCTCGGCGATCCCGACTTACCAGGTCACCAGCAGCGACCAGGAGGCGCAAGGCCTGGACTTCGAAGCGCGCTGGCAGCCGATGCGCGACCTGCGCCTGAACCTGAGCGCCGCCTACATCGACCAGACCTACAAGACCTTCACCACCAGCGATGGCGTCAAGCTCGATGGCCAGCCGGTCGGCACGCCGAAGTGGACCAGCGCCTTCGGCGCCGACTACTGGGTGCGCGACGTGGCCGGCGGCGACCTGAATTTCACGCTGCAGCATGCCTATAGCGGCGCCACCCGCTGCAATGCCGACGCGCTGCAAGGCGCCTGCCTGGTCACGCCGCGCTTCCGTGTCGGCAGCTCCACCCAGCGCACCGACTTGCGCGCCGGTTATGAAGCAGCCAGCCACAAGTGGGCTGCGGCGTTGTTCGTCAACAACGTGTTCGACAAGCGTTATGTGACCGGGATTGGCAACACTACCGCCAGCGTACTTGGGACACCCTATGCGTCGGTCAACCGCCCGCGCCAGGTAGGGCTTGAACTGCGCGTCAATATGTAAGAAAAGGCGATGTAATCCTGGATAGTCGCGGTGTTAGAATCGACTTTTTGTCGTTTAACTTCCGTTGCATGCCAGATAACATTGCCGCCCGTTTTGGCGCCCTGCGCGCAGCCAATGCCGAGCACATCAGCGCCTGGCGCCGCAGCCTGCTCAACGGGCTGTGCGCGGCATCGTGCTATCTGGGACTGCTATTCGGCCTGCCCAGTGTCTGGTACAGCGCGGCGTGCGGACTGTGGGGCCTGGCGGCCGCCGACCTGCTCGGCGTAGTCGCCGTGGCGCTGCTGCACATGCGCCGCGGCATCGCCTACCGCTACCGGGCGACGATTTTCCTGGCCGTGGTCTACCTGATCGCGGTGGCCTTGCTGTTCACGCTGGGCGCGATGACCCAGATCTACCTGCTGGCCGTGCCGGTGCTGTGCACTGTGCTGATGGGCAGCCGCGCCGCAACGCTGGCACTGGGCGCCTGCAGCGCCACCCTGTTCCTGGCCGGCTACTTCGGCGGCATCCCGCATGGCCTGGCCGCCGAAAGCGGACCGCCCCTGCTGCATTGGACCATCCTGTCCACCAACTTCCTGCTGGTGGCGTCGCTGCTGGTGGTGTCCTGCGCCTTCCTGCTGCATGGCCTGGAAGGTGCGCTGGAGCGCCAGCGCGCGGCCCACGCCAAGCTGGAATCCCAGCTCGCCGCGCTGCGCCAGTCGATGGCGGCGCAAAAGGCGGCGGAAGAATCCAACGAACAAAAGAGCGAGTTCCTGGCCATGATCAGCCACGAGGTGCGCACCCCGCTGGGTGGCGTGATCGGCATGCTGCGCCTGGCGAAAAAGGATGCCAGCCTGTCGCCCGACACCCGCAACAAGCTGCGCATCAGCCTGGGCAACGCGGAAGTGCTGCTGCATATCATTAACGACATCCTCGATTTTTCGCGCCTGGAAGCGGGCAAGATGCCGTTCGAGACTATCGACTTCGACTTGCCGGCACTGCTCAATGACGTCGTGGTGCTGCTGGCCGACCGCGCCGAGACCAAGGGTATTTCGCTGGTGGCCGAACTGCCGCCCGATTTGCCGCAATGGTGGCAGGGCGATCCGGTGCGCCTGCGCCAGGTGGTCATGAACCTGGTCGGCAACGGCGTCAAATTCACCGAACACGGCGAAGTGCGCTTGAGCGCCGCCGTCGCGCCCGAAGGCGGCATCCTGCTGCAGGTGCGCGACAGCGGCATCGGCATCGACGGCGAAGCCATGCAGCGCCTGTTCCGCAAGTTCGAGCAGGCCAACAGCGCGACCGCGCGCAAATACGGCGGCGCCGGCCTGGGCCTGGCGATCTGCAAAAACATCGTCGACACCCTGGGCGGCAGCATCGACGTCCAGAGTACGCCCGGCGCGGGCAGCACATTCACCGTGCGCCTGCCGCTGCCGGCGGGCCAGCCGGCCTTGCTGCCGACGGCAGGAAGCCGTACCCCGCACGCTGCCAGCCTGTCCATCCTGTGCGCCGAAGACGGCAGCACCAACCAGATCATCCTGCGCGAACTGCTGGCCGATATGGGCCACTCGGTGGTGATCGCGGAGGACGGGGTGGCGGCGCTGGCGCGGCTGGCCGAATACGATTTCGACATGGTGGTCATGGACAGCCGCATGCCGCGCATGGATGGCATTGCCGCCCTGCGCCATTTGCGCGCCGGTGAATATGGCGTGCGCAACCCGGCGATTCCGGTGATTGCGCTGACGGCCAATGCGGCCGACGACGAGCGCCGGCGCTTCATGGCGGCGGGCGCCAATGGTTTCCTGCCCAAGCCTATCGACGAGGCCAGCCTGCATGCGGAAATCGGCCGCCAGATCGAACTGCTGCCGCGCGCCGGGGCGCCTGCGCTGGCTGAACTGGACCGGATGTTTGGCCTGGCCGCTGCATCCGCCCCGCTGTATGTGCCTGGCGCAGCGGCGCGCGCGGCGTTCCTGCGCGAGGGCCCGCGCCTGCTGGCGGCGATCCGCGCCAGCCTGGACGCCGGCGATGCCGCTGGCGTCAGCCTGAACGCCCACAGCCTGCTGGGCGGCGCCGGCTATTTCAATGCCGCCGCGCTCAGCGCCTTGTGCAGCCGGATTGAGAAAATGGCCGATAGCGGACAGACCGCCGCTGTGGCGCCGCTGCTGGAGCAGCTGGCGGCCGAGCTGGATGCCGCCATGGCGGCCATGGCCGACGCGCCCGCCGCCGAAGCGGCTTAAGCGGCGGCGCCGAGCTGCTCGCCGAGTTCCTTGCCGCGCGCGGCGGCGGCTTTCACGGCAGCGATAATGGCGGCTTTCACGCCGCTGGCCTCCATGCTGGTCAGCGCAGCATAAGTAGTACCGCCCTTCGAGGTCACCTTCTCGCGCAGCAGCGGCACCGGATCGGGCGACTGCAGCGCCAGTTGCGCCGCACCGGTGAACGTGGCCATGGCCAGCTGCCTGCCCTGCTCAGCCGTCAGGCCCAGCTCCTCGGCCGCCTGCTGCATCGCCTCGATGAAATAGAACACATAGGCCGGGCCGCTGCCCGACACCGCCGTCACCGCATCGATCTTCGATTCATCGTCCAGCCAGACGGTGGCGCCCACCGCACGCAGGATCTGGTCGGCCGCCTCGCGCTGCGCTGCCGTCACGCCGGCCGACGCCACCATGCCCGTCACCCCCATGCCGATCAGCGCCGGCGTATTCGGCATGGTACGCACGATGGCCTGGTAGCCGCCCAGCCAGCGCGCCAGGTCGGCCGCGCGGATGCCGGCCGCAATCGACAGCACCAGCGGCGCGCGTCCCGCCGCCTGCGCCGCCTGCAGCCGCGGCAACAGCTGCTGCGTCACCTCGTGCATCACCTGCGGCTTGACCGCCAGCACCAGCACCTCGGCTTCGGCCACGGCCGCGCCATCGGCCACCGACGCCGCCACCGTCACGCCGTACTGGCGCTGCAGCGCCTCCAGCGAAGCCGGGTTCGGGTCGACCACATGGATATTGGCGCCCGGGGTCAGCTTGCCGGCCAGGCCGGCGATCAGGGCAGCGGCCATATTGCCGCCGCCAACAAATGCAATCTTCATCACTTATCCTTTGTTGTATTGGCGTGCACCAAAGATGGCGCTGCCCACGCGCACGATGGTGGCGCCCTCATGGATCGCCGCCCGCATGTCGGCCGACATGCCCATCGACAGCGTATCGAGCGCCACGCCCTCGGCGCGCAGCTGTTCGTACAGTTCACGCAGCACGCGGAAAGCCGCGCGCTGCTGTTCAAAGTCCTGCGCCGGCTCGGGGATGGCCATCAAGCCGCGCAGTTGCAGGCGCGGCAGCGTGGCCACGGTACGGGCCAGCGCCAGCGCCTCGGCGGGAAGAACGCCACTTTTGCTGGCCTCCCCGCTGGTATTCACCTGGATGCAGACTTGCAGCGGATGCAGCGCGGCGGGGCGCTGCTCGGACAGGCGCTGCGCAATCTTTTCGCGCTCAATCGTGTGCACCCAATCGAAGTTTTCCGCTATAAGACGCGTCTTGTTGCTCTGGATCGGACCGATGAAATGCCACTCCAGCGGCGTGCAGCCGCGCCGCGCCACCTCGTGGATCTTGTCCACGCCTTCCTGCACATAGTTCTCGCCAAACGCGCGCTGCCCGGCCAGCACAGCCTCCAGCACGGCCTGCGCCGGAAAGGTCTTGGAAACGGCCAGCAGCTGGACTTCGCCAGGACTGCGTTGGGCTTCTTGTGCGGCAACGTTAATTACTTCAGTAACAACTTGCAAGTTGTGGGCTATTGTGGACATAATCGAATGAGACAGGGCCAAGGCTTTTGGCTATCAAAAAGCACAGGGATTATAAATGGACATTTCCGAACTTCTCGCATTCTCCGTCAAGAACAAGGCATCGGACCTGCACCTGTCTGCAGGCCTGCCGCCAATGATCCGCGTGCACGGCGACGTGCGCCGCATCAACCTGCCGCCGCTGGAGCACAAGGACGTGCACGGCATGATCTATGACATCATGAACGACGGCCAGCGCAAGGCGTACGAAGAAATGCTGGAATGCGACTTCTCCTTCGCCATTCCGGGCCTGGCGCGCTTCCGCGTCAACGCCTACAACCAGGAGCGCGGCGCCGCTGCCGTGCTGCGTACCATTCCATCGAAGATCCTGTCGCTGGAAGAACTGAACGCGCCGAAAATCTTCGCCGAATTCGCGATGAAGCCACGCGGCCTGGTGCTGGTGACCGGCCCGACCGGCTCCGGCAAATCGACCACGCTGGCAGCGATGATCAACCATCTCAACGAAAACGAGTATGGCCACATCCTGACCATCGAAGACCCGATCGAATTCGTGCACGAATCGAAGAAGTGCCTGATCAACCAGCGCGAAGTGGGCCCGCACACGCTGTCCTTCAACAACGCGCTGCGCTCGGCGCTGCGGGAAGACCCGGACGCCATCCTGGTCGGCGAATTGCGCGACCTGGAAACCATCCGCCTGGCGCTGTCGGCGGCGGAAACCGGCCACCTGGTGTTCGGCACCCTGCACACCTCCTCGGCGGCCAAGACCATCGACCGTATCATCGACGTCTTCCCGGCGGAGGAAAAAGAAATGGTGCGCGCCATGCTGTCCGAATCGCTGCAGGCCGTCATTTCGCAAACCCTGCTCAAGACCAAGGACGGCTCCGGCCGCGTGGCGGCACACGAAATCATGGTCGGCACGCCGGCCATCCGCAACCTGATCCGCGAAGCCAAGATCGCGCAGATGTATTCCGCGATCCAGACCGGCAACAACGTCGGCATGCAGACGCTGGACCAGAACCTGACGGACCTGATCCGCCGCAACCTGATCTCCTCGGCCGCAGCCCGTTCCGCCGCCAAGATCCCAGACAACTTCCCAGGCTGATTGATATGGAACGCGACCAGGCTTCAAAATTCATGTTCGACCTGCTGCGCCTGATGGTCAGCAAAAAGGGCTCGGACCTGTTCATTACCGCCGGCTTCCCGCCGGCCATCAAGATCGACGGCAAGATGACGCCCGTGTCGGCGCAGGCCCTGACGCCAGCGCACACGGCCGACCTGGCCCGTTCGATCATGAACGACAAACAGACCGCTTCCTTTGAACAGACCAAAGAAGCCAACTTCGCCATCAGCCCGGGCGACCTGGGACGTTTCCGTGTCTCGGCTTTCGTGCAAATGAGCGCGGTCGGCATGGTGCTGCGTACCATCAACAGTACGATCCCGAACTTCGACGACCTGGGCCTGCCGCCGGTGCTGAAGGACGTGATCATGTCCAAGCGCGGCCTGGTGATCATGGTTGGCGCGACCGGCTCCGGTAAATCGACCACCCTGGCGGCGATGGTCGGCCACCGCAACGAAAACAGCTACGGCCACATCATCACCATTGAAGACCCGGTCGAATTCGTGCACCCGCACCGCAACTGCATCGTCACCCAGCGCGAAGTCGGCGTCGATACCGAGGACTGGGAAGTGGCGCTGAAGAACACCCTGCGCCAGGCGCCGGACGTGATCCAGATCGGCGAGATCCGCGACCGCCAGACCATGGACCACGCCATCGCCTTCGCCGAAACCGGCCACCTGTGCCTGGCCACCCTGCACGCCAACAGCTCCAACCAGGCGCTGGACCGTATCATCAACTTCTTCCCGGAAGAGCGCCGCCAGCAGCTGCTGATGGACTTGTCGCTCAACCTGAAAGGCATGATTTCGCAGCGCCTGATCCCGAAAAAGGATGCGAAAGGGCGCGCGGTGGCGGTGGAGATCATGCTGAACTCCCCGCTGATCGCGGACCTGATCTTCAAGGGCCAGGTGCACGAGATCAAGGAACTGATGAAGCGCTCGCGCGAACTGGGCATGCAGACGTTCGACCAGGCCCTGTTCGACCTGTACGAAGCTGGGCAGATTACCTACGAGGACGCGCTGCGCAACGCGGACTCCGTCAACGACCTGCGCCTGGCCATCAAACTGGAATCGAAGGATGCCAAGAACCGCGACCTGGCGGCCGGCACCGAACACCTTGGGATCATCTGATGACGACCGTATTCGACTTCAGCGCCGACAGCCTGTCCGGCGCACCCGTGGACCTGCAGCAGTACAAAGGCAAGGTGCTGCTGATCGTGAACACGGCCAGCAAATGCGGCTTCACGCCGCAGTACCAGGGCCTGGAACAGCTGCATAAGGAATTCGCCGGCCAGGGCTTTGAGGTGCTGGGCTTCCCCTGCAACCAGTTTGGCCAGCAGGAGCCCGGCAATGCCGACGAAATCGGCGCGTTCTGCGAAAAGAATTACGGCGTCAGCTTCCCCATGTTCGCCAAGGTCGACGTCAACGGCGACGCTGCCCACCCGCTGTACAAGCACTTGAAGAAGAATGCGCCGGGCATCCTCGGCACGGAGGGCATCAAGTGGAACTTCACCAAGTTCCTGATCCGTAAGGATGGCAGCATCCACGACCGCTACGCGCCGACCACCAAGCCGGAAGACCTGGCGGACGACATCCGCAAGCTGCTCAACCAGTAAAGCGGCGGCGCAGGCACGCCATGGATTACCTGATCCAGCTGTTTTCCCCACCAGCCGACCCGGCGCTGCTGACCTATGGCATCTACGATCCCTGGCTGGTGATCCTGTCGGTGGTGGTGGCCAGCTTCTCCTCGGGCATGGCCTTGCAAATGGCCGGCCAGGCAGTGCGCGGCACCCAGCGATCGCTGCGCCTGGTGGCGCTGGCCACCGGCAGCCTGGCGCTGGGCAGCGGCGTGTGGGCCATGCACTTCATCGGCATGCTGGCGTTTAACCTGTGCACGCCGGTCTCCTACGATCCCGTTATCACCCTGATGTCGATGCTGCCCAGCATCGCGGCATCGACCGTGGCGCTGTCGCTGGTGGGGCGTAAGCAAATCAGCCTGCGCAGCCTGCTGGTGGGTGGCGTGCTGGTGGGCGCCGGCATCGGCGCCATGCACTACACCGGCATGGCCGCCATGCGCTCGGCGCTGGCGCTGCGCTACGACCCATGGATGTTCGGTCTCTCCATCGTGGTGGCGGTGGCGCTGGCGACCCTGGCGCTGTGGGTGCGCTTCGGCCTGCAGGGTTTGCATGGGCGCCTGGGTGAAATGGGCACAGTGATTGTGGCCGGCGTGATCATGGGCTGCGCCATCGCCGGCATGCACTATACCGGCATGGCGGCGGCGCGCTTCGTCGGCCGCGTGCCGCTCGACGCGGCCAGCGGCATCGCCAATGCCGGCTTCCTGGCGCTGGCCGTGACCCTGACCACGGCGCTGCTGACGGCGCTGGTGGCATCGGCCAACAATATGATGCGCTACCGCGCCCTGTTCCACCACACCAGCCAGCTGGAGCAGGCGCTGCGCGCCAGCGAGGAACAGCTGCGCACCCTGATCGGCAATATCCCCGGCATTACCTTCCGCGCGCGCAATGAACCGGGCTGGCCGCTGCTGTTCGTCAGCGACGCCATCGAATCCATGACCGGCTATCCCGCCGCCGATTTCCTGGGCGACCCGCCGCGCCGCCTGTTCAAGGAAATGATCCATCCCGACGACTGGCCCGCCGTGGAGAAGGGCGCCCAGCGCGCCGTCGAACAGCGTGGCCCGTTCACGCTGGAGTACCGCATCATCCATCGCGACGGCAGCACGCACTGGTTCTGGGGCAACGGCAATGTCGTGGTGGGGCCGGGCGGCAAAGTGGAATTGCTGGACGGTGTCATCCTCGACATCAGCAACCGGCGCCTGATGGAAACCGACCTGCGCGTGGCCAAGGAGCGCGCCGAGCAGGCTGCCGCCGCACGCGCCGCCTTCCTGGCCAACATGAGCCACGAGATCCGCACGCCGATGAATTCCATCCTCGGCTTCACCGACGTGCTGCTGCACGGCGAGCTGACCCCGGTACAGCGGCGCCAGCTCGATACCGTGCGCAACGCCGGCCGTTCCCTGCTGCGCCTGCTCAACGCGATCCTCGACACCGCCAAGCTGGACAAGGGCGCGGTGGAACTCGAACTGCACGATTTCAGCCTGCTGGCCCTGGCCGACGAATTGTCCTCCACCATGGGCAACGCCGCCAAGACCAAGGGCCTGGCGATGGCGCTGCATTACGATCCCGCGCTGCCGAACTGGATACACGGCGACGAATTGCGGGTGCGCCAGGTGCTGACCAACCTGATGGACAACGCCATCAAGTTCACCAGCCATGGCAGCGTTGCGCTGTCCGCCAGCGCCGAGCAGAAGGACGGTCGGCGCATGGTGCATTTCGCCGTCACAGATACCGGCATCGGCATTGCGCCCGACCGCATGGCTGCCATCTTCGAACCCTTTGTACAGGCCGACGCCTCGATGAACCGGCGCTTCGGCGGCACCGGCCTTGGCACCACCATCTGCAAGCAGCTGGTGGAACTGATGGGCGGCAGCCTGTGGGCCGAAAGCACGCCCGGCGCAGGCAGCACCTTCCACGTGCTGCTGCCGCTGTTGGAAGCGCGCGACGAAGCCACCCGCAGCGGCGGCCAGCCCACGCTGCTGCCGCCGCTGCACCTGCTGGCGGCCGACGATGTACCGCAGAACCTGGAGGTGCTGATGCTGCTGCTGTCCAAGCTGGGGCACACGGTTACCGGCGCCAGCGACGGCGCCATGGCGGTGCAGCTGGCGTCCGAGGCGCAGTTCGACGCCATCCTGATGGACGTACAGATGCCCGGCATGGACGGCCTGGAAGCAACGCGCCGCATCCGCGCCGCCGAAGTCGCCGATGGTCGCAAGCGCACGCCTATCCTGGCCATGACGGCCAGCGTGCTGGAACGCGACCGCGACGCCACACGCGAGGCAGGCATGGACGGCTTTGCCGCCAAGCCGGTCGACGTGGCGGCGCTGACGCTGGAGCTGGCGCGCGTACTGGGCATGCCGTCCGGCGCACCGCGCCTGGCGCCCACACCGGCCGCAAGTTCGGGGATGGTGCTGAATACGGAGCAGGGCTTGTACCGCTGGGCCGGCCAGCAGGCGCCCTACCAGCGCGCGCTGGAGCGCTTTGCGCGCGAGCAGGCCGATGCGGCCGAGCAGCTGCGTGGCCTGATCGGGGCCGGGCAGCATGCCGCCGCCGGCGCACTGGCGCACCGCCTGCGCGGCGCTGCCGCCAACCTCGGCATGGAACAACTGACCGATGCGCTGTGGCGCACGGAAAGTACATTGCAGGCGCCCGACGGCCGCGACGCCCTGCCCGGCTTGATGGAACTGTGCGCGCAGCGCCTGGCGGAAACGCTGGAGGCAATCGGCGCCGCCAGCGCGGCAGGCGGCGCGGCAGCAGCAACAGCGGCCGGTGCGCCGCCGCCCCCCGCCGTGGCTGCAACGGATCAGGAGCAGCTACGCACGCTTGGCGCAGCGATGCTGAAATCGCTCGAACGCGGCAGCTTTGACGAACGGGAACTGGCCGCGCTGGCCGCACTGCTGCGCGGCTGCGGTGCGCAGGCTCGGCTCGATACGCTGCAGCGGGCGCTGGATGACTTCGACTTCAGCGCCGCCCGCGACGCCCTGGAAGGCCTGCTGGCGGACTGCCTGGATACCCAAAGGAACGCAACATGACCCGACAAGCGACCATCCTGGCCGTCGACGACGAATCGACCAACCTGCAGCTGCTGCGCCAGATCCTGCAGGACCATTACCGCCTGCTGTTCGCCAAGGACGGTGCGCGCGCCATCGAACTGGCCGTCAACGAGAAGCCCGACCTGATCCTGCTCGATGTGATGATGCCCGAGATGACCGGCTACGATGTGTGCCGGGTGCTGAAGGCCAACCCGGCCACCAACGGCATCCCGGTCATCTTCGTCACCGCACTGACCGATGCCACCGACGAGGTGGATGGCTTCGACGCCGGCGCCGTGGACTTCATCAGCAAACCGGTCAGCCCGGCCGTGGTCAAGGCGCGCGTCAAGCTGCACCTGTCGCTGGTGCGCATGGACGAACTGCGCGCCAGCCGCCTGGCCATCGTGCAGCGCCTCGGCCTGGCGGCCGAATACAAGGACAACGAGACCGGCCTGCACGTGATCCGCATGAGCCATTACACGCGCCTGCTGGCCGTGGCGGCCGGGCTGGACGAGCAAGCTGCCGACGACCTGTTCATCGCAGCGCCGATGCACGATATCGGCAAGATCGGCATCCCCGACAACATCCTGCAAAAACCGGCGCGCCTGACGCCGGAGGAATGGCAGGTGATGCAGACCCACCCCAATATCGGCGCCCACATCATCGGCCAGCACGAAAGCGGCATGCTGGCAGTGGCGCACGACGTGGCGCTGTGCCACCACGAAAAATGGGACGGCAGCGGCTACCCGAACCGCCTGAAAGGCGAAGATATCCCGCTGGCGGGACGCATCGTGGCGGTGGCCGACGTGTTTGACGCGCTGACGTCGGTGCGTCCCTACAAGCCTGCCTGGACGCTGGAGGATGCCTCCAACTGGATGCGCGAACAGCGCGGCCTGCATTTCGAGCCGCGCCTGGTGGACCTGTTCCTCGAGCAGGTTCCGGAGATTACGCAGATTATGGAGAAGTGGGCCGAGCGCGAGCCGGTGCCGGAAAAGCCTTTCGGCTAGCCATGCAGGGTACGGTCGACCAGCTCGATCCAGTGCTCAACCGGCGTTTCGGTGCCGGATTGAAGATGGCCCAGGCAGCCGATATTGGCCGAGACGATGCGCTGCGCGCCAGTATCCGCCAGCGCCTCCAGCTTGCGGTCGCGCAGCTGCAGCGACAGCTCCGGCTGCAGGATCGAATACGTCCCCGCCGAACCGCAGCATAGATGCGCATCGCGGCACAGCCGCACCTCGACGCCGATCGCACGCAGCAGCCCTTCCACCTTGCCGCGGATCTGCTGGCCGTGCTGCAATGTGCACGGCGGATGCCAGGCGACAGCGCCCGCCGCCGCGCCAATGCCGACGCCCTCGCGCCGCGCCTGGACGCGCCGTGCCAGCTCAGCCTCGAACTCCGGCATGATCTCGCTCAGGTCGCGCGTCATGGCACTGATGCGCGCCGCCTTTTCCGCATACGCCGCATCGTGCGCCAGCAGGTGCCCATACTCCTTGACCGTGACGCCGCAGCCGGAAGCGGTCATCACAATCGCCTCCGCCCGCTCCACATACGGCCACCAGGCATCGATATTGCGTCGCATATCATCGAGCGCCGCATCCTGGTCGTTCAGATGGAAGCGCAGCGCGCCGCAGCAGCCTGCGCGCGGCGCGGCCAGCAGCTGCACGCCAAGCGTATCGAGCACGCGCGCCGTGGCGGCATTGATATTTGGCGCCAGGCCAGGCTGCACGCAGCCATCCAGCACCAGCATGGTGCGCTGATGCTCGCGCACCGGCCACACCGTTGCCGCGCGGCGCGGCGGCAATTTGTCCTGCAGCGGTTTGGCCAGCAGCGGCCGCAAGGCTTGGCCGATGCGCAGCGCAGGATTGAACAGCCACTGGCGCGGCAGCGTCTCCTTCAGTACATAGCGCTTGATCCGGTCCGGCAGTGCGCGCGGCACGCGCTGCTCCACCACCTTGCGGCCGATATCGGCCAGGCGTCCATACTTCACGCCCGACGGGCAGGTGCTCTCGCAATTGCGGCAGGTCAGGCAACGGTCCAGGTGCAGCTGGGTGCTGGCGGTGACAGGCGCGCCTTCCAGCACCTGCTTGATCAGGTAGATGCGGCCGCGCGGCCCGTCCAGCTCATCGCCCAGCAGCTGGTAAGTCGGGCAGGTGGCGGTGCAGAAACCGCAATGGACGCAGGCACGCAGGATCGCTTCCGCCTCATCGCCATCGGACGTGCCTTTGATGAAATCTGCCAGGTTGGTTTGCATATCAGTACATACGGCCGCGATTGAAGATTCCGGCCGGATCGAAAGCCGCCTTAAGTCGTTCATGGATGCGCGCCACGGCAGGCTGCAGCGGATGGAAGGCGCCCTCGCCGTGTGCCCCCCGGTAGCGCGTGGCATGTCCGCCCGCCGCGGCGACAACGCGCCGGATGTCTTCCGCCACGCCGCGCTCAACGCGCAGCCAGCGCTGCGCCCCGCCCCACTCGATCAGCTGTTCGCCGCGCAGCACCAGCGCGCTGGCGGCCGACGGCACCGACAAGCGCCACAATTGACCCGGCCCTGCAAAGAAGTCGCGCTGCTGGTCGCGCAGCCCCGCCCAGAACGTATCGCCATTGGCCAACGGATCCCCGCCCAAACGCTGCAAGGCCGCCTTGACCGCCGCCTGCGCGCCTGAGAGACGCACGCTCAGCACCCCGCCCTGCCAGCAAGTCGCGGAAATCGGCAGCGGCTGCCCCGCCCATTCATTCATATTGCGCAGCGCCGTGATCTCGTCCATCTCGAAACGGATGGTGGCTTCGCGCAGCGGCATCGGCAGCACCTTGAGCGACACCTGCGTGATCAGCCCCAGCGTGCCTAGCGAACCCGCCAGCAGGCGCGACACATCGTAGCCCGCCACATTTTTCATGACCTGCCCGCCGAAGGACAGCAACTCGCCGCGCCCGTCCATCAGCTGCGCGCCCAGCACGAAGTCCCGCAGCGCCCCCGCCGCCGCGCGGCGCGGCCCGGACAGCCCGCTGGCAACGACGCCGCCGATGGTGGATGCCGCGCCAAAACGCGGCGGTTCGAAGGCCAGCATTTGCCCGTTCTGCGCCAGCAAAGCCTCAATTTCGGCCAGCGGCGTTCCGCAGCGTGCCGTCAGCACCAGCTCGGTCGGTTCGTAATCGAGCACACCGGTGTAAGCGCGCGTATCGAACACGTCACCCGCCACATGCTGGCCGTACCAGTCCTTGGTGCCGCCGCCGCGCAGCAGAAGCGGCGTGCCATCGGCGCTGGCCGCCTGGATACGTGCGCGGAACTGGTCGAGGATCGCATCCATCTCAGAACCTCGGCAAGCCGGCAAACGGCAAACGGCCCGCGCGCACATGCATCTTGCCGAATTCCGCGCAGCGGTTCAGCGTCGGGATGGCCTTGTTCGGGTTCAGCAGCGACAGCGGATCGAAGGCGCGCTTCACCTCGTGGAAAGCCGACAGCTCCGCATCGCTGAACTGCACGCACATCGAATCGATCTTCTCGATGCCCACGCCATGTTCGCCCGTGATGGTGCCGCCCACTTCCACGCACAGTGCCAGGATCTCGGCACCGAATGCCTCGGCGCGCTGCAGCTCGTCCGGATGGTTGGCATCGAACAGGATCAGCGGGTGCAGGTTGCCGTCGCCCGCGTGGAACACGTTGGCGCAACGCAGGCCGTAGCGAGCCTCCATCTCCTCGATGCCGAGCAGCACGCGCGCCAGGTGCTTGCGCGGGATGGTGCCGTCCATGCAGTAATAATCGGGCGAGATACGGCCCGCCGCCGGGAAGGCGTTCTTGCGGCCCGACCAGAATTTCAGCCGCTCCGCCTCGCTGCCGGAGACCTGCACCGCCGTGGCGCCGGCCGCCTGCAGCACAGTGCTCATGCGCGCAATCTCCTCCGCCACTTCTTCCTGCGTGCCGTCCGCCTCGCACAGCAGGATGGCGGCGGCCTCGGTGTCGTAGCCGGCGCGCACGAAAGGCTCCACCATGCGCGCTGAAGTGCGGTCCATCATTTCCAGCCCCGCCGGGATAATGCCGGCCGCGATCACTGCCGCCACCGCATTGCCGCCTGCGACCACTTCGCCGAAGGAAGCCATGATGACGCGGGCGCTGGCCGGTTTCGGCACCAGTTTGACCGTGACTTCGGTGACGATGCCCAGCATGCCTTCCGAGCCGATGACGGCAGCCAGCAAATCCAGCCCCGGCGCGTCGAGCGCCTCGCTGCCCAGCTCCAGCACATCGCCCTCGATGGTCACCATGCGCACGCGCAGCACGTTATGCACTGTCAGCCCGTATTTCAGGCAATGCACGCCACCCGAGTTTTCCGCCACATTGCCGCCGATGGTGCAGGCGATCTGCGAAGATGGGTCGGGCGCGTAATACAGCCCATGCGGCTCGGCCGCTTCCGAAATAGCCAGGTTGCGCACACCCGGCTGCACCACGGCCGTGCGCGAATAGGCATCCATACGCACGATGCGGTTCATGCGCGCGGTGGACAGCACCACCCCGTGTTCGATCGGCATGGCGCCGCCGGACAAGCCGGTGCCGGCGCCGCGCGGCACGATGGGTACCTTGAACTCGCGGCAGATGTTCAGGACGGCCAATACCTGTGCCTCGTCGGCCGGCAGGGCGACGGCCATGGGTGGCTGGCGATAGGCCGACAAGCCGTCGCACTCGTAGGGACGGGTATCTTCCAGTTCGGACAGCACGCTGGACGGCGGCAAGGCCGCGCGCAGGGCGGCAACAACGGCGGTGCTGTTATTCATTGATCCATTGTAAGATCAAATAGCAAGCACGCGCGGAAATCCCCTCCCAACCAATGGTAATTTGTCGTATCCTCCCACCGTTATTTGACAAATAGAGGCTGCAATGGGTAACCGACTCTCGAAAATCGCGACCCGCACGGGCGACAAAGGCACCACCGGGCTGGGCGACGGCTCGCGCGTGGATAAGGACAATGTGCGCATCCAGGCCATCGGCGAAGTGGATGAGCTGAATTCCAACCTGGGCGTGCTGCTGGCCGAGCCGCTGCCGGACGAGATGCGCGAAGAGCTGGTCTCGATCCAGCACGACCTGTTCGACCTGGGCGGAGAGTTGTGCATTCCGGGCTACCAGATGATCAAGGAAGAACATGTGGAGCGGCTGGACGCGCTGCTGGCCAAATACAACGCCACCCTGCCGGCGCTGACGGAATTCATCCTCCCAGCCGGCTCGCGCGCCGCCGCCGTGGCGCACGTCTGCCGCACCGTATGCCGCCGCGCCGAGCGCGCCATCGTCACCCTCGGCAAAGTCGAAACCATCCACGACTTCCCGCGCCAGTATGTGAACCGCCTGTCTGACCTGATGTTCGTCCTGGCCCGCGTGCTGAACCGCTTCGCCGGCGGCAGCGACGTCCTGTGGCACCACGACCGCAAGCGCGGTTGATACCAAACGCCTCAGACCGTAAAACCAATTGGCCGGTGCGGAGGGTCGGGACGATGCACCAGCTCGCGAATGGCAGCAAAAATCTCGACGATAGCCGTATCGTGTGAATTCACTTGTCGCTCAAGTTCAAGCAACTTTTCAGCGAGATAGGTATCAGCGGCGGCGAATTGCCTGAGTTTTACGAAGATGCGGACAATTTCGATGTTGACTGTTATGGCCTGCGGGCTCCTCAAAACGGAGGCGAGCATTGCCACGCCCTGCTCCGTGAAGGCAAACGGCATCCAGCGCCGGCCACCTTTTCCACCCTTTGAAATCACAAATTGTGATTTCAAAGGCTCCCACTCTTCCTGATTCAAGTGGAATGCGAAGTCAGCTGGAAATCTGTTGAGATTCCGCGTAAATGTCTTTCCCCACCGTCGTGAAAGTGCATCCTCAATTATTCACGTGAATACAACTGCGGGCTCTTGATTTGAATCAAACGAATCATCACTCGTCTAACAAGCGCGACATACCTTTGGCGAGGTTCAGCCGGGAAACGGCGGCGGGATGGCTAGCGAGCAACGATGGGGCAGTCGAATCGCTTGCAAGCTTGGCGTAAAAGCGCAACATCGCGGCGCAGGGCCAGCCAGCCTGGTGGGCGATCAGCATCCCGAGTTGGTCGGCCTCGCGCTCCTGGATCGCGGAGAGCTTCGACATGCGCAACTGCAATGGGAAGTCGGAGGCCAGGCGTTCTTCGACAACTTCCAGCGGCAGGTCGCGGCGGCTGTCCAGCAGGGCTTCGGAAAGTGCTTCGCGCGAGTGTTCTGCGATGATGTGGGCGATTTCGTGCGCCAGTAAGATGGCAAGCTCGCCATCATCCAGCGCGAGCCGGGCGACAAAGCTGCCTCCAACCAGAAGTTTTCCGCCGGCCTGGCTTTCCGCTTCAATGGCCGGGTCGTCGGTCACGTGTACTTCCCACGGCCATGCCGCGGCATCCGGCTTGAGCGCGACTGCCGCGCGGACCAGGCCATTGGCAATGCGCTTCACGCGCGCCAGTAAGGCGCGGTCCCGGTCTAGCCGGCCTGCAGCGGCCAGCGAAACGGTCTGCTCGATATAATTGTCCTCGGCACGCAACTCCACCGCCCCGGCCGGGAAGCGCAATTCCTGCCAGCGCCCGGAGTCGGGCACCTGCGCCACGGATTGCGACGCAGCGGTTAGCAAAGCAAGCATCAGGCAGCGCATTTTGCACTCCAATCCAGCTAAACCATTTATACCAATCTAGCCCAGGCATCTACTCGTCGCAAGCTATGAAGAAAATGATTGTCCTTCCCCTGTTCGCCATGATTGCCGTTCATGCTGCGGCGCAGGATGGCTGCGTGCATGGCGAGCCAACGCCATTCTTCCCCAAAGCCGCAGCCAGCGAGCACAGTTTCGCGCGGCGCTCCGCGACCGAGGCGATAGAGACCATGCGCCTTCGGTCGCGGCGTATGCCGCTGCCGCCAACATGCTGGACAGCCTGCAAGCACTGCACCCCGACTCAAACTTCGACCTGCCACGCGCAGCGCAGACACTGAGAGCGATGGCGGGCGCAGGAAAGCCCTTGAACACCGAACAGGAAGTCGACGGCGATGGCGAAGACTTCTTGCAAGCGCGCCTGACGCTAGTGCACACCAGAGGCAAGCTCCGGCTAACGCTATTCCGTGGTCCACTTTGAAGTGAAGCTCTGCTAGACTGCGCGGATGCAAAAAATTCAACAATGTGTTTTCGCCATCCTGCTCGCCTGTGCAGCGGTTGGCGCGGGGGCCCAGGAGGCGACGCCGAGCGTCGAGGTGCAGGGTGTGAAAAATCCTGATATGCGTTCCTACCGCGCCGTCGTGGCGGGGCTGGATGCGTTTGAGAAGCACCATGCGCTGGCGCCGGCGGTGCCGGAATTGCGCTTCCGCCTTGCGCCGCGCTCCGGCACTGAGCAAGCCGCACAGGACGCGGCGGAGCCGCTGTACCTGCGCATTGTCGGCAACGGAGACCCGATCCCGGTGCCGGTTGCGCCGGACGGCACCTTCAGCGTGCCGCGTGTGGAATCGGCTTACGACGATGATGCAGACCTGATCCTGAACCGCAAAAAAGGCGTCCTGAAAGGCCGCCCCGAAGTCCGCACGCCCGGACTGCCTGAAAACGTACGCCGCCTGGGCGACCTGCGCCTTGAGTGCCAGGTGATGGTCGCCATCGGCAAAAAAGAAATCGGCCTGATGTTCACGCTGCTGGTCAATACGATAGCCATGACCACCGACTGGTGCGATATGAGCTTCAACAAGAAGAAGGTCAACTTCTCCTTTGCCAGCCTGCGCGCGCTGGATGGTGCGGAGATCGTCGACGGCGAGCGCCGTATGCCGCTTGAGGTGACGGACTACAGCTTCCAACCTCCGGTCGCAGAACCGGAATGGTCGAACGATGCGCGCATCGAGCTGCGCTACGCGCCGGAGCTGACGGCGGAGGAAAAAGCCGACCCATGGCTGCAAACCCTGTTCGCCATCGGTACGGCCAACGGAAATAACCTGCGCCTCCCGCTGCGCAAACAGGAAGACGGCACATACGCCGCGGAGCTGGACCTGAACAAAGGCACCCACTCGCTGCGCGTCGGCACGCGCGGCCTGAGTGCGATCAGCCTGGGCGCCCCGGGCGAAGACAAGCGCAAGGTGGAGGACGGCGTCGCCAAGCCGCTGCATCGCAATGGCAAGGCCTTGGCGTTTAGCGTGGAAAACGCGGGCCGCTACGCCCTCACCCTGGACGCCCGCGACAAGGAAGCGCCGACCTTACGCCTGGCGCGGTTGCCATAAAAAAACGGCGCCGAGGCGCCGTTTTTCTTAGCCGTTGTTGACGACCAGCCTTGGCTCGTCGCCGAAGCGCGCCTTGATCGAGGCCGCGATACCGGCAGCATCCAGCCCCACCAGCGCCAGCAGCTTGGCTGGATCGCCGTGGTCGATGAACTTGTCCGGCAGGCCAAGCATCTGGATCGGCTTGGTGATTCCTTCGGCCGCCAGGGCTTCCGCGACGGCAGCGCCGGCGCCGCCCATCACACAGCCCTCTTCCACCGTCACCAGGTAGTCATGGTCGGCAGCCAGCTGCTTGACCAGTTCCACATCCAGCGGCTTCACGAAGCGCATGTTCGCCACGGTGGCGTTCAGCAGTTCGGCTGCGCCCATCGAAGGCGCCACCATCGAGCCAAAGGCCAGGATGGCGATTTTCTGGCCCTTGCGGCGGATCTCACCCTTACCGATCGGCAGCGCGGTCAGCTCCTGCTGGATCGCCGCCCCGATGCCCGCACCACGCGGATAGCGCACGGCAGCCGGGCCCGGGAAGTTGTAGGCCGTGGTCAGCATCTGGCGGCACTCGTTCTCGTCGGACGGCGCCATCACCACCATGTTCGGGATGCAGCGCAGGTAGGCCAGGTCGTAGTTACCGGCGTGGGTCGCACCGTCGGCGCCCACCAGGCCAGCGCGGTCCAGCGCGAAGGTCACGTCCAGGTCTTGCAGCGCCACGTCGTGGATCAACTGGTCGTAGGCGCGCTGCAGGAAGGTCGAGTAGATCGCTACCACCGGCTTCAGGCCTTCGCAGGCCAGGCCGGCGCCGAAGGTCACCGAGTGCTGCTCGGCGATGCCGACGTCGAAATAACGGTCCGGATATTCTTTATCGAAGCGCACCATGCCCGAGCCTTCGCGCATGGCAGGCGTAATGCCCACCAGGCGCTTGTCGGCCTTGGCCATATCGCACAGCCAGTCGCCGAATACTTCGGTGTAGGTCTTCTTGGAAGGCGCCAGCGCAGGCTTGATGCCTTCCGCCGGGTTGAACTTGCCGGTGCCGTGGTACAGGATTGGCTCCGCCTCGGCCAGCTTGTAGCCCTGGCCTTTCTTGGTCACCACGTGCAGGAACTGCGGGCCTTTCAGCTGCTTGATGTTCTGCAGGGTCGGGATCAGCGAATCCAGGTCGTGGCCGTCGATCGGGCCGATGTAGTTGAAGCCCAGCTCTTCGAACATGGTGGCCGGGACCACCATGCCCTTGGCATGTTCTTCCAGGCGCTTCGCCACTTCCAGCAGCGGCGCCGGCAGCACCGACTTGGCGACGTTCTTCGACGCCGCATAGAACTGGCCCGACATCAGGCGCGCCAGGTAGCGGTTCAATGCACCGACCGGCGGCGAGATCGACATATCGTTGTCGTTCAGGATCACCAGCAGGTTGCAGTCCTTTTCCACGCCCGCGTTGTTCAGCGCTTCGAACGCCATGCCGGCGGTCATCGAGCCGTCGCCGATCACGGCGATGGCGTGGCGGTGTTCGCCCTTGATCTTGGCGCCCATGGCCATGCCCAGCGCAGCCGAAATCGACGTCGACGAGTGTGCGGTGCCGAAGGTGTCGTATTCCGATTCCACGCGGCGCGGGAAGCCGGAAATGCCATCCAGCTGGCGCAGGGTGTGGAACTTGTCGCGGCGGCCGGTCAGGATCTTGTGCGAGTAGGTCTGGTGGCCCACGTCCCACACGATGCGGTCCTGCGGCGTGTTGAACACGTAATGCAGCGCGACGGTCAGCTCCACCGTGCCCAGGTTGGACGACAGGTGGCCGCCGGTCTTGGAGACGGAATCGAGCAGGAAGGTACGCAGCTCTTCGGCCAGTGGCGTCAGCTGGTGGCGCTGCAGCTTGCGCAGGTCGGCCGGGTTGTTGATGGTGTCAAGCAGTTTCATTTTAAGCTTTCCTCTGCACGATCAGGTCTGCGAGTTCACGCAGGCGCAGAGCTTGTTCTCCGAACGGCGCCAGCGCAGCATGCGCATCCTGCCGCAGTTTTTCCGCCAGGGCGATCGACGGTTCCAGGCCCAGGATGGATACGTAAGTCGGCTTGTTGTCCGCCGCATCCTTGCCGGCAGTCTTGCCCAGCGTGGCCGAATCGGCCGTGGCGTCGAGCACATCGTCGACCACCTGGAAAGCCAGGCCGATGGCGCGCGAATAATCGTGCAGCGCCGCCAGCTCGGCTTCCGTCAAATCCTTGCCCGCCATCGCGCCCAGCACGACGGAGGCGCGCAGCAGCGCACCGGTCTTCAGCTGGTGCATGCGCTCCAGCTGTTCCAGCGTCAGGCTGATGCCCACGCTATCGAGGTCGATGGCCTGGCCGCCGCACATGCCGGCCGAACCCGCGGCATCGGCCAACAGGCGCAGCATGCCGACCAGGCGCTGTGGCGGTACCGAATCGACACCGGCCAGCACGCCGAAGGCCTGCGCCTGCAGCGCGTCGCCCACCAGCAGCGCGGTCGCTTCGTCGTAGGCCACATGCACCGTCGGTTTGCCGCGGCGCAGTTCATCGTCGTCCATGCATGGCATGTCGTCGTGCACCAGCGAGTAGGCGTGGATCATCTCCAAAGCGGCGGCGGCGCGGCTCAGGGCCTGCGCATCGGCGCCGGACAAGGCGCCGGCGGCATGCACCAGCAGCGGACGCACACGCTTGCCGCCATCGAGCACGGCATAGCGCATGGCGGCATGCAGCTTGGTCGGGACCACATCTTCGGCAGGCAGGTAGGAGGACAGGTCCTGCTCCATGCCGGCCTGGATGGTTTTCATCCAGTCCTGGAACGTCACGCTCATTGTGCAGCCTCCTCGCCTTCCGCGAAGGGCTTGAGCATATCGCCTTCCAGCACTTTTACCTGGGCTTCGACCTTGTCGAGCTGCCCGGCGCAGAATTTCACCAGTTCGGAGCCGCGCGCGTAGGCGGCGACCGAGGCTTCCAGCGGCAACTGACCGGCTTCCATCTGGGTTACCAGCTGGGCCAGTTCGGCCATGGCTTCCTCGAAGGTGGCGGGCGCATTCATTTTCTTGGTCATGACATATAGCTTTAGTGTAGCCCGCTATTTTAGAACAAAGTCCTGTGGGCGGTCTAAAAACGGCGCTCTAATACGGGGAAAACGTTGCAAATCCTGCCATAGGGCAAGACCGGCGCCGACTTGCAGATAGTTCAGCGAGGAATGGCCATTTCACGCTATAATCTCCGGTTCTGTCCGAAATACCGTTTTTATTCTCTGAATTCAGGTCTTTGCGGATCTTTCTCTTCTTGGTTTGATATTTAATTAAGGGGGGTTTGGATGTCCGATCTGGGTAGCCACGCCAAGCTGGCGCGTTCCAACGCGCAACTTCCGGTCAACGTCTATTTTGACGAAACGCTGCTGCAGCGTGAAATGCAGGAACTGTTCAAAAAGGGTCCACGCTACGTCGGCCACGAGCTGATGGTGCCAAATGTTGGCGACTTTGCCACGCTGGCGGCTGAAAATGAAGGCCGCATGCTGGTTCGTAACGCGAACGGTATCGAACTGCTGTCCAATGTCTGCCGCCACCGCCAGGCGCTGATGTTCAATGGCCGCGGCAATGCCGACACCATCGTCTGCCCGCTGCACCGCTGGACTTACGACCTGAAGGGCGAGCTGATTGGCGCACCGCACTTCCCGGACACCCCGTGCCTGAACCTGCCGAAGGCCAAGCTGCAGAACTGGAACGGCCTGCTGTTCGAGCAAAACGGCTACAACGTGATGGAGAAGCTGGGCACCCTGTCGGTGACCAAGGATCTCGATTTCACCGGCTATATGCTGGACCACGTGGAAGTGCACCACTGCGACTACAACTGGAAGACCTTCATCGAGGTCTACCTGGAGGATTACCACGTCGAGCCGTTCCACCCGGGCCTGGGCAGCTTCGTCACCTGCGACGACCTGCGCTGGGAATTCGGCAAGGACTACAGCGTGCAGACCGTGGGCGTGAACCGTGGCCTGAAGAAATCCGGCTCCGACACCTACCAGAAGTGGCACGAGCAGCTGCTCAAGTTCCGCAATGGCGAACCGCCGAAGCATGGCGCGATCTGGCTCACCCTGTACCCGAACATCATGGTCGAGTGGTACCCGCACGTGCTGGTGGTATCGACCCTGTGGCCGGAGGGCCCGAACCGCACCAAGAACGTGGTGGAGTTCTACTATCCGGAAGAAATCGTGCTGTTCGAGCGCGAATTCATCGAAGCCGAACGCGCAGCCTATATGGAAACCTGCGTCGAGGACGATGAAATCGGCGCCCGCATGGATGCCGGCCGCAAGATCCTGATGGAACGCGGCGAAAACGATGCCGGCCCTTATCAATCACCGATGGAAGACGGCATGCAGCACTTCCATGAATGGTACCGGAGCAAGCTGGAAATCTGATGCAATCACTCTGGATGCTACTTGCCAGTTTCCTGTTCGCCGCCATGGGGGTGTGCGTGAAACTGGCCTCGGGTCTCTATAGCACTTCAGAGATTGTGATGTACCGTGGAATCATCGGCATTCTGGTCCTGGGGACGATGATCCGCCTGCAAGGCGGGTCATTCAAGACCACCATGCCGCTGGCGCACCTGTGGCGCTGCGTGGTCGGCGTGGCCTCCCTCTGGCTGTGGTACTACACCATCGCCGCCCTACCCCTGGCTACGGCCATGACCTTGAACTACCTGTCCCCGATCTGGATCGCGGTCTGGCTGTTCGGCCACGGCTGGTGGCACCGCAAGAACCATGTCGAATGGCCGCTGATCCTGGCGGTGGCATTCTCCTTCGTCGGCGTGACCTGCCTGCTGCAGCCGGCCTTCCACGCCAACCAGCTGGTGCCGGCCCTGGTGGCGATCGGCTCCTCGGTGCTGACGGCCATGGCCTATATGCAGGTGCGCAAACTGGGCCTGGCGGGCGAGCCGGAAAGCCGCGTGGTGTTCTACTTCGCCTGCATGAACTTTGTGGCGGGCTTCGGCGGCCATGTGGCCGGCTCGGGCTGGAGCTGGACGCCGCTCGATAATGGCTACGGCGCCTTCCTGCTGCTCGGCACCGGCCTGTGCGCCACCGCCGCGCAAGTCGCCATGACACGCGCCTACCGCGTCGGCAAGACGCTGGTGGTGGCCAACCTGCAGTACAGCGGCATTGTGTTTTCCAGCATCTGGGGCGTGCTGCTGTTCGCCGACAGTTTCGACTGGCTTAGCTGGCTGGGCATGGGGATTATCGTGCTGTCCGGCGTGGCGGCCACGTTCTACAATACGCGCAGCACGGAGCGCGGCAAGGCCATTGCCGACACCGACCCTATTGCCAGCGAAGTTTAAGGACCACGCATGTTCACCACCCTGATCGACGCCAACACCCTGTCGCAGCACCTGACCGACCCGAACTGGGTCATCCTCGATTGCCGCCATGACCTGATGAATCCGGACTTCGGCCGCAATGCCTTCGCCGAAGGCCATATCCAGAATGCGCAATTCGCCAATATCGACACCGACCTGTCCGGGCCAAAGACTGGCGCCGACGGGGTGTTCCGTGGCCGCCACCCGCTGCCGGAGCGCGCGCAGCTGATCGAAATGCTGCGCGCCTGGGGCATCAACGGAGATTCGCAAGTCGTTGCGTATGACGCGCACGGCGGCATGTTCGCCGCCCGCCTGTGGTGGCTGCTGCGCTGGGTAGGCCATGGCGCGGTCGCTGTGCTGGATGGCGGCCTGGCCTCCTGGAGCGCAGCCGGCCTGCCGCTGGTCACTCCGGTGGCCGCCCGCGCGCGCGGCAACATCGCCGAGAAGCACACGCTGGTGCGCACCGTGTCGGTGGCAGATGTAGTGGAGAACCTTGAGTCGAAACGCTTCCAGGTCATCGACGCCCGCGCCAACGACCGCTTCCGCGGCGAGAACGAAACCATCGACCCGGTCGGCGGCCACATTCCCGGCGCGCGCAACCGCTTCTTCAAAGACAACCTGCAAGCCGACGGCCGCTTCAAGGATGCCGCCACGCTGAAGACCGAACTGGCGCCGCTGGTCGGCTCGCCGCAGGACGCCGTCATGCAATGCGGCTCCGGCGTCACCGCCTGCCACAACCTGCTGGCCCTGGAAGTCGCCGGCATGGGCGGCGCCGCCCTCTACCCCGGCTCCTGGTCCGAGTGGTGCTCCGACAGCACGCGCCCCGTCGCCACCGGCCCCACCTGACACTCCAGCCCGTGTCCACCTTGGGGTCAGGCTCTTTGGTGGACACGGGCTCTGCCCATGTCCACCAAAGAGCCTGACCCCAAGATGGACGGGACGGCCATCCGGCGAGTTCAGCTTTAATCGCCGCCTCCGCCGCAGCTGCTGCCGCAACTGCTGCCACAACTACTGCCGCCGCTGTCGCAGCTGGATGAGCTGCTGCAGTCGAGCGAGCTGCCGCAGCCGGAGCCGCAGCTGCTGCCACTGCTGTTGGCTTGCTGGCGGGCGCGGGCCTCAAACTCTTCAAACTGGGCGGTAGTGATCAGGCCGGCTGCCAGCAGCCCTGCGGCCGCCAATTGCGGCGGGCAGGCGATCAGCGGGTCAAACCGGCCAGAGGCGTCGAGCCGGCTGCAGCCCGGCTGGCCGCGCTGCACGGCGTAGCCGAAGCCATACGGCATCTTTACTTTCTTATCAAGCAGGAAGAGCGACGGCAGGCGCGGGCCTTCGACGACGATGCCTTCCGCCTTGCGCGCCCGCACCAGGCACACCGCCAGCCCTTCATCCAGCTTGCCGCCCATGGCCGCGCCTTCCACATGCGGTACCACACGGCCAAAGTGCTTGCGGCAGAACACTTCCAGCTTGAGCGGCGACAGCCGCAGCCAGGCGTGCCACACCGAATCGGCCGCTTTGGAGGGCAAGGCGCATGGTGTCCCGTCGCGTGCGGCGCATTCGAAGAAGTCCAGCAGGCCGATCACCGAGCGGGCAAAAAAAACGGCATCCGTCGGGATGCCGTGGTATTCGTTGGGTGCGCTGCTTTTCCAGTAATCGTATAGGCTCGGTGGCAGGTCCTTGAGGGCTTTGCCGTGTCGCGAACGCTGCAAGAGTCGCTGCGCGTACCAGGTATTCAACATTGTCCAAATCATGATCAAAGCCTACGAAAAGATTGTGACAAGTGTATTACAACGTGGCGCCCTTGCCGCACCGGGTCGTTTTCCGTTGGAAATTTCGGTGAGAAAGTGTGACTATTTAGCTTGAGAGCCCGCCGGGGATAGCGGGCTTCGTCGCGAGGGCAAAAAATCATGAAAACCAGAACACAGCTGGCCACTGCGGAAAATACAACGCAGGATATCGTCCAGATTGCCATGCGCATCAATGTGGAAGCGGGCAGCATCCATGCCTGGATCTTTCTGAAACAAAATGGCTTTCACGACGATGAAATCGTGAACCTGCTGCGCCACACACCAGCTCTACACGTCGTTCACTGACTCTTACTTCTTGATTTTTGCGTCCTTGCGCGCCCGCTCGAAGGACGGCGTCCACAGCGGATGGCCTTTTTCGCCTGCGTTCAGGTCGAACGTCTTGTCGAGCTTGAAGGCCTTGTCGAATTGCTGGCGGCACAGCGTGACGCGGTTGGTGACGCAATAGCTGAACGCGGTGTATTTCAGCGCTTCCAGCTGCAGCGGTGTCTCGGCCTTGGCCAGCTCCGGCGCGGTCGTCAGCTGCTTGATTGCACCGTTGAAGTTTCCGGCCCTATACATCTCGATGCCGGCGTTCAGGGCCTTGCGGGCTGGCGGTAATTCCGGCGGCGCGGGTGGCGCCGGTGGGGTGGCCGGAGCGGCAGCCACCGGCGCGGGCTCTTTCTGCGGGGCGGACGCTTGCGGCGCCTGCTTCAGCGGGCCGGTGGTTTCGCAGCCGGCCAGCACTAGCGCGGCGGCGATCAGGCAGATCTTCTTCTTATTCATTGTCCGAAATCGTGTTTCACGGTCACAGTCCGCTTGGCGTCGACAGTGACTTTCTGCACGTAGGCTGGGAAGTTAGGGTTTTCCAGGCGGACCTCATGATCGCCCAGTGGCAGCGTCAATTTCTTCAAAGGCGGTGTGATGCCTTTCTGGACGCCGTCCACGTAGATTGTAGCCCATGGCTGGACGGCGATGGTGACGCTTCCGCTGGTCGGTGCGGCGGGTTCGGGCGCAACGGCAGCCTGGGGGCTTGCTTCCACTGGGGCCACGGCTTCGCTCGCGGCGGCGCTGGCGCCGGCTGCAATCGCGGCGCCTACCGAGGCCTCGCTCGCTGCCTTGCTGGCAGGAGCTTCCTCGACGCTGGCAACTTCAGTGGCGGCGGGTTTGACCGGACTGTCGCTGGCAAGCCAGAACGCGCCCACCACCGCCAGCAGCGCGACGGCAATACCGGCGCCGATCAGTTTGCCCTTGCCGCCGGCTGCCGGACGTGCAACAGCCGCTGCGGATGCCGAGGCGCTCTTGCCGGATTTGGCGGCCGGTTTACTGGACGGTTTGCTGGCCGACTTTACGGCCGGCTTGGCGTCAATCCTGGCATCCGGCTTGGCGTCCGGCTTGGCTTCAGCCTTGGCAGCCGGCTTGCCGCCCGCTTCCGCCGGAAGCGCCTTGGCAGGCGCGCTGCTGGCAACTGGCTGACCCGCCGCGGCATGTGCTGCATCCGCACCATGCGAATCAGCGATCCCCAACAATGCCGCAAACTCCGCAATCGACTGCGGCCGCACTTCCGGACGCACTGCCATCCCGCGATCAATCGCCTCCAGGAACTGCATGCTATAGCCGGGACGCCCCGCCACAGCCAGCGGCTCGATCGGATCATTCAGCATGCGCGCCACGGCAGCCGGCGGCGCCTTGCCGGTAATCGCCGCATACATCACCGCCGACAGCGAATAGATATCGGTCCACGGCCCCTGGCGCATCGACTCGTCATCCGCATACTGTTCAACCGGCGCAAAGCCCGGCTTCAGGATCACGGTCAGAGACTGCGCCATATCCTGCACGATCTGGCGCGCCGCGCCGAAGTCGAGCAGCACCGGCTTGCCATCGGGCTGGATCATGATGTTCTCGGGCGAGACATCGCGGTGCAGGATATTGGCCGCATACAGCGCCTCCAGCGCACCCAGCACCGGTTGCAGCAGGCGTTTCAGCCAGGCCTCGGTCACCAGCTCCGGATTATCGCGGCACACCACCTTGAAGGTACGCCCCTCGTAATAGCGCATCGCCATATAAGCCGTGCCATGCGCCTCCCAGAAACGGTACACCTTCACCAGCGCCGGATGGTCGAACTGCGCCAGCAAACGCGCCTCGTTGATAAAGCTGCGCAAGCCCGCACCGAACGCCTCCGCATGGCGCTTGGAGCGCACCGACACCGTATGGTCGGAAGCGCGCGAAGCCAGCGCCGTCGGCATGTACTCCTTGATCGCCACCGTGCGCTGCAAGGAATGGTCGAACGCCAGGTAGACGATGCCAAAGCCGCCCTCCCCGACCACATCGCGGATCTCGAATTCCGCGACACGGGTGCCGAGCGGAAGGCTATTCGGCAAATCAGCAGGCCGGTTCATGGCGCCTCACCGATAAAGATAGCTTGTGCACTGAAATTGTCGCGCGCCTTGTGTACCAGGCCGGAACGCTCCTCGGCCACGGCGCAGATCGCATCCAGCCATTGCTGCGCGGTGCCCGATTGGGCCAGCAGCATTTCCATTTGCGGCTCGGCCACCCACTCCCATAAGCCGTCGGTGCAGATCAGGATCGCATCGCCGGCCAGCAGCGCCAGCGGCGGCTGCACGGCAGGCTGCACTTCGTTGTCGGTACCAATCGCGGCATACAGCACGTTGCGCTTGGGATGGCTGCGCGGATCGGCGCCGGCAGCCAGCCCGGAATCGATCATCTGCTGCACCATGCTGTGGTCGCGCGTGGCCTGCAGCAGGCGCCCAGCGCGGAACAGGTAGATACGCGTGTCGCCCATATGCGCCCAGGTAGCTTGCGCACCGGCGCGGTCCACCAGCGCCAGCGCCACGGTGGCGCTCATGCCCTGCAGCGCCGGACGCTGCTTCTTGCTGCGGGCCACTGCGATGGCCGCTTCGGCCACCATGGCCGGCGTGGCATCGGCGCTGAAGCCGGGCTTTTCGCCGAAGGTCGACAGCACCGACTGCACCACCGTGCGCGCCGCCACTTCGCCGCCCTCATGCCCGCCGGCGCCGTCGGACACGACGAAGCAAGCCAGCTCGCCACGTTCGGCACGGCCGATCGCATCCTGGTTGGAAGAGCGCCCACCGACGGAGCTCACCTCCGCCACGTTAAGCGCCAGGCGCTGGGACATATCGGCCATGATTTACTCCATTTCATCCAACCGGCGCTCGTAAGCACCCAAAAACGCATCGCCCAGCGCGCCGTGGAAATCGGCGGACGTGGCCTCGGCCAGCGCCGCATGCTTGGCGCAGAAGCGGTCCCACAGCGCCGCCTTGCGCAGCGCCGGCACGGCAGCCGCCAGCACACCGCTGCGATGACGCGCGGCGATAGCCTCCGGCGAGATACGCGCCAGCGCTTCGGCCACCGCACCTTCCATGCCGGCCATCACACATTGCTGGTGGGCCGACAGGTCGGCAAAGGCATCTTCCAGCGCCTCCACCGGGCCCATAAAGCCAGGCATCTTTTTGCGCAGCATCTGGGTCAGGGCGGCCTGGCCATCGGGCAGGAATTTGAGGGGATTGTTGTTGCGCACCACCACCACGGTGGCGTCGGCGTGGATATCGCGCTTGAGCTCGGCGCGCGTTTCGAGCAGGCTGTGGGCGCCGCCGATCGACGTAGCGACCAGCTTGCCCAGCATTTCCATGAATTCCGGCGTCAGTTGCCAGTTCGGTTGCACGCCGGCGCCGCGCTGGAAGGCGGCCATCAGGGAATCGGCGTTATGGTTTTCAGTCGCAGTGTCGAGCATGGGGGTCTCCTATTCCCCCTAGCGTAGCAAAAAAGATGCCAGGCGGAAACTACTTAGTGCGTATCGTGCGCGGTAGCTGTCAGGAAAAGCACAATCGCCACACCGAGGGCGATCAACAACACTTGCGGGATAGTCTCGCGCATGGTAGCGCGGCGTTGCATTTGAGGCATCAAATCACTGACCGCAATATAAATGAAGCCAGAGGACGCGAACACCAGCACGTAAGGGATCAGGTTGGTGGCC
Organism: Pseudoduganella sp. OTU4001; assembly: GCF_038440195.1. Lineage (NCBI taxonomy): Bacteria > Pseudomonadati > Pseudomonadota > Betaproteobacteria > Burkholderiales > Oxalobacteraceae > Pseudoduganella > Pseudoduganella sp. OTU4001. The sequence goes on along the minus strand of NZ_JASATG010000022.1, from coordinate 650 downwards.
TTGTCCAGGGTGTAATACCCGAGCAGGCCGCCGGCCACGGCCAGCAGGCTGCAAAGGAGATTATAGACATAGGCGCGCGTGCGCGAGAACCCGGCGTTCAGCAGGACGATGAAATCGCCGATTTCCTGCGGAATTTCATGGGCAATGATGGCCACGCCGGTGACGATGCCCAACTGCGGGTTGGCCAGGAAGGCCGCCGCGATCAGGATACCATCGGTGAAGTTGTGCATGCCGTCGCCCAGCAGGATCATCCAGCCGGCGCGGCCCGCCTCGGCCTTATCGTGGCCGTGGTGATGGTGGTGGCCATCGTGCTCGTGATGGTGCGAATGGCGCAAGATAGCCAGTTTTTCGAGCAGGAAGAAAGCCAGCAGGCCGGCCAGCAAGGCGCCGAACAGGTGGCGCGGGTCGGTGCCGGACTCAAACGCCTCCGGCAGCGCGTGCAGTAAGGAGGTGGACAGCATGATGCCGACCGACAAACTAACCATCTTCTCGACCACCTTCGACAGCAAGGCGAACGAAAACACCGCCGCTGCCGAAATACTGGCAACGCCGGCAATCGTGGTGGCCAGCAGGATGGAGGTCAGGACGGGATCGATGGTGCTTCCTTTGCGTGCAAACCGAGCATTTTACCTCTTACAGCCGAGTTCGTG